>DHGC01000060.1 GCA_002402585.1 Erysipelotrichaceae bacterium UBA4808 | reverse complement strand
TCCTCATCTGCCGAATAACACCATATTCAATAAAAAAGAATCCCTAAGCGATTCAATTGCTTTGGGATTCAGACTGATTAACGTAATAATTGTAGAACGGATTGTGGTTGTTGGTTGGCTTGAGCAATCATCGCTTGCGCTGCTTGAGCAAGGATGTTGTTCTTCGTCATTTCCATCATTTCTTTCGCCATATCCACATCGCGAATACGGGATTCCGAAGCAACTAGGTTTTCAGAAGTAGTAGAAAGGTTGTTGATGGTGTGTTCCAAACGATTTTGTTGAGAACCGTAAACAGCACGTTGAGTATTTACAGCGTCAATCATTGTGTCCACGTTCGCAGCTGTAGTCGCGACATTGGAGAGAGGTGTAGTAACGGTAACTGCAGTAATCATAGCAGTAGCAGCTTGTATATCTAGAGATAGTCCAGCATCATGGGTTATTGCGATTTTAACATCTGCTGCTGGCGAGAAAACGTTTGTACCATTGAATTTTGTATTAGTCAAGATATTACTAATTTCTGAGCCTAACGATGTCAACTCTGCATTAATATTGGCAGTATCGTTTGTGCTATAGGTCCCGTTAGCTCTTTGAACAGTAAGTTCCTTGGCACGTGATAACATACTTGATACTTCAGTCAATGCGCCTTCTGCAGTCTGGATGAATGAAATACCGTCTTGCGCATTACGAGTTGCTTGATCCAAACCTTTAATTTGCGAACGCATCTTTTCCGAAATGGATAGACCTGCCGCATCATCACCCGCACGATTGATTCGGTAGCCGGATGACAATTTTTCCATGTTCTTGGACACGGTAGCTTGATTTACTGTCGAATTACGGTGAGCATTTAATGCTACGATATTGTGTTGAATTCTCATTTGTGTTTCCTCCTTGAAACGTTAGCGAAGTCCTTTTCGCTCAGTGATTAGCGTAATAATTGTAGAACGGATTGTGGTTGTTGGTTGGCTTGAGCAATCATCGCTTGCGCTGCTTGAGCAAGGATGTTGTTCTTCGTCATTTCCATCATTTCCTTAGCCATGTCCACATCGCGAATACGAGATTCAGAAGCAACGAGGTTTTCTGATGTTGTCGCTAAGTTATTGATAGTGTGTTCTAAGCGGTTTTGTTTTGAGCCGAAATCTGCACGAGTCGTGTTAACATCATCAATCATGGCATCAATTTCAGAAGCTGTTGACGCACTGGTCAATTTCGAAGTCACAATCCCTGTTGCATCAACTACTGAAGCGAGTGCTTCCAAATTGCTACCAGTTGCTTCAGTTAATGATTTTGTAATTTGCAGTGGTCCTGTTCCATCATGTGTAATTGCAATGTTAACCTGTGAAGTAAATACATTCTGACCATTAAACTTTGTGTTTTCTAGTATACTCTTTACCTCAGCACCAAGTGAAGTCAATTCTGCTTCAATATTTTCTTGATCCTTGGTACTATAAGTTCCATTTGCATACTGTACTGCAAGTTCTTTAGCACGTGTAAGCATACTGGATACTTCTGTCAATGCTCCTTCTGCAGTTTGGATGTAAGAAATACCGTCTTGCGCATTACGGGTTGCTTGATCCAAACCTTTGATTTGCGAACGCATCTTTTCCGAAATGGATAGACCTGCCGCATCATCACCCGCACGATTGATTCGGTAGCCGGATGATAATTTTTCCATGTTCTTGGACACGGAAGCTTGATTCACCGTAGAGTTACGGTGGGCGTTCAACGCCACGATGTTATGCTGAATTCTCATTGTTATTCCTCCTTGAATGTTAAGCGAATTCCCTTTCGCTTCTGAGAATGAGGTAAACTACCCTCACCAATACATCGATTGGGTTGAACAGAACTTAAATTAGAACTAAAAAAACTATCGCTTTTGTGTCGATAGTTTAGAATGTCTCTTTGATTTAATCGTTTGATAAAGTAACTTGTGTGTTGATGACTTCTGTAACTCTTATCGCAAAATTCTCATCAATGACCACCACATCACCTCTGGCAATGAGTTGACCATTCACAACGATATCGACAGGTGCACCAAGTGGTTTATCCAATTCAAGGATATACCCCGCCGCAAAATTCATCACATCCTTGATCCGATGTTTCGTCTTACCAATCTCCACCGATACATTCAATGGAACATTCATAATCAGATTGAGATTCTTCTGCGGATCCGCATTCTGAATGGTGTCATTGTTTGGGGTGAACTTAGGCACTCTAAGTTCTTTGACCTGCACTTCTTCAATACCATTCATCTTAGGAGTATTGTTGATGGATTTGGTATTGTTTAAGGGTTGGTCTAAGAGTGAAGTGATGGCATTGTAGTCAAAATGAATCACAATTGGCATCTGACCAGACTTGTACTCCACGATGAATGTTACTGTGAATACTTTTGCAGGAAATGGAGAGAGTCCGGCATCCTTAACGGTAATGATATGCGTTTCAGGGCGTTCGAAATGAATATTCTTACTTAAGAGCCCACTTAGACTTTGAGTGAAACCACTTTGGAAACTCGACACGATCTCACCAAATGCACTCAAACCAAAATCATCAAAGATGAGCGGTTCATCTTGTTGGCCCATGAGGATTTTGAGGAGAGTCTCCACATCTTCATGTTCAAAGCAGGTCATTGAATGCGTATTAAACGCACCTTGGTACTGTGTCTTCGCCGTTACGATATTTTCACGCATGCTTAATGCAAGTTCTGTAGGGTACTGTGACTTCACNNTTGAATCAACAATTCTTGTTCATGGTTCTTTGTCATACGTCCTCCGTATCGATCAGACTTTCAATTCTGACCGCTTTCTGAAACTTCGTCTCACCCAGTTTTGCGGTATACCAAGGATGATCATCCAACTTTACGGTTACGGGTTCATCGTATCTCTTTGTGAGTGGAATCAAATCATTGATTTCCAGTTGTAAGACATCGTTGAGATCCAATTGGATTTCATCGAGTACAACCTTGAGTTCCACTTCCGCAACCTTTAAGGCATTAAGAACCGCAGTACGCTGCATCTCATCCCGATTGTCATCCGCTTTTTTATTCGAACTCTTGGCAAACTTGGGGGTAAAGCGATCCATCATCATTTCTAAGGCTTGAGCAGGAAGACATATCTTCATCGGACTTTCAAAGTGTTCGAATGTCACCTTGTAGTCAATCACCACAACGATATCTTCAGGTGCCAACATCTGGATGATGCGAGGGTTCATTTCAGTTGTCTTGATTGCAGCTTCAATCTCAAGATATTTCGCCCAGCTTATTTCGATTTGGCGTCCCACTTTGTTCAAGAACTTTTCAAACAGCAACATCTCTATCTCGGTAAATTCTCTTATCAAGTTGTACCCAGAACCATCGCCGCCCATGAGCTTGTCGATTAAGAAATAAGCAATCTCAGGATGAATGGTCATTAGAAGGAGCGTAATTTCGATGCTCTCATCAATGGGAATCAAATCAAAACTTGTGAACAAGGCAAAATCAGAAAGACTATTCGTATATTCTGAATAGCGTTTCTTTTCGACTTGGGTGATTTGAATCTCACAAAAAGACCGCGTTAAACCGGTAATCATTGAACTGAGATTGCGTGCTAAGTTCTCATGAAGACTTTCAATTGTTTTAAGTTGTTCCTTTGCGAACTTCTTTGGCGACCGAAAGTCATAGGCTTTGATCTCCATTTTGGGTGTATCCATAATTTACCTCCTGCTTAGCGCAGATTATTCACGATATCTTCGATTTGATCTGCGGTTTGTACAACGCGTGCATTGAGCTGGAAGGCACGTTGGCCTTCTAAGAGCTCTACTATGCTCTTTCCCAAGTCCACATTGGCTTGTTCTAAAGTGTAAGGTCTTAACTCCACATCACCAGCATTCAGTGCTGTGATGGCACCACTGGCTTCTGTGGCTAAGAAACTGGTGTTGTCGGCTTTGATTAGGCCATTGTTGTTTGCAAAGCTGAAGGTTCCAATGGTATTGAGTAATGCGTCTTGGTTAATGGATCGATCTTCTTTTGTAGGAATCACGATTCTGTTCAATTTGTTGTCTAGGACATATTGGCCATTCGCATTCACAAGATAAGGCACATTGTTTTCTTCACTGATACGGAAGGAACCATTACGGGTATAACTCACCCCATTTTGATCGAGGAGTGCAAAGAAGGCATCCCCTACAATCGCGATATCCAAGGCTTGATCACTTTGCATCAAACTTCCTGCTGTGAAATCAATTGGTGTTCCTTGAACTTTGACCCCATGACCTTGCACTTTGCTCAAATCATTGGCATCAAACTGCGTATACAACAAGTCCTCAAACTCCACATCCGTTTTCTTAAAGCCTGTTGTTTGCACATTGGCGATATTATTTGCGATGTTATCGATGCGCGTCTGATGCGCTTTGAGTCCGGAAGCACCGGTTTTAAATGCGTTGTTCATATTGATTAAACCTTTCCGATTTCATTGACCGCACGTTCATTCAAACGATCAATGAGTTTTAATGCGTTGGCGACACTTTGGAAGTTCCGTTGCACTTCCATCAAGCGTGTCATTTCTTGATTCACATCCACATTGGAGTGTTCCAACATCCCTTGTACGACATAGGCATCGACCGGTCTAAGAACTTGGTTTTGATCTCTGTAGGTCCCATCGTTCATGCGTTGTAGGGACGTGATGTCTTCGGTGGAACGAATGTCTAGGCGACTGATGATTTGATTCTGTTCATTTCGTATCCAGCCTTGTTGGTCTACACTTATTTCTTCACTGGTGAGTCGAATATCTCCATTAATGCCTTGTACGCGTCCACCATTGCTTGTGATGAGGTAGCCTTCTGTGTCGATGTTAAAGTGTCCATCACGGGTGTACATCAAACCATTGTTGGTACGAATCGTGAAGAAGCCATCGGATGCGATCGATAAATCAAGTTTACGATCGGTCGCTTCTAGATTGGCTTGATCAAAGACGGTATTGATTGAATCAATCCCAACAAGACGTTGAATGGAACCTAGTTCTTGAGAACCCATCTGATCGATTCTTAAACTTAATTGATCTTGAAAGGATGACTGAATGACATCACTTCGTTTATATCCCGTTGTGTTGATGTTGGCGACATTGTTTGCCAAGGCATTTAAACGTCTTTGCGTCAGTAACATCGCTTGGGCTGCTGTATAGAATCCGTTTGCCATCTTAATCCTCCAATAAAGCTTTAAGCTTCTTTAAGATACCCGCATGCATCTGCGATACACGCGCTTCAGAGACATCGAAGATTTGACCAATCTCTTTGAGTCTTAGATTTTCATAGTAATAGAGACTAATGAGTTGTTGGTCACGTTCAGGTAGTTGTTTTAAGGCTTCCATTAGTAATTCTAGGTTTACCTTTTTCAGAAAAGACAACTCAGGATCAACTGCATTGTGATCTACCAAATCCTTATCACCATAGCTCTCTTGCATGGCCTCAAAACTCATCAGTTGAAAGCCAGAATTATCCTGTAAGAGGTGGCTGAGATCATTCGCATCCATATCCAAGTGCTTTGCCAATTCCGCATGACTGGGCTCACGCATCAAGCTGTGGGCTAATTGTGAGTACGCTTCTTGAACGCGCTTCGCTTCTTGTCGTACACGACGAGGCACAAAGCCCAAAGATCCGAGCTCATCAATCAATCTGAAACGAATCTTGGTATAAGCATAGGCCTCAAAGCTCATCCCTTTATGAGAATCATAATCTTCAATGCATTCCACCAAGGCAATGATGCCAATCGATACCACATCATCAAAGTCCAAATGATAGCCATAGAGATTACGGGACTGACGTGCAACTTTATGCACAATAGGTAGAGCCTCTTCGATTAAGAAATTTCGATGATCAATGTGTGGATTGGCTTGGTAGTTTGCGATTTCAGCTTGGAGACTCATTGCGTCCATGAGATACCTCCAACGCCTTGAATCTGGACATTCATATCGATTTCATTGAACGATAAGACAACGATATTCGGTAAGAACTGATCGACCAATTTTTTGTAATATGAACGTACAATCGGTGAAGTCAGAATGATGGAATGAGGAATCAAATCTTTGACACGATCAATTTCATCCCGTGTGACTTGGATGATGTTTTGCATGGTATCGGGATCTAGGGCAAGGTAGGAACCATTATCCACCTTTTTAACACTGTCCATGATGCGATTCTCAATGTTCGCATCCAGTGTTAGAACTTTAAGCTGACGATTCTCCGCATACTTCGCGGTAATGGTACGTTTCAATGCTTGTCGTACATATTCTGTTAGCACATCGATATCACGAATGGCTGCGTAGTCACCACAGGTCTCCAAGATTGTTTCTAAGTCGCGAATACTGACTTGTTCACGTAAGAGATTGGTACAGACTTTGTGTAGGCTTTGAACACTTACGATGTTCGGGATTAGTTCATTAACCAATTTCTCATTCTTACTCTTAAGATGATCGATCAAAGTATGCATTTCTTGACGTGTCAGGAGCTCATCCACATGTGTCTTAATGATTTCACTGAGATGTGTCACGATGACACTTGTTGGATCAATCAAGGTATACCCTGCCATTTCCGCCTTGATGCGTTGTTTCTCATGGATCCACTTCGCAGGTAAACCAAAAGCAGGTTCAATCGTATCAATGCCATCAATGCTTTGTTTGACATCGCCTGCCGCAATCGCCAAAAGATGATCTACTAAAACATCACCACGGGTGACTTCTTCACCCTTTAAACGAATGACATATTGATTGGGATTCAAAATCGCGCTGTCTTTCAATTTGACACTCGGAACGACAAAGCCCATTTCACCCGCATATTTCTTACGAAACATGACGATGCGATCAATGAAGACACCGCCACTCTTCTCATCAATGAGTGGAATCAAACTATAGCCAAACTCCATCTCCAGTGCTTCGACACTTAGGAGTTGATAGACGTTATCAATATTTCGATAGTAATTGGCTTCGGTTTCTAAGGTTTCTGAGCTGACCTGAGCGTTGGCTTCGGATACAAGCATGGCTTCTTGTTTACGCTCCAACATCACACCCAAACCAATCAAGAAGAGGCCCATCACAATGATTTGGAGTTTAGGAAAACCTGGAATCAAGAGTAAGGAACTTATGATACCCCCTGCAACAACTAAAATACGCGGTTGGCTGGTGAACTGTTTAACCAGTTCCGTTGAGATATTCGCTTCCGATGCAGATCGAGTAACAACCATCCCCGTCGCAACCGAAATCAAAAGTGCTGGAAATTGTGAGATCAAACCATCCCCAACCGTTGCGGTTGAGTAGATATTAATGATGTCTTGGAAAGAGCCGACATTGTTCATGAAACCAACAATCAAACCCCCTAAGAGGTTGATGAATGTAACAATGATGGATACGATCGCATCCCCTTTGACGAACTTACTTGCCCCATCCATCGCCCCAAAGAAATCGGCTTCACGCTGAATCTTGGTGCGACGCTCACGGGCTGTACTTTCATCAATCAAACCCGATGAGAGATCCGCATCAATCGCCATTTGCTTACCAGGCATCGCATCCAAGGTGAACCGTGCACTGACTTCCGCAACACGTTCACTCCCCTTGGAGATGACAATGAACTGAACCACAACGATGATGAGGAAGATGACCAAACCGACAAAAGGATTCCCCCGAATGACAAAGTCGCCAAAGGTCTTAACCACTTCCCCTGCATACCCATTCTCGATAAGAATCAAACGTGTGGAAGAGATGTTCAAGGCTAAGCGGAATAAGGTTGTAATCAAAAGAATCGTTGGAAAGAGACTGAACTGCAACGCATCATGGATGTTCATGGAAATCAAAAGGATGATGAAGGAGATGGATAAGTTCAAAATGAACATCATATCCAAAAGCCATGCGGGTAAAGGAAGAATAATCAAAAGGACGATAAGCACAACTAAGAGTGAACTTGAACCTTTAAGATACTTTTGCATAGGTTATCCTCCTTTCCTTTGGTTTTGATATAAGACCGCTAATATTTCGGCAATCGCTTGATAGAACTTCTCTGGAATCTCAGCTTCCATTTCAACTTGTTCATATAAACTGCGTGCTAAACTTCTGTTCTCAATGCAGGGAATCGTATTCTTCTCTGCAATCTCGATGATTTTGAGAGCAATGGAATCCATCCCCTTCGCAATGACTTTAGGTGCGCGTTGTTCACCTAACTTATATTGAATTGCAATCGCATAGTGCGTTGGATTTCGTATGATCACATCCGCTTTAGGCACATTTTGCATCATGCGTCGTTGTGCAAACATGCGTTGCCGTTCTTTGATCTTGGACTTGATGGCAGGATCCCCTTCCATCTGTTTATATTCTTCTTTGATGTCTTGTTTACTCATCTTGATGTTCTTCTCATATTCATAGCGTTGATAGAAATAATCCACAAGCGCTAAGAAGATGAAGATCATTCCAACATTCAAAGCGATCTTCATAATGAGTTTCAAAGCATAGATTAGGCTTTGTGTAATATCACCTTGAAATATCGTAAATAGAATCGGAAGTTCTGGTTTTAGAACCATATAGATGACCGCAACCAAGAGTAGAATCTTAAAGATTGCTTTAAACATTTCAAAGAACGAACGTAGACTAATAAGCTTCTGAAACCCTTTAATGGGATCCAAACGTTCTAGTTTGAACTGTAGTGAAGAGGTATTGAAGATGAAACCTGTCTGAGCACCACTCGCTGCAATATTGACCAGAAGCATCAAACCTAATATTGGGAATAGAATCAAGACGAAGATCCAAGCACTCTGCAAGAAGATCGTGCTTAATTCCGTTTGATTCATCACCTTAATTTGCATCCATGAATTGAAGCTGAGATTAAACAGTCGATGAATATGGCTCACCATCGTAGGCAAGATAAATTGAACACCATAGAAACTGACCAACAACACCGCAACCGACACCGCATCTTTGCTTTGAAAGACATTGCCTTTCTTTCGCTCATCACTGCGTCGCTTCGGTGTGGCCTTTTCGCTCTTTTCACCTGCCATGTTCATCCCTCCTTTCTATAAGTTCATTAAGATGTTTTGAAGTTGGTTCATCACGACGCCCCAACTTTCATCCAAGAAATGGGTAATGGGTTGAATCAATAAAACCAGTAAAAAGATATTGAGTAATACTTTAGCCTGAATGTTGATAACAAAGACATGGATTTGTGGAATCAAACGCATTAGGATGCCCATTGAGATCTCTAAGATGAAAGCCGCGATCACCATGGGTAATGCCAAGCGTAGCGTCAATGCGAAGACCACAATGAATAGATCCATCATCATGCTTGCTAAGCGTGATACGTTAAACCACCCATCCAAAGGTAAGATATCAAAGGTACTTTTCATGAAACGTATCCACAAGAGATGCGTATCACTCAGAAAAAACAAGAGGACGAAGATCCAGTTCAAGAGATTCCCCGTGATCGATGCTTGGATTTGTGATCCAGGATCAAAGACCTTAGCCATCGATAACCCAAATTGATAATCAATCAAATCCCCGATAAAGTGTAGAAGCAAGAGATGAAGTTGAAACACATACGCAAAGCTAAAGCCCAATAGTATCTCTTTAAACAACAAGAGGATAAAGGTCAGATCATCGACGACAATGTTGCCAGTACTGACCAGGGGCAAGAGAAACAAACTTAACCATAGAACAAAGCCCATACGAACCATCATGGGAATGTTTCTTCTTCCAAAGATGGGATTCAGTAATAACATGCCCGCAACTCTGGCAAAGATAAGCAATTGTTCAGGCAACTGACCTAAGACGAGACTCATAGTCGGGCGATGGTCGCAAAGAGTTGTTCCATGAACTCAACCATGGTTTGAATCATCCACGATCCCCCTAAGACAAAGATCAGACCAATCACGATCAGCTTAGGTACAAAGGTTAGGGTTTGCTCATGAATCTGGGTCGCTGCTTGGAAGATGGCCACAATCAAACCAATGACGATACTAGCCAAAAGAATTGGTCCCGCAATCTTTACGATCAACCATAACCCTTGATTCATAATATCTAAGATTTCAGCACTGTTCATCAGCTGAACCCTCGAACCAAAGATCCCATCAAGAGACCCCAACCATCTGCCAAGACAAACAACATGACTTTAAACGGCAGTGCAATCATCCCCGGTGGCAACATCACCATGCCCATGGACATCAAGGTTGAAGCCACGATTAAGTCGATGGCTAGGAATGGAATGAAGAGTAGAAAGCCAATCAAGAAAGCACGTTTGAGTTCACTGGTCACGAATGCCGGCACAAGAATCTCCAAGTCCAACTCTGCAAGTTCGACTTGTTGGGATTGCGTGTCATTCACAACCAATTCCACTTCCGCGATGTCCAAAAAGAGTTGTAGACTCGCATTATCTACTTGTCTAAGCATGAATTCTTTTACAGGAACCTGTGCTTTCGCAAACGCTTCTTCTTGGGTGATGATTTGTTCACGATACGGTGTATAGGCTGTCTCGTTGATGGTATCGATGACCGGTGCCATGATGAACAAGCTCAGAAATAAACTTAAGCCCAATAAGACTTGATTCGGAGGCGTTTGTTGAAGTCCCATCGCATTTCTTAGAAACGAGAAGACGATGATGATGCGCGTGAAGCTACTCATCAAAAGGATCAAAGATGGAATCAAGGATAGAAACAATAAGAGAAAGACAATATCTAGAGCTTCTAAACCCGTTTGCGTATTCGCGTCAAACTGTACATTGATGGCTGAGCTCGCAAACACAGGTGCGAAACTTAAGCTTAGAAACAGAAGACTAAACAAAAATGTATAGATACTAGAGCGTTTCATCTTGCTTACCCCCTTTAGCTATCCAAGCATTGAGGACAGTCTGCTGAAAGGGATGGACCGTAGATCCTTCTTGAGGTGTGTACTGAATCGGTGTCAGTTGTGTCGCACCCATTCGACTTAGGATTGTAGTAAAGTATTGGTCTTGGATTTTGATAATGACCAAGCGTTTATCGCGATCCAAGGTGAGTTGATCCACGATTTGAAGCGAAGATGCTTGCATCCTTGAGCGTTGATTGGACGCATACCATTTTGTAAAGAAGTAAGCCGCAAGTAATACCAGAATCAAACTCATAAAAGTAAATAAGATTTCCATGTCACTCCTTTATGAACTGAGCTTTATCATCAATCTGCTCAATTCGAACACCAAAGTGACCATTGACCTCTATCACCGTACCACTCGCAATCGTTGTGTTGTTTACCACAAGTTTGACGGCTTGATTCACGTTCTGATCCAGTTCAATCAGTGTCCCTGTGTTAAATTCCAAGATTTCTTTGACCTTGCGTTTGATTGAACCCAATTCAACACGTACCGTTAGTGGCACATCCACCAAGGCATCCAGATTCTTTGACTTAGGATCTGGATGCTTTAATAGGAATTGTTTGAAATCATTGATGGATGTATAGAGAACAACTTTGTATGCTTCTTGTTGGATCTTTAGGGTCCACTCCAATTTGATTAAGTCTTCCGATAACTTAATATCTGACGTTTGAAATTGGTACTTCACACGATGCACCATGAGCAGCTCATTCAACTTACTGTTCGCAATGGAACGATCGTAATCATCCCAAGTCTCAACCGTTTTGGGTAAGATGAACTGCTGTAAAAGTGACGGAGAAAAGCCCAGGACATTTAAACCCGTATTTGCTTTCGCATAAACCAGACCTTCCGTTGTTTGTTCACTGGAAGCAATCACAAGTTGTGAAAGCTGAACAGATTGATCCGTTCGACTGTGTAATTGTTCCAAGATGAGCTTTCCCCAATAACGCAGACTTGCGTGTTGGGCAAAGCTCATGGGAAGTCTATCTTGTCGTTTATTGATAATGTCCATGGGCTGGCTCCTTATTCATTTAAGAACTGATTGTAATAGTTGATGTCAAATTCACCACTTAATATTTGAAATAAATTGGATTCTTCGTTGTTTTCAAAGTCGATGCTCATGACCAAGATTTCAACACGACGATTGCGTGCACGTCCGACCTCATCCACGTTGGGAGCTAAGGGGTAATTCTTCCCATAGCCCATTGCGATGAGTTTACGCGGTTCAATCTGTTTGATGTCTTCGAGATACATGAGTACCGCATTGGCTCGATCTGTACTGAGTCTTCGGTCGGATACCACATTGAGACGATCACTCACTTCAGCGGTATGACCATTGATGCGAATGAAGAGAATATCGTCCTCATACGCTTTGAAAGATGTGCCAATCGCATTGAGAAAGTTGATGGTATTCGATTTTAAGACGGCACTGTCCCCATCAAAGAGAAGGTTGTTTGAGAAACGGATGAAGACGATGGATTCATTCCCAACAAATTCCACATCCCCTTCAAAGCCACTCTCCAAGATGGTTTTTTCAATCTCTTCCTTTAAGAAGGTTAAATCACCAGGTGTTTCTGTATTCCCTGCCTTTTCATCCCCATCATCACCAGGGACCACAACCACTTGGTTGGTTTCTCCACTGTTTTGAAAGGTTCTAAGTAAGGCTTGCCACTTCTCCGCATCCACAGAGGACATCGTAAACAAGAGAATGAAGAAACACAACAACAGGGTGACCATATCGGCATAGGTATTCAACCATTCATTGCCACCCCCATCGGATGGCTTACGTTTTTGCCGTGCCATCCTAGGTTGTTACTTTCTTGGTTTGTACAGCTTTCTTTTTGCCATTCTTAGCATCCACAACACGTTTCTTAGATTCTATGAGGAGTAATAATTTCTCTTCAATGAAACGTGGATTCTCACCTGCTTGAATGGCTCTAACGCCATCTGCCACAATCAGCTTGCACACCATTTCTTCATCATGCCGAATCTTAAGTTTATTCGCAATGGGAATAAAGAAGATGTTTGCTAACATCGATCCATAGAGTGTTGTAAGCAAAGCTACAGCCATGGCTGGCCCAATACTATCAGGATCTGACATTTGTTGAAGCATGTTGACCAAACCAATCAAAGTCCCAATCATCCCGAAGGCCGGTGCATAAGCACCTCCCTTTTGGTAAAACTCAATATCTGATACATGACGCTCTTCAATGTAGTTGAGCTCATCATCCAAAATCTGATGGACCTTCTCTGCATCGATGGAATCCACCACCAACATCAGACTCCGTTTCAGGAAATCATCCTTCACACTCGCGAGTTTACTTTCAATGGAAAGCAGACCTTTGATACGTGCTTCTTTCGCAAACTCCGTCAAACTGGTGATGTAGGACATGGGATCATATTTCTCTGGCATAAAGACAATTTTCAAATGCTTTGGAATCTTGATGAAACTCTCCACGGGAAAGGAAATCATCAAGACCGCGAAGGTCCCTCCAACGGTGATCGCTACGCTGGGGTAGTCGATAAAGTTGATCAGATTGGCAAAGTTTATGCCTGTGGTCATACTGAAGGTCACCCCAAAGACCATCAGAACCAAGGCCATTACCAGTCCGACAATACCTATGATATCCATAGGGTTAATCCGAACTCTTCAAGGAATTCGGACTGACCGCTCGTTTGTATTTGACACAGCGTTCAATCACTTCATGCATGGATTCTTGAACGATGTAGAGATTTCCATTAGTGAGATAGATGGTCGTGTCCGGATTCTCTTGAACCGTTTCAATCAGATCTTCATTTAAAACGAAGTGGATACCATTTAAGCGTGTTAGTTCAATCATAATTACCTCTTCAAGTTAACGAGTTCGTTAAGGATTTCATCCGATACTGTAATCAAGCGCGAACTGGCTTGGAAACCACGTTGCGTGGTGATCATGTCCGCAAATTCTTTGGATAAGTCGACATTGGACATCTCCAGTGCACCCGCTTGGAGTGCACCTGCACCTTCGAAACCAGCGTTGACGATCTTGACAGTTCCTGAGTTCGCCGATACGGAGAAATAGGTGTTCCCAGATTGCGTCAAACCTTGTGGATTGGCGAAGGTTGCCAAGTCGATACGTCCGACATTGATCAAACCCAATTGGTTGTGAATCGCAGAGATGATGCCATCCGAACCAATCCCAATGTTAATCAAATCGGATACCGTTTGTGGACCCCCCAATGTTCCGTCGCGCAGACTAAAGGCTTTGGATCCAAAACCCAAAGATTTACTGGCTTGCGAGGCGACAGCCGCATCTACTGTCATGAGTGGTGTTGTAAAGAAATCTGTATCATCTGCGACTGTTTGTTTGTTTTTTAATTCTGTAAAGCCCGGATGTTTTAAGATGATTGTATCTGGGTCTGTCCCAAGCTTTAATGTTCCACTCGCTACTGCCGACTCTGGAATCGAGCCACTGTAGTCTTTTCCGTTGATGTTTAGGGATACTTGGAAGGCTTTAGAGGCACTGTCATAGCATATTTGTGTGTTCAGTTCACCTGTACCTGTAAATGCACTGGAAACACTGACGAAGTCAAAGCCTAAGGCTTTGAAATCATCATGAAGATTTACTTCACCCAATATCGGATTATAGTCCGTACTGGCAATGGTTTGACCAGAAAGTGGCCATGTGATTTCACCTTCATTCAATTTAATGGTGAAGGTTCCAGCAGGATGTTCCTTACCCCCATAAGCTTCTTTAATGGCGAGGTTGATTTGATTATTAAGTTCAGTCAAGCTCTCAAAGCTTTCATTCTTATTAAGCTCAATATTGATGCCTGACGAACTTAAATATGCTTTAACTTTTTGACCTAAAGGTAAACGATCACTGCTTGCAAAGTTGAAAGCAATGTTTCCGTCTTTGGTTGGATTCTGTGCCTCAATTGTAAAACTCTTACCATTGATGTATTCCGTTGTGGACGATTGAATCGCCATGTTGGCTGGAACCGTGATTTGAATCTTATCACTGGTTGCTGGTTTGCCCAATGGATCACCACTGACCCCTAAGACAAAGTTCCCATTCTGATCCACAAGGTTGCCATTGGCATCGATACGAATCATTCCAGCACGGGTATAGAACGTACTGCCATCACTGTTTTGAACTTGGAAAAAACCTTCGCCCGAGATCGCCACATCCATACCGTTATCGGTCATTTGGAAACCCGAGCGCGTCTGCATCACATCAATCGTTGCGACATTGACGCCATAACCGATTTGAGAGGCATTCATCCCCCCTTGGTTGGCACTTGCGCCGGAAGCGGAACGAACGGTTTGATAATATACTTCTGAAAAAGTCGTACGACTGCTTTTGAAACCGTAGGTGTTAACGTTTGCGATATTGTTCCCGATTACATCGAGTTTGGTTTGGTGCGCTTTCATGCCTGAAACGCCCGAATACATGGATCTTAACATTTAAATAATTGCCTTTCTGTGGGTGTATGCGTTAAGTTTCTCTGTCATTCGAAACTTATTTTAGCCTCATCTAAATGTCCGGCTAAACGATGACGGCGCCATCGATATTGGTGAAGACATTGCCTTTAAGGGCATCTTCATGCAAGGTTGTGATTACTTTGTTGTTGGGTACGTTGACCACAAATGCGGTTTGATCGACTAAGATGAGTGGATCGTGTAAACCTTTTGCACTTGCCAAGGCAACCCCTTGATTCAAACGTTCCAGTTGGTTCAAACTCAGATCAATGTCTCTTTCACCAACACGCTTTAGTGCATGTTTAGAGAACTCAATCGAGCTGTTTGTACGGATACGCGCTTCTAATAGATTTTGGAAATCTTGACTCGGAACTTGGCGCTGATTCTGACCGACAGGGGCTTGACTCAGCGAGCGAATCTTTAGTTGTTGGATGGGATCACTCATACACTGTGCACTCCTGTGATTTGTTCGATGCTTACAAATTGATTCCCGATTTGAATCATAAAGGTCTTGTTGTCTCTCTGGATACCCGAAACAACACCTTCAATCAACGTTCCATCTTTCTGTGCACTCACCTGCTTTCCTACCAATGCGATGGCATAGGTCGATTGTGTGAATCCGCTCATGTCTTGCATGGCTTGGAGACTTGCGAATTGAGCCATTTGCGCCATGTATTGGGTGTCATCCACAGGGTTGTTGAAATCTTGATTCTTCAACTGGGCGACCATCAATTCTAGAAAACCTTCGACACTGATCATATTCTTCTTCTTTGCTTCTTGCTCAGATACGGCTGTAATCGGATTGATACTCATGTTTGCCTCCTTTCTAGGTTTGGCTTCGATCGTAATGATCGATACGGATGTTCATCGATGTCTCTTCCACATCTTCTTGTTTGAACTTACGTTTCTGTTGGAACGCTTGTTCATGCTTTTGTGCATCCCCGTGTCCATACTGAACTTCCCATTGAATGTCTTGCATCTGGTTCTTAAGTTCAGGTAATACTTTCTCAAACAAGTTGTGTACTTCTGGATGTGGACTGTTTAAGGTCAGTTTGAATGTATTCTCTTTCTGTTCGAACTTAATCACGATTTCGCCAATACCTTCTGGTTTAAGTTTCAAAGTATACGTACCATCTTTGCTTTGATCGTGTTGCGTGATGATGCTCGTAATCTCGTTTAGATCGATGCTTGCTCGTTCGATTTGCGGTAGAACAACTTTGTCCACAGTTCTCGTTTCCATTGGAATCTTTGTCTGCGTGTTCTCTGCTTGAACAATCTGAACCATCGGTTTACGCAAACGTTCAAAGTGCAATTTCGCTTCTTGGGTTTCGGGTTCAAATTCGACCTTCTGGATATCCCCTTGAATCGTCTTGATCATTTGAACAAATTCTTTCGTCACTTCCTTGGTTTGAACTTCCACTGCTTGCTCAACTACTTGTTGGATTGGTAATTGAATCGGTGTCTGCTGAGTTGCTTTAATAACTTTCTGAACAGCATTGTTTTCTACAATGACTGGTATATCCACTTTGGGGATATTTGGGTTGAGCCAATGTGGCAGTGTGGCTAAGATTTGTATCATCTCAGTCTCAGTCGATTCTGTTTCAGAACTTTCAATTTCTTGCGTAATGAGAGAATGCTCTTCTGTACTCAATACGACAGGAATTTTCGTTTCAGTCTCCACTGCCTTGAAGAGCTCCATCAAGAAAGCTTGAAAGTCATTGTTTACAACAGTTGTTGGACTGCTTTGCACAAACATTGCTTGTTGAATGGGTATTCGATTGATTGTCTCCATGTCTTCACCTCCTTTCGCTTAATTTATGTGAACTCATACGAGTGATCACCTGTATTTATGTACTAATGTGGATTCTACGAAATCTGCTTCTTGTTTGCGTTGCTCCAGTGCTTGATTGGCTATGAATTTGTCTTTTAACTTATCCAGTCCATTGACAGTTTGTTTCTTCTCCAACAACACGTTTAAACTTTTATCTTCAAGTTGCCTGAGTTCAAGCAACTTTATTTCTTGTGTTTTCTTAAGTTCGGTTAAAGCTTTGATTTTTATTTGATCCTGATTCAATTCAAATGGATGGGTTCCTTCAAAGAGCTTACGATTGCGATTCTCCAATAAAATGCTTTGTTTACGTTCCAGCTGATCAAGCGTTTGAAGGACTTCCTGAATGCTTTGCCGAATCATCAACAATTCATGTTTAGCTTGGTCCATTTCAATTTGGCGAATGGCTTGGACTTTTGCGAGTGGGAATGTCTTCATCCGTTCACAATGCTTTCAATCATTTGTAAGGTATTACTATAATCTGTATTTTCATGAGTTGCTTGCATTAGGAAGCGTTCGATAAGATTACGTTTACGTAATGCTTCATCCAACTTAGAGTTCGCTCCACTCTTGTAAGCTCCTATTGAAAGCAGATCCTCATTGGCTTGTAAGACAGCCATAAGTTGACGTAAGTTTCCTGCTGCTTTAAGTGCATTCGGGTCACTGATTTCAGTCATCAAACGCGAGATACTGGACAAGACATCGATTGCTGGATAATGATTCTGCATCGCTAGTTTGCGAGACAACATCAAGTGTCCATCGATGATGCCTCGAACGATATCACTGATGGGTTCATTCGCATCATCCCCTTCCACAAGCACGGTGTAGAGACCTGTGATGGAACCTTTTTGAAAGCGTCCAGCACGCTCCAATAACTTGGGTAAACTTGCATAGATGGACGGTGTATAGCCTCGAGCGACCGGTGCTTCTCCAATGTTCAAACCAATTTCACGTTCGGCCATCGCAAAGCGTGTCAGTGAGTCCATCATCAAGAAGACATCCTTCCCTTGGTCTTTGAAATATTCCGCAATCGTGGTGGCCGTGAGTGCGCATTTGCTACGCATCATCGCAGGTTGGTCGGATGTTGCCACTACGACGATCGATCGTTTCAAACCTTCTGCACCCAAATCACGTTCAATAAACTCATTCACTTCACGTCCACGCTCACCCACCAAGGCAATAACGTTGATATCCGCTTGAGCGGTTTTAGCCATCATGCCCATTAAGGTGGACTTCCCCACACCAGAACCTGCAAAGATGCCCATACGTTGACCCTTACCTACGGTATTTAGCCCATCAATGGCTTTGATGCCTAAGCAGAGTTTCTCTGTGATACGAGGACGATCGAAGGGATTTGAAGGCGTTCCTTTAACGGANNTACCATGCCTGTGCTTGGATCGGTCCCAAACCATCGATGGGTTGAGCCATCGCATCCACGATACGACCTAACAGAGCTTCCCCTACAGGTATCTTCAATACGGTTTTCGTATTCTTCACAACACTTCCATACCCAATCCCATCGATATCACGATAGGGCATCAAGTGTACGGTTGTGCCTTCGACGCCAACAACTTCAGCCATAACGGTTTGATTGCCATCCAAGGAATTCAATTCACAGATGTCCCCAATCTTACTAATGGGGCCATTGGATTCAAGCTTGGTCCCAACTACTTTGGTGATCGTCCCTAAGTGAGAGCCTAAGTCTTCTGTATTTAACAATTTATGATAACGTTCCATCTGCTTAGCGTGTCATAAACAAGTGTTTGAGATTCTCAAGCTTAGTGGTGAGGGATACATCGTAATATGTTCCATCTTTCTCAAACACGCAGGTGTCTTTTGAACCCTCAACCCACGTCACTTTGAGCTGATTATCATTTAGAATTTTCTCTAGTTCGTGTTCAAATGGTTTAAGATTTTGACTGAGGTGAATCCGAGTGAAGTGCTCATCTTTTTGACGCTCACATTCCAATTCAATCAACTTCAATAAATGTGCTTGATCTTCTTCATTCGCTTTTGAATGAATCAGCTTCTCTGTACACGCCAAAGCCAAATGGTGCGCTTGCGCTTTAAGTGAATTCAAAGCTTCGTTTTGTTCCTGTGCTAGCTTATGGAGAAACTGCTTATACTCCACTTGCATCCTCTCGACAAATGCTTGATTTTCCAAATACAATTCTTGACGTGCGATTTCAATTGCTTCAGCTCTGATCGCTTCCATGTCGATTTCCACCGTAAGGGGACTGATGATTTCTGTGATCGGTTCTGGTTTGGACTTGTGGTCTTCTTGAGTGGACTCACCTTCTATTTGAATCTGTTCAATGCGAATTTGTTCTTCTTCCAATACAGCTTCATAAACCCATTGACGGGGTTGTTTCAAGACTCTAGACAAAGACATCATCCAAACCTCCCTTCGAAATAACCAACTGACCTTCTTCTTCTAAGCGACGTACGATTGCCACAATACGTTGTTGAGCTTTTTCCACATCACTCATGCGTACATTCTTAAGGTATTCCATATCCGACTTGATGGTTTCTTGCATACGAGAGGACATATTGCGGAAGAAGACATCCAAGAGATCATTGTTCGCAATCTTAAGTGCCACCGCAAGATCTTTGGCATCCACTTCACGAATGAAGAGTTGTACAGAATTATCATCCAAGTTGATGATGTCTTCAAAGACAAACATCTTCTCGCGAATCTGTTGAACCAAGCTCGGATTTTTCTGATTCAATTCATCAAACACATGTTTCTCAATGCCACGTTCAACACGGTTCATGATGTCGGCCGCATGATGGACACCACCAATTTCTTGAACTTCAAGTGTGATCATGGTGGATAGTTTACTCTCCAATACTTTCTCGAGAACTTTTAGGAATTCCGGATGCGGATTGTCGAGTTTTGCGATGCGTTCAACCACATCGACACGGATATCTTTATGGAGCTCACCCAACACCAGAGAGGATTGATTCGCTCCTGCATAAGCAAGGGCTAGAGCGATGGTTTGTGGGTGTTCGTTTTGAAGTACGGATACGAGATTTTTATAATCAGCCTTACGAATGAAATCAAAGATTTTCACACGCATGGAACGGGATACACGATCCAAATACGAAGATGCAAGTTGAGGTCCAAATGCTTTTTCCAAGATTTCCTTAGCTTGGATCACGCCCCCTTCAGTGATGACTTTCTGCGTTAGATACATGCCGTAGAAATCTTCTACGATGGCTTCCATTTCATTGGAATCGACACGACGAAGTTTGGATATTTCAAGTGATAAACGTTCAACATCCGTATCACTCAAATGACGAATGACTTTCGCAGCCCGCTCCGGTCCCATGGAGATGAGCAAAGCCGATGCTTTTTGTGATGGCGTCAACATATTGCTCATGACTCTTCATCCTCCTTCAACATCTCTCGGATCAAGTTTGCCGCAATCTCTGGATTCTCATCCGCGAATTGCTGGATATCGTTGATGGTGGCTTTGCTTGGGTCGGTTTTAATGGTGTTTACTCTTGTTTTAGCAAGTTCAGTAAAAGACTTGATTTGTTGGTTGATATCTTCGTGATCTACTTTTTGTTTACGCTTCTTACGCAATGCTAAGAAGATAATTAGACTGATGATTAAGAGTAACGTTACAGCTCCCCCAATCACAATCGGCCAGAAATAAGGGGCGTCCATGATATCTTCAGGAACCAATACTGGTTCTTCAATCGCTACATTTGCTTGGAAGACATGAAGTCCAATCTTTTCTTCAGGTATATTGATCGCCTTAGAAATGGCTTGAGTCCATTGGGTACGTTCTTCATCACTCAAGGCTTCACTATTCAACACAACCGAGATTGTCGCATCCTTCAATTCCGCATTGTTCTTTTCAATTTGTGTTTTTAAATAACTCACAAGATATTCAGCGCTGTAGGTATATTCACCCTCTGTGGGTTCAGCACTGCCTTCTTGATAAACAGGAAGATCCGTATTGTTAGTTTCGCCTGCAACACCACCTGTTGTGGCCCCATTTTCGGCATACCACTTTTCAAGACTTTGAATGACCCCTGTCCCATCTTCATTGGGAATATACTTGAGTTCTTCCGATAGCATCTTGTCATAGTCAATCACGACACTGGCACTGACTCGAATGTTTTCAAAACCAAAAGGCATGCTTAAAAGATTAACGACCTTGGTTTGAAGTCGTTCTTCGAGATCTTGTTCAAATTGTATTTGTAGATAATTCTGTTCAAAGCCAACATCCAAGGACGATTGACCCAATTCTTGACCACTTGCCGCATCGATGACTACGACCGCATCTTTTTCCATATTCGGAACTGCGGATGCGACGAGGTTTTTGATGCCACTAACGGTTTTTGTGTCCAGATCCATAGATGCACTAAAATCAAGCAGGACAGAAGCACTTCCCGCTTGATTATTTTCTTGCCAAACATAGTTGGACGATTCAGGGATGTTCAAGGTAACGACGGCAGAGCGTACACCATCAATTCTTTTCAGCGTACCTTCCAATCGATTCTGTAAATCGATAATCAGGTATTGTTGCTTCTCTAATTCTGTGGCCATGAAGCCTGCATTGGATGTAAAAACATCATAACTTAAGGCTGATTTTGGATAACCCAAGGCACTAAGACGAAGTTTGAGTTCATCCACTTGACTGCGCGGAACCATCAGATTTCCTGTATTATTCGTGGACACATCCACATTCATTTCACTTAAGACAAGATAGATATCCGCTTGTTCTTGTGTGGATAGGTTTTCATACAATAAAGCATAATGACTTTCATTGTAAGTTTTTAATCCGATTGGTACAATGACTGATACAAAAAGGATAAGGATTGTCCCAAGAATAATTTGTTTTTTACGGGCTTTTTCTAATTTTTGCCACGTCTCTTTAAAAGATTGAAGCATCTGATTGAATTGTAGATTCATATTGAACTTAACTTCCTAGCCTAGAATTGCATACGCATAATTTCGTTATAGGCATTTATGGCTTTACTGGTAACTTGAACGGTAAGTTCAAGTGCCAAAGCCGCTTGTTCTGCTTGAATCATGACATTGTGTAAATCATCACTTTGTCCCATCAAAAGGGACTGTGCGCTTTGATCAGCGGCTTGTTGTGATTCTTTAACATTTTCAATGGCTTGGTTCAAAACATTTGAGAAACCATTGGATACATTGGTTTGATTTTGTGTTGCTTGGATTTGTGTTTCCAAACGCATTGGACTGATTGGGACAATAAATGTTTTCATGTTCACTTACCAATCTCTAAGGCTTTCATTGCCATCGTTTTTACGACATTCAAAGCTGTCAAGTTTGCTTCATAAGCACGACTAGCCGCCATCAGATCAATCTGTTCTTCAGTTGTGTTGACGTTTGGCATCATCACATAGCCATCCGCATTGGCATCGGGATGACTGGGGTCGTAGACAGGGATGAAGGGATCTTTACTTTCGATAACCGCTCGGACTTCCACACCACCACCAGCGCGCAATTGACGAGCTTTGCTTAGGACGTTGGTGAAGGACGCATTTCTCTCTTGCAAGACGACAAGCTTACGTGCATACGGTGTGCCATCTTCGGTTCGTGTCGTATTGATGTTAGCAAGATTTTGCGCAACCGTGTCAATACGGAAGCGATGTGCAGTCAATGCCGATCCTGCAATTTTAAGTGAATCTAGAAATGACATAGTGTTTCCTACTTCCCTGTGTTATTGATGACATAACGGAGATTATTCAATTGTTTATTTAAGCTCTGCGTCACGTAGTTATACTGTGCATAGGTTTCCCATAAAGCGAGTTGCTCTTTTTCGAGGTCCACATTGTTTCCATCAAGACGGTTACTTAAGCTTTGATTCTGTTTTACCTGGACTTGAATGGATTCGATTTGTTGCTTGGCTTGATCTAAACGTGTTCTAAAACTGACTTCACCTGCTTTGAAGCCAGCTGTCTCACTGTTTGCGATATTATTGGAATGCACTTTTTGCTTTAGCCACAAGGCATCAAGCCCTGCTTGCATCGTCTTTATGGATTTGTTATCTATCATCGTAAAGTCCTCACTGGGATATCGTTCAAAATTTCGAAAACTTAAATTGGATAAATAAAAAATTACTCGATTAGGAATAAATTTGCATAGAATGTCTTTATGCTTTGACTACACGTTTCCTGTGCAATTCAACATTGTTATTTTATCATTCTAAAACAATTAATGAAATAACTTTTAGATGAATTGTAGTCATATTCCTTGATTTTTCACACGGTATACACATTATCGGTTTATATGTTCCTCGATGATTGTGATTAAAGGGACGTAGTTCACAAAATCATATAAACATAAAAATGAAGCGACAATTGAAGTCACCTCATCGTGTGCAAACGTTTACATGATCTCAAAACATTCTAATATCTTATTTCGCAAACACAACCAAGGTATAGGGGTTGATAGTGGCATTTTGAACCATGACACCGTCGATTAGACCCGCTTCATTGGCAATGACTTTTACAAAGGTGCTAAAACTCTCATAATAGATTTGGTTGGTTGGATTGATGTAAA
>DHGC01000041.1 GCA_002402585.1 Erysipelotrichaceae bacterium UBA4808 | reverse complement strand
TGAATTTACTTTAATAATTCGCGTCTTTTAGTGACGAATATGACATGAATTTGTTAGTACATCAAAATGCATATTATAGTAGACAAGAAAAAAGACGTTTGGCGCCGTCTTTTTTCTTTAACTTATTACTTAAAAGGGGAAAGGAATCTGTACGTTATTTTAAAGGGGGTTATTATGAAAGAGATCGTACAGGTAAGATAGTTATCTTACACTCTAAATATACTGCTCTAATGTGTAAAGAGTTTGTCCCTTCAATGTGAAAATATGTGAATCTAAGCTTTTTCAAGTTTAAGGAAATAGAAGACCAAGAACAGTGGAATACTTAACGAAATTGCTAAAGCAGCGAGTGTGAAGTCAATCCCCCCAATACGTATCAGTAAGTTTGTAATCAAAGGAATTAAGGTCGTCCCAATTCCATTGTAGATTGCCAAAGCAAAGAGCTGTCCTGATGATCGAAGATGGACTGGCGACTCTCTAAAAATCAACTGTTTACTTGCGACCATTAAGATCGGGAACGTTACCGCTTGCAGTAAAGCCACGATGATCATCCAATTCGCAGTTGGGGCAAATGCATAGCCCATAAAACGTACGGCAAACATGACGATCGCAAAGCCTAATAGTTTAACTGGATTAAAACGTTCTAAAAGCTTAGCACCTAAGAACATCAATGGAAGTTCCATGACCGCTTGAGCTGAAAATCGTAGATTCTTCTGGAAATCACTCGCGCCCAATTCTTCCATTTTCATAACCACAACCAAACCATCGCTGTTCGCAACCATCATCGCAAACATCAGAATAAAGACAATGATCATATAACGTTTAGAAAACAAAAGTTGTTTCATGTCTTGAACACGAATCGGTGTCGCATGATGTTCCTTGATCGCATCACGCAGGTTCAAAGTTAGAAGCAACACAATCACGGTGATGATCAAATACGTTAGTGCCAACGATCCAAAGCCATAATTACTCATGACATACGTCACAACGAAGCCACCCACAATCCAACCCAAGGTACCCATGGCGCGAACCGCACCATAGTTGCGTTGAATCTCTGGATCGATCTCAAGTGCCCAAGAATCCAATAAACCGATGCTTAGATTCATGAAACTTCCCATCAAAGCCATTGTCAAAAGATGAAAATAAAAGACCTCTTGAGTCGCTGTAAACATTAGATACGTCCCAGCTGAACCAATGACCAAGGCTAAAACGAAGAACTTTTTGATGGTTCGATATTTATCACACAGATAACCAAATACCAATTGATACACGAATGCCAAAGCTGCCTGAATGGAAAAAATGACATTCATTCTTTCATAGGAATAACCGATATTTCTAAGAAATGGAATACGCTGCGTCATCGGGATATAGAAACCCACAAAGAGCGCAAAAAAAACAAACATGATTTGTAACATTAAGCCTTTTTTCTTCAACATTTCATTTTCTCCAGCATCTATACCTTAATTATACCTTAGAAAGCCCTTTTTTCAGTCAAGATTTTGTCCAATTTAACATCTGTAGTTGATTCAATAAAAAGCGGTTCAAGATTGGCATCATAACAGATGCCTACTTTCATACAAGCATGAGAACGTAAATATCGATCATAATAGGCTCGACCATAACCTAAGCGGTGTTTTCTTTCGTTAAAGGCAAGCATGGGGACAATCATCAACTGAATCCCATCCGATGCCTGATTCGAGATAGGCTCCAAGATCCCCATACGGTTCAAAGTGCATTCATCCAAACTCTGGATCTTCACAAAAATAATCCCATCCTTCAATACCTTAGGGACATAGACCTGTTTATGATGTTCAAAGCACCATGCGATGACTTTTCGTGTATCCACTTCATGTGCCATCGAGATGTAGATGCCAATATGTTCATGACGCATTAAATCACTAAGCAAGCGCTTAAAAATAAGTGCTGAAAACCCTTGATGGTCCTCAGCACTTAATGATTTTCGAAGGTTGAGATGTTTGATGCGTAAGCTCGGTTTATCCACTAACCGACCGAACCTTCCATATCCAACTTCATGAGTTGGTTCAATTCAACCGCATATTCCATTGGCAATTCACGTGTGAACGGTTCCAAGAAGCCCATGACGATGGTTTCCAAAGCTTGGCTCTTATTTAAACCACGACTCATAAGATAGAAGAGTTGATCTTCTGAAACACGTGAGACCGTAGCTTCATGTTCAATTGTACTGAGTGGATTGTACGAAATATTCGTAGGTAAGGTATCAGAACGACTGTTGCCATCCATCAACAAGGTATCACACTCGATTTTAGAACGAGCATATTTCGCCTTACCACTGTGTTGGACCAAACCGCGATAATTGACCTCGCCACCGTTACGCGCAACGGACTTCGAGATGATATTGGATGAGGTGTAAGGTGCCAAATGCACCATCTTTGCGCCTGCATCTTGAATTTGATTGATATGCGATGCAACGGCAATTGAAATTGTCATCCCACGTGCATATTCACCCGCTAAGATACACGCTGGGTACTTCATCGTCACATGTGCACCGATGTTGCCATCGATCCATTCCATGACGCCATGATCCATGACTTTAGCGCGCTTTGTGACAAGATTCAAGACATTCATCGACCAGTTCTGAATCGTTGTATAGCGACATTTCGCTTTAGGATGGACATAGATTTCTACAACTGCCGCATGAAGACTATCCTTACTATAGGTAGGAGCTGTACATCCTTCCACATAGTGGACATCTGCACCTTCATCCACAATAATCAACGTACGTTCAAACTGACCCATTTGTTCAGTATTGATTCGAAAGTAAGACTGCAAGGGTTTATCCAATTTCACACCCTTTGGGATATAAATGAAGGAGCCCCCCGAGAAAACTGCAGAATTCAGTGCAGCGAACTTGTTATCAGAATATGGAACGATTGATCCAAAGAAAGGTCTAAAGATGTGCTCATACTTCTTAAACGCCGTATCAGGATCGGTAAAGATGACACCCTTAGACTCAACTTCCTCTAACATGTTGTGATACACCATTTCCGATTCATACTGTGTCGCAACCCCAGAAAGAAACTTACGTTCCGCTTCAGGGATGCCTAAACGATTAAAGGTATCCTTGATTGTATCCGGAACATCTGCCCAATCGTTCATCATACGTTCGGAAGGTTTGATGTAATAGGTATACTCATCAAAGTTAAGTTCTGAGAGATCTGCGCCCCACGTTGGCATGGGCTTCTTTAAAAAGACTTCCAATGATTTCAAACGGAAATCCAACAACCATTGTGGTTCCCCTTTAATGCGTGATATTTCTTCGACAATTTCACGATTGATGCCTTTTCGTGTTCTGAAAAGACTCACATCTTCATCATGGAACCCATATTGGTATTCCGATGCTGGAAGTTGATCGTATTGTTTATTGGTCATTTTTGTGCTCCTTTATGCACGTCTCAATGGCTTTGAAACCAATAGTCGCACATTTGATACGGTTGGCTTGTTTACCGACTTGATGAAAAGCAATGGCTTCTTGAAGCATCTCTTCATCATACGGTAAGAGCTCAACCATCTTATAGTACTCAGTAATGATGGCGTTGGCTTCTTCAAGGGTCTTCCCAATAAGAAGTTCACTCATGATTGAGGTCGATGCGGTTGAAATCGTACACGCGATGCCATCAAAACAGACATCTTGAATGACATTGTTTTCAATCTTGGCCATGACGGTGATATCATCAATACACGACTCGGATGCCATGTGTGCTTTATGATATGTTTCATCTTCAACCAAGTGATGATTGCGTGGATACTCATAATGATCCATGATGATTTGTCTAAGAATCAAAGGATCTTTTAATAGATCTGACATCGTTTCCTCCTAAAAGATTAAATCGATACACTTCGCTAAAGTAATATCTTGCAATGCATCAATGAAGATATCCATCTCTGCCTTAGTGTTATAAAAATTAATGCTTGCACGAACCGTCTCTTGCGTATGAATGATTTCACTCAAGAGCTTTGCGCAATGATTGCCAGCGCGAACCATGACACCCAATGAGCTCAAGTAGGCAGCCACATCTTGTGTTGGAATCCCTTCCACATTGAATGCGATGATGCCAGTTTGAGCCGCTTCATTGTAGAGTTTGATGTGTTTGAATTGTTTCAACTTTTCAATCGTATACCCTTTCAACTCAAGTTCATGTTTTTCAATGGCTTCAAGGCCAATCGCTTCGATATATTGGATGGCCACATTCAAACCCAAGACCCCTTCGATCGCAGGTGTCCCCGCTTCAAATTTGAAAGGTGGATTCTTTAAGACGACATGTCCATGCTTATCAAAACGTGCATTGGATCCACCCCCTAATAGAAAGGGATCCATTTGAACTAAGTGTTCGAACTTGCCATACAAAACACCCACACCCGTAGGGCCCAACATTTTGTGTCCTGCAAAAGCGAGGAAATCCACATCCCAATCCTTAACCAAGGTTTTGGTATGTGGCACAGATTGTGCACCGTCCACCACAATGATCGCACCCTTTTCATGGGTTAATTTCGTGATTTGTTGGATGGGAACAACCGAGCCCAAGACATTGGAAATATGCGCAAGTGTAACAATCTTGACCTTGTCATGAAGAGCTTCCTTGAAGCCTTCAAGCGTCAAGACGCCTGTTTCATCCAAAGGCAGATATTCAATCTCCGCCCCTGTTTTTTCCGCAACTCTAAACCAAGGCAAGATATTGGAGGCATGTTCAGCCTCACTCATCAAGATGACATCGCCAAGCTTCAATACTTTTTCAGCGTAACCATAGGCCACCAGATTCAAAGCAGCACTCGCCCCAGAAGTGAAGACCACTTCATTTGCTTCACATTGAATGAATCTTGAAACGGTTTTACGAACAGCTTCATAGGCATTCGATACTTCATATGATAAGGCATAATCACCTCTGTGAATGTTCACAGAACTTTCGGTGTAATAACGTACAACGGCATCAATCACCGATTGAGGTTTCAAGGTCGTAGCGGCATTGTCAAGATAAACAAGCTGAGGAACAGATTGCTCAGCTTTCATTAGAAATGGAAAATCTTGACGTATTTTGCCTACCTCGAACATACCTCATCAACCTTTCGCTCAATCGAGCTCAACAATGTTTCACGAATCGTTTCGTTTTTAATATTCTCGAGAATTGAAGAGAGGTAACCCTTAACAATCAAACTGATTGCCTCATCCCCTGACAAACCTCTAGATTTCAAATAATAGAGTTGTTCCGGGTCAACTTGACCACTGCTTTCCGCATGTGAAGCTTTGACATCGTTGTTGTCAATGAAAAGCTGGGGGAAAACAGAAGCACGTTCCGTTGCATTGAAATTCAAGACGCGGGTTGTTTGATGTGTCTCACTGTTGGCCGCATCCTTCTCAATACAACCTACGGCATGTAGACTCAAAGTGCCTTTTTCCAAGGTCACCACAAAGTTCTCCATGTTTCCAAACGTATATTGCGCTTGGTGATTGAAACGATAGATCAAACGTCGATCGTTCTTGACCAAACTTGCACTCTTCAAATAAATTTGTGAACCCTTCTCTTTGAGAAACACATCGGTTGTTCGTTCACATTGACCATCGTTGAAATCACCATAGGCAAGATCCAAACGACTATCACGGTAGAGATGATAATTCTCCACCAACTTCAAAGCCGGTGAGGTATTGAGATAGAAAAGATTCAACTGAGCATCCTTCAACAACGACACATCGATTAAAGCTTCTCCCTCACCATTCAAATGCACCAAGACATCAGCGTGGATGTTGGGTTTGATCACAAGCTCAAAAGCATTGGACTTATCCAGTTCAAATGTGATTTCGTGAAACCCATCTTGGATTTCAAATTTATTCAGCGACATCACTCAACTCCTTGACAGCACAAATGCCGATGCTGCCAATCGCATTGCGGACAACGCGCTCTTTTTCTTCTTCAATGATTTCGATGCCCAACTCTTTTAACCAATCATAACCTTGTTCATCCACTTTTGTGACAAGATCACGATCACCACTGACGACGATCTTACCATCAATCAAGACATGTGCATGTGTAGGTTGAACCAATTGATAAAAACGATCGTAGTGAGACACGATGAGGGTCCCCATCTTGCTTTCTTCGATTTGTTCATTCAAGACTTTTGCGACAACTTTAATCGCATCGACATCCAAACCACTATCGATTTCATCCAACATCGCAATCTTTGGTTTCAGAAGCATCATTTGAATGATTTCATTACGCTTCTTCTCTCCTCCTGAAAAACCTTCATTGACATAACGATGGGCAATTTCAGATTTCATTTCAACCTTTTGAATCGCTTTATCCAAGGTGCGAATGAAGCTAAACAAAGGAATCGGTTTTTCACTGCGTGTATTTAATGCCGCTTTCATGAAGTCTGAAATCGTGACTCCATTGATTTCCTGCGGATATTGCATGCCTAAAAACAAGCCTGCTTTGGCGCGCTCATCAACTTCCATCGCCAATACATCTTCACCATTAAGCAAAACTTTACCTTCTGTCACTTCATATTTAGGATGACCCATGATTGCGGCCAATAGTGTTGATTTACCATTACCATTAGGTCCCATCAGGGCATGCACTTCATTTTCACGAACGATTAAATCAACCCCTTTAAGGATTGGTTTACCATCGATTGACACATGCAGATTCTGTATTTCTAGTGTATTCATTCACTCACTCCTAACATGGTTTTTTACCGTGTTTATTATAACATAGGTCACACTTTGATTGGATGCTTATGCACTGTCCAAGAATGGCAAACATCTTAGCAACACAAGTATTGTTGCCATGTTAGAATGATTTTGTACGCTACGAAAGGATTTATTATGACCTACATCTATATTATGGATGACCAAAAGCCTTTGAATAAAAGCATCATCCTTGAACATGTGCAACATCTCAAACAGCTCAGATGCGAAGGTAAATTGGTCTTATGTGGACCTTTTTCAGACCGTCCAGGAGGGCTGGTTGTGCTTGAAGCATCTTCAAGAGAGGAAGCACTTGTAATCGCCAATCAAGACCCTTTCATACGAGATCATTATAAAACGTTTGATCTTTTTACCTTCGATGTGGCAGATGAACGTAATGACTTTGGCTTACGATAAACAAGACATCTAAGTAGCCTTATTTGTGTCAGTTTTCTCACTTTTACTTAGCTTGCTTTTAGAGGTGTCTTCTTCTATAATAGAGAAGTTAATCAGGAGGTTTTCGAATGCTCGCAGTATTAAAGAGACAGTGGTTCATTGTCTTAGTCGCAGTTTTATTATTATCAACCATTATTTTCTACGTATATGACAAAAACAAGGATAATTTGCCAAGTAAATCCGTTGGCGGTAAAGATATCGTTTTCTCTATCGCTGAAACGGATGTGAGTGCAGATGAATTCTACGATGAGCTTTACAGTCGTTATGGTATGGGTGCTGTTTACTTGTTCTTTGAAAGAGCAGTTGTGGAAGCTTCCGTTGAAGACAGTGCAGTCATCACAACGAAAGCAGAAGTCGATAAAGATGGTGTCATTGCCAACTTCAAAGAATATTATGGCACTCAGTATGAAACATACTTAATCGATGCCTTGAAGACCTTAGGTTATTCCAAATTGGATGATCTTCAAGAATATTTCGAATATGTCTACAAACGTCAATCCATGATGAACAACTACTTGGATGCTCAAATGGATACGCTCTTCCCAGGCTTCCAAGAAGTCAATTCACCTCGTATCGTCAGCCATGTCTTGGTCACAATGGCCGATCCAGACGCTCCAACAGCTGAAGAAACAGAACGTTTCGAAGCTGCCAAAGCTGCTTTAGCAGCGGGCATGAGTTTTGAAGACATGGTCATCAATCACTCCAACGATACATCCAACAATACCATGAAGGGTTTATTAGGTTATGTCGATAAGAACACAAGCTTTGTGCCTGAGTTCTTGGCTGCCGCTTTAGCTTTAAGCGAAGGTGAAGTCAGTGATTGGGTCAAAACCGATTATGGTTACCACTTGATTCGTGTCGACAGCTTAGCTGTTGATCGACTCAAAGAAGAACAAGCCTTCTATGATGCCTTGCTTGCAAGTGATGTAGCATTGGAAGCCAATGTCATCTGGTCTAAGGCTGAAGAATTAGGTGTTGTCATCAATGATGAAGCCTTGAAAACTGAACTCTTGGCGTATATGGGAATCGAGGAATAAGCATGAAAAAATTAATCGTAAGCATCACATTAGCTTTAGTCTTGGTGGGTTGTGGCAATCAAACAGCCGCCATCTCAGAACCAAATGATGTGCTCATCAAAGTTGGGAATCAAAATATCACCAGTGGTCAAGTCTATGGCTTGATGGTGTCTACGGATGCGACAAGCGTTCTTAAGCAACAAGCCACACAAATCATCTTAAATAAAATCGTTGGCTTAAGTGATGAACTCAAAGCGAAAGCGGATGAAGAATTAGTAAGCTTTACAGAGAGTGTCGGAGACAGCTTGGAAATGTATCTTGAATATTATGGATATAAAGATGCGGAAGATTATCTAAACAATGGCATCATTCCTACTCTCCAACAAGAAGCTTTGGTTAAGGAATACATCACAACGAATTTCGATGCCTTGGTTGCGGGTTACCGTCCTAAAATGGTTCGCATAATCGAAATCACGGATGCGACAGTCGCCGAAACAGCTTTAGCTGAACTTAAGGCAGGTAAAGACTTCTCAGAAGTTGCGGATCTCTATTCTACTTCAAATTTCCCAGGTGATGAAGAATTGGTAAACAATACTAGCAGTCTTCCTCAAGTTGTGATTGATTACTATGATTATCAAACAACTCCAAGTTTGTCCAATGTCTTGACGGATGGTACAACGAACTTCATTGTTCAAGTCACAGAAGCAGATACCAACAAGTTGAAAGATGAAATCATCGAAAACTTCGCAATGGATACGACGTTCATGGAAAAGACCTTGGAATACTACTTTGTCGAAAATGCGTTCACCATCTACGACAAACCACTCTATGATTTGTTTGTTCAAAGCTATCCAAATTATTTAGGTAAATAGACTGTTAACACAGTCTATTTTTTTGTATGATTGAGAAAAGAGGTCAAACATATGTGTGTATTCTGTAAAATCGCCAAGCATGAGATTCCTTCCAAGGCTGTCTATGAAGATGATGTGGTCCTAGCTTTCTTAGATATACAACCTGTCACGAAAGGTCATACGTTGATCATTCCAAAGACGCATTATGCAAATTTTGCTGAAACACCCAGTGATGTTGTGGCACACGTTCATGAAGTAGCTGTCCTTTTGACAAAGCGTTATGAAGAGGTCTTTAAACCCGCTGGTTTCAATCTTCTTTCCAACATGCATGAGGCTGCTGGTCAAACGATGTTTCATACCCATTTTCATTTGATTCCGCGTTACGATGAGAATGATGGACTGCTCTTGAAATTTTCACATTTGAGTGAAGCGGATTGCAGTGCTGAAGAGTACCAAAAACTAAAGCAAAAATAAAAGTTGGAATTCCAACTTTTATTTGACATAGAGATTAATGGTATCCATATCCATCCAACAATGAATACGAAGTGTTTCATTATCATCAATCGTAAAGATGACTGGATCGGGATTCTTTAACACATCAACCATTTGATTATCTAAGAAACTTAGGACAATTGGATTCGCACATCCTAAGAATTGCGTATGATCAAAACGAAGTTCAACGGGAATATCTTGTTGGATGGTATTGTAGTCCAAAATATAACGTCCTTCTTTGACCGTCAATGTTACACGTTGCACACCATCAATGATGGGTGCTTGGTCCTTATCCACAAAGATACTTTGAATAGTATTGGATAGTGTTGGATAGTGTGTGATCATATTGAGTCCCATCCATAGAATGACGAAACTACTGAGTGTTCTAACGAGTTTGTGATTAACTTTGCCAAGCCTTAGTCCAAACAACTGCATGCCCAATAATGCTGGCGCTGTCGTAATCGCAAAAACAAGCATCATCAAAGCACCTTGAAGTGGATTACCACTGCCTAGAGCCAAGAGCTGGATGCTCTGAAGGGCTCCACAAGGCATCAAGCCATTGAGTAAGCCAATTATTAATGAGTTGCTTGCATTCGTGAATTTGAATTTGAAACTTGGGAGTTTGATGAAGCCAAAACTCTGTAAGGCTAAAAGGACCATCCATAAGCCAATTATTAATTTAAATGTATTCTGTGAACTCAATGAGAACTCAAACCATGAACCCAAATAACCCAATACCAAACCCGTTAAGGTATACGAAACGATTCTTCCAATTTGGTAGTGTTTAATGTGTTGCTTGATTTTTTTATTGTTCAGCCCAAGATTGGCACTCAGTGCTAAACCACCACACATGCTTACACAGTGAAGTGACGAGACCAAACCATAAATCACAACAAGCGAAATACTGATTTGAGAAGGATCGAGTTGAAAACTCAATTGACCATACAGCCTTTGAAATAAAACGAATAAAGCTAAACCCATAAGTAGAATGATCAACTGCTTTAAATCAAAACCTTCTTTTTTAATGCTATATCCTAATGGACCCAACAAAGCATCTATTTGTTTCAAATCCAACTTAGATTCACTTTTCACATGTGCAAAACCACTTTGATAAGAAACAGAAACAGACTTTACCCCATTTATTTGGAGTAAAGTCTTTTTAATTGTATTTTCACAATGAGCACAGCTCATGCCTGTTATATGAATCTTGGTTTCCATTTAACGTGTCAATCGTTTGATTGTCGTCAAGACTTCTTCGACAATTTCTGGGTGATTTGCCTTAATGTCCCGAACAACACAGGTCTTCAAATGATCTTCAAACAACGAAGAAGAGAAGGCATCCAATGCGGATTTAGCCGCTGCCACTTGAATCAAGATATCATCACAGTAGACATCTTCTTCCACCATCGACTTGATGCCTCGAATTTGTCCTTCTAAGCGATTCAAACGATTGATAAGCTTAGATTTATTATTGGATTCACGATGTGTATGTTTGGAATTGTCCATATGGTTACCTCATTTTAAAGAAACGTAAACGTAATGCATTGGTTACGACCGACACCGAACTGAGTGCCATCGCGGTACCCGCTAAGACTGGATTGAGCAAAGGTCCACCAAAATAATAGAAGACACCTGCCGCAAACGGAATGCCAATGATGTTATAGATGAATGCCCAGAACAAGTTCTGTTTGATGTTGGTGAGTGTTGCCTTGGACAATTGGAGTGCTTTCGCCACATCCTTCAAGTCCGACTTCATCAAAACCACATCTGCAGATTCCATCGCCACATCGGTTCCAGAACCAATCGCAATTCCGACATCGGCTTTAGTCAAAGCGACCGCATCGTTGATGCCATCCCCAACCATTGCTACAATATAGCCTTGGGCTTTCAGTTTGTCAACTTCATTTCCCTTGTCTTGGGGTAGAACTTCAGCTAAAACAATATCAATGCCCACTTGAGCTGCGATCGCATTCGCTGTTTTTTGATTGTCACCGGTGATCATCGCCACTTTGATGCCCATCTTTTTAAGTGCCGCAATCGCTTCAAAACTACTTTCTTTAACGACATCCGCAACCGCGAAGAGGCCTAAGACCTCTTGATCATCCGCAACCCAAAGAACAGTCTTCCCTTGGATCGAGCGTTCTTCTGCCCATGCTTTACCTTGAATTGTGATCTTGTTTTCAATCATCCAGGTTTCATTCCCAATGATGATGTCTCGATCCGCAACCTTGGCTTTTAAGCCACGACCACTGATTGCCTTGAAATCCGCTACTGTGTCTAAGTCTATATTTTTTTCTTGTACATACTTTACCACTGCTTTCGCAAGTGGATGTTCAGAGACAGACTCTGCCGATGCGATGAGACGAAGGAAGGTTTCTTCAGAACCACTAAGAACGAAGAGATCCGTTAATGTTGGTTCACCTTTGGTGATCGTCCCTGTTTTATCAAAGATGATCGCATTGACTTTATGAGCCAACTCCAAAGCCTCACCGCCTTTAAACAAGACGCCCATTTGTGCCCCTTTACCCGTCCCTACCATGATGGCAGTTGGCGTCGCTAAGCCTAAGGCACATGGACATGCGATAACCAAGACCGTTACGAAACTACTGAGAATGAACGGGAAATCTTTGCCCATCCACCACCAAAACAAGGCACTTACAATCGCAATAACAATGACAATAGGTACAAACACACCTGAAATGACATCCGCTAACTTTGCGATTGGCGCTTTCTGTCCTTGTGCATCTTCAACCAATTTTATGATTTGGGCTAAAGCTGTATCTTGTCCAACCGCACGTGCTTCCATGGTGAGAACACCATGCGTGTTTAATGAACCTCCAACCACTTTATCCCCAATATGTTTTTCAACAGGTAAACTCTCCCCTGTAAGCATGCTTTCATCCACAGCGGATTGACCACTGATAATTACTCCATCCACAGGAATCTTTTCACCTGGTTTAACCAACAGAACATCTTTTAAGACAATTTCTTCCAATAAGACATCTTGTATTGTGTCATTGATGACAAGATGGGCAATCTTAGGACTTAAACCCATCAATTTCTTAATGGCCATGGAAGTCTTACCTTTAGAGCGTTCTTCCAACCACTTTCCTAAGAGAATCAGGGTGATGACAACACCAGCAGACTCATAATACAAATCGTTCACCAAATGCGTATTCCCAATCGCGATGCCATAGGTGTTATAGAGCCCATAAAGGAAAGCTGCACCTGTACCAATCGCAACCAAGGAATCCATATTCGGTGATCCATGACGCAAGGTTCTAAACCCAACCACAAAGAACTTACGCCCTGCAATCATAATGGGAATTGTTAAAAATAATTGTGTCAAAGCAAAGGTTAATGGATGCATGTGTGGAATCAACCACTCCGGCATCGGGAGTCGAATCCCTTCAATCATGTGTCCCATCGCTAGATACAACAGCGGTAAAGCAAATATCGCCGAAATGATCAAATTAATCGTCATGCGTTTAAAAGCAGCTTCTTTTCGCTTTTGATCCGCATCATCTTCTACCTTAGCCTCATTTGCTTTATATCCGGCTTTCTCAACGGCCTGTTTGATCTGCGAAAGTTTGATCACACTTGGATCATAAACCAAACTTGCTTTATTGGTGGCTAAGTTAACGCTAATGGACTCAACACCTTTTTGTTTCCTTAATGTACGTTCAATCGCAGCACTGCATGAAGCACAGGTCATGCCTTCAATATCAAGCTGAAGTTCACGATTAACTTTAGGCTCTACCAAACCATAACCTGCTTTTTCTACCGCAGCCTGGATCGTTTTAAAATCAACATCCTTATTTAAAACAACCGTCAACTTCTCTGTTGTCAAATTAACATCTGCACGTTCCACGCCATCCAACTTCGAAACCACACGTTGAACAGTTGCGGAACAACTCGCACAGGTCATGTCCGTAACGGTATAGTTACGTGTATTATCCGACAAGTTTATACCCAGCTTCTTCAACAGCTGCTTTTAAGGTTTCGAATTGAACGTTATCTTCACTATTCACTAAAGCTGATTTTTCTGCCAAAGATACTTTGACATCTTTAACCCCTTCTACTTCACTCAACGCCATCGTCACATGATGCACACAATGGTTACATGTCATGCCTTCTACTGTATATTTCTTTAACATATTAATTTCCTCCGTGTATCCATATTATACCCCCCTAGGGTATATGTCAAGATGGATGCACAAAAAAATAAACACTGCTGCATTATCAAAGTTATTTCCG
>DHGC01000015.1 GCA_002402585.1 Erysipelotrichaceae bacterium UBA4808 | reverse complement strand
ACTTCTTGAAGCATGATGGGACGATGTTCCATCATTTGACGTACTCCGTAAGCTGTTCCGCGATGGTCTCAAAGGAAGCGCTGGCATCCGCATAGTAATTGTCCCAACGTTGGCTCGACCAAATTTCCACGTGATCCACAACTCCAATAACGACACATTCTTTTTCAATCGCCGCTTCATGAATCAGACTCTGCGGAAGTAAGACACGTCCTTGCGCATCAAACTCACACTCGGCCGCTTTGGCCGTAAGCATATGAATGTACATCCGTGATTCCTTCTTGGTAGTCGGCAACACACGTAAACCCTCTAATACCTTGCCCCATTGAGCCAAGGTATAGACCGTGACACAGCCATCCAAACCTCGTGTCAAGACGACGCGTTCACCTAAATCATCACGAAAACGAGCTGGGATGATGATCCGGCCTTTATTATCGGTATTGTGACGATATTCCCCAATGAACATAATTCACCACTTTTCCCCACGAAATAACACTTTCTACCACCATTATAGTCCTATCCATATAAAAATAAAAGAGATTTCCATATTTTTATGGAAATCTCCTAAATGGTCTATTTCGTAATGAAATCAGATCAAATCAATTGAACTTTTGATTAAAAAAAACGAAATTCGCTTTCTTAATTTTTCTTACTTTCGTAATGTCCACATTCACATACATGATGAGGCAACTTAAACTCACCACACGAAGGACATTTAACTAAAGTAGGAGCAGCCAATTTGTAATGTGTTCTACGTTTTGCTTTTCTCGTTTTAGAAACGCGTCTTTGTTGTACAGCCATGAATCACACCTCCTCATCATCTTGTGCTTTGTACTCCAAGATCTTAGCTAATCTTGGATCGATCTTCTCTTCTTTGCGACGTCTGAATTCTTCTTCACTCACGACTTCCCAACCCTCACCCTGCGGTAATTCCATGATCTTTGGGCTGATGACCCGTGGGGGTACTTCCATCCAAATCAAGGCCAGAATCTCAGGATCGAAATCAAGTTCTTCGCCCTCGACAATGATCACATCCGATTCAATATCCGTTTGCGTGAAGCTAAAGGCTAATCGTGACGACGTTTTAAATGAATAGGGTACATCTTGAAAGCTGATGGAACATGGGAGAATCATCTTCCCCTTCATATCCACATCCACAAGCAAGACTTCCGAATGCGCATCATAGCTAAGTTTCGCCTTCACATGAACCGACTCGATTCGACGGATATTCATGTATCCTGGAATCGCATCTTCCGTAAAGCTCAAGCTTGCTTGGACCTCTTCACCTTCCACTGGAATTCGAAGAATATCACGTTTCGCCCATTTCATAAAATCACCTTTTCGTCAACGGACTTATTATAAAGATAAAGCTTCTAAAAGTCAACGCCTATTCATCTTTAAACATTCATCCAACCAGGTAGTAAACTCAGAGATTAGTTGATCACGCTTAATGTCATTGTAGATTTCATGCCGACACCCTTCGATCAAGCGGTAACTTACATTGCGATATCCAATGCTTTCCAAACGTTCCACTGCTCTTTTTAAACCGCCGGGTTCGAAACATGGATCCATTGCGCCGCTCTCAAAACGAATGGGAAGTTCAGGATCGTTACAGTTCCAATCCGTTCCACGATACACATCGGCCATGCCTTCCAACATATCGATAAAAGCTTGCACTGTGAAATCAAAGCCACACAAAGGATCTTTGATATACGCATCCACATTATCTGGATTGACACTCAACCAGTCCATGGATGTGCGTGGATTTTCAATCTGCTTATTAAAAGCCCCAAAGGACAATTTGGTCATCAAGGGTGAAGGATGTTTACGTCCAAAAATCAAACGAATTGTTTTAGCCAATTGATAACCAACATTTGCCATTGGACTCTCATCCGGTGATCCACTTAGATAAACAGCACTCAATTCAGACGCAAACGCCTTGAGATACAAGCGCGCAAATAAAGAACCCATACTGTGCCCAAATAAGATGAGCGGTAAGCCCCTGCGATGGTCTTTGATGATGGTGTGACAATCCTCAAGATTCTTCTGCCAACCATCTTGATTCGCAAAATATCCTTTGATATTACCATCATAAAGACTTTCCCCGTGACCTCGATGATCAATGGTCAAGACATTATATCCTGCTTTATTAAGTTCTTGAGCGAAATGCTTGTAGCGCTTTTGGTGCTCTGCCATGCCATGGAAAACCGCGATCAATGCTTTGGGTTGATCAACTTCATATAAGTATGCTTTCATCTTTTGATGATCAAACGGTGATACGTATAAGATTTCTTTAACCATGATGGAACCTCTTTCATTTATCATACACCGTTACAGATCTTATGGTATATTAATTGAGATGAAAATAACGGGACTGATCACTGAATACAATCCTTTCCACAATGGACACTTGTATCACATCCAAAAAGCACGTGAAATCACTCAGTGCGATCTTTTGATATGCGTCATGTCAGGTCACTTTGTACAACGGGGTGAACCCACGATTCTTAATAAATGGCAGCGGACGCAAGCCGCTTTAGAGCACGGTGTGGATTTAGTACTGGAGCTCCCCTATCCTTACGTCGTACAAAGTGCCAAGCACTTCGCGAATGCGTCTGTTCGTATCCTTGAATTGGTGGGTTGTACCGACATCGTCTTTGGAAGTGAAAGCAACGATCTTGAAAGTCTCCAATTGATGGCAGAATTACCCATCAATGTGGATGGTCTCAAAGAACATCTCAGTCAAGGCATGGGCTATCCCAAAGCCTATGGCATGGTTCATGGATCGTACCATCCCAATGATATCCTTGCCATCGCTTACCTTAAAGCGATTCAAAACACAGGGATTCAAGCCCATACGATCGCACGTACCAATCATTATCATGACGAATCCATAAGTAGCGACATTGCAAGCGCAACGGCTATTCGTAAAGCCGTGCGCCTCAATCAAGATGTATCCAACACCACACCGATGGCAGAAGCGCTTAAACAAACGAAACCCATTTCATGGGATAACTACTTCACTTACATTCAAACCAAGCTCATCAGCTTGGATAAGCAGGATTTGAGCGAAATTTTCTTAATGGATGAAGGACTTGAAAATCATCTTACCAAGCAAATCAAACACGCGACTGATTTTGAAAGCTTCATACAAGCTTCGATATCAAAGCGATACACACGGGCACGCATCCAACGCGCATTGACCCATCTCCTCACCCATACCAAACGGTGTGAAATTAAGAAACTCGCGCCCATCACTACTCTAAGAGTACTTGGGTTTAATGAAAAGGGTCAAGACTATCTAAAACGTTTCAGAGACCTTGAATACGTTCACATCGCCTCACGGTTCAACCAAGTCCCATCTTCCTACCGCACGATCGAAATGCGAGCGACCAGCGTCTATGCCCATGCATTAGACGTAGAAGAGCGTTTAAAACTAATCCAACGCGAAATCGAAGGTCCAATCCTTTACAAAAAAAGCACGTGATTGTGCTTTTTACATCTCAACATTGTGATAGACTTCTTGAACATCATCCAATTCATCGATCATGTTCATGAATCGATTGAACAACTCTTCATCATCCCCACTCAAAGTGACTGTTTCGTGAGGGACCATCGTCGTTTCCAATGCGCTGAATTCAATCTCTGGAAGCAAGGTTTCAATCGCTGCTTTTGCTTTATATAAGTCATTGGGATGAACCGTCACATTGATCGTTTCATCTTCCTTTTCCACATCCAAAACATCCACTTCATTTTCAATCAAACAATCTAAGATTTGCTCATCATTGTCATACGCAAAAGCCAAGATCCCAATATGGTCATATAAGTGTGCAACCGAACCCGAAACACCAAACTTTGATTTGGTCTTCGTAAAACAATTACGAACATCACTGACCGTCCGATTCACATTGTCTGTCAAACAATCCACGATGATCGTGCAATTCCCAGGTCCAAATCCTTCGTAGCGAACACTGGTATAGCTGTCCTCGGATCCCCCTTTGGCTTTATCAATCGCACGCTTGATGACATCTGCAGGCACTTGATTGGCCTTGGCACGCTCAACCATGCGCTTAAGTCCCTGATTCATCTCTGGATCTGGAATGCCTGCTTTCGCTGCTATGAACAATTCTTTCCCAAAACGTGAATAAATCTTCGTCTTAGAGGCATTCGTTTTTTCTCTTGCCTTTTTTCTTACTTCAAACGCTCTTCCCATGTCACACCTCTTTGTTACTTTGTTATTTTAAGCGATACGCAACTGTGCATTCAAGCCTTTTTTACACGCTTCAATGGTATTGTTATACAATTGCGTGATTTCTTCTTCACTGAGCGTATGATCATTGGCTTGATAAACGATTTTCAGCGCAATGGATTTCTTACCTGTCTCAACTTTATCCCCTTGATAGACATCAAAGATTTGAACCGATTGAATGCGATCCTTTGAAACAGCCTTGATGACTTTTTCAATATCATTGACCATCACAGCCTCATCCACAACCAAGGCGATATCACGTACAACTGCAGGCATTTTATTGACTGGGCTGAAACGAACCTTTGCCAATTTCAAAGATAAGAGTTGTTCAATGATGAGTTCGCCCATGACCACTGTACTTAAATCTTGTGCTTTCGCCAGCTTAGGATGAATCTCTCCAATCACGCCAAAGGCTTTATTATCAATCTTGACGATGGCTGAGCGCAAAGGATGGAAGAAGGTCGATCCCTCATTGGAATCAAAACGAACGCGACTGAGATTGACGCCCAATTCACTCAGCAGACGCTCCACGATGCCTTTTGCGGCATAATAATCATACGGTAAAACTTGTTTTTGCCAGATGGAGCGTTCATATTGTCCACTCAGGATAAACGCATAACGTTCCTGATTGATTGCGATCGTATTCAAATTTGAGACTTCAAAGATTCCAAAATCCTTGATCTTATGCGCTTGATTGTAAGCAGCTGTCTCCAACATGCTCGCTAAAAGGTTATTACGGATGTAACGACGCTCTTCGCTCAAAGGCGATAAAAGACTCGCAGGATTCTCCAATGGATAAACACCCATTTTTGTTTTATCTTCATGAACCAAACTGTAGGTGATGACTTCATTCAAACCGAAACCTAGGGACAATTGACGTAAACGTTGACGCATCGCTTGGCGAGCATCATATGAACCTTGTGTTGTCGGCATGACGGGCAAGCTTCCCTTCAGATCCGCATACCCAATGAAACGTCCGACTTCTTCAATCAAATCTTCCGCGACACGGATATCCAGACGATAGCTTGGAATCGTACATTCGATCAAACCCTCTTTTTCAACAGGCCCAAAATGAAGTCGCGTGAAGATATCCATAGCCGTTTCTAAACGAACTTCTGTACCCAATAAATCATTGATGTGTTGAAGATGAACACGGACTTTAAGCAATTCGTTTGAAACCGCTCCACGATTGACGGTCTCTTCGATCATCTGTGCATCGGCATAATCAACCAACAATGCCGTTGCGCGATCCAATGCTTTCAAGATGCTTTGAGGATCCAAGCCCTTCACGAAACGCTGACTGGCTTCCGTGAGCAGATTCACACGTCGTGAAGTATGGCGGATCTGGCTGGGTGAGAATTGAGCTGCTTCAATGACGATGCTCTGCGTAAGCTCATCGATCTTGCTGTCTTCTCCCCCCATGATACCGGCTAGTCCGATTGCTTGATTGTTTGAGGTGATGATGATGTCATTTGGATCCAAAGGCAACTCCGACCCATCCAAGGTCGTAATGCTTTCATTCAAACCTTCTTTAACGATGATTTCCATTTTAGGTAACTTTGCGCCATCGTAGAAATGCAAAGGTTGACCTGTTTCCAACATGACATAGTTTGAAATATCCACCACACTGTTAATGGACTTCATACCGACGGCTTCCAAATCACGACGCATCCATTCAGGACTTGGTTTGATTGTGACGCGACCTATCTTTTTACCATAGATTAATGGACATTTAGCTGTTTTTGAAGAAATGATCAGATCACTCTTTGAACCCACTAACGCAAAGTCTTTTTGCCAAGGTAATTTGACTTCACGATTAAACAAAGCCCCCACTTCATACGCAACCGACCAAAGCGCGTTAAAATCACTCCGGTTCGGTGTTTGTTTGATGTCCAAGATCACATCATCCAAACCTAACGCACGAAGTGCTTCCTGACCCACTTCTAAACTTGGATCCAAAACTTCGATGCCATTCTTCTGATCATCACTTAAAGTCTTCGGATTGATTCCAATCTCCAATAACGAGCAAATCATGCCATTGCTGGCTTGGCCTTTGATATTCGATGCTTTGATCGTGATTTCAGGTAAGACAGCCCCCACTTTAGCCACGATGACTTTTTGTCCCTTGGCCACATTCGGCGCACCACACACGATATCCAAGACTTCATCCCCTACATTGACTTTGGTGATGGATAAATGATCCGAATCCGGATGCGCTTCACAGAATACAACTTCCCCAATGACCAGGTTCGTTCCCTGCGCGATGGGCTCGATGCCTTCGACTTCCAAACCAGCTAAGGTGAGCTTTTCGGCTAAATCTTCTGCTTTGATGTTCGTTAAGTCAACATAGCGACCCAACCACTGCATGCTTACTTTCATGTGCTTC
>DHGC01000096.1:6124-7157 GCA_002402585.1 Erysipelotrichaceae bacterium UBA4808 | reverse complement strand
TCAGTTGCTTCCATATCCCGTTTAACCAGATCGACACGCGCCAAGATCTCTGTTGCACTACTCCACTTCCCTCCGCCAACGGTAGTACCATAAGCAAAGGGAATCGGAATCCACATGTAGAACTTACCTGTTTCTACATAATCCTCATAAAGATAACTTGGTGTCCCGAGATGATAGGTTGAAAAATAAGCTTTCTCATATGTTTGATCTGTACCTGTCTCATCGGGATTCCCAATCATCATCCCTGGCGCGACAAATGTCGTCGACGCATCCGCATAATATGCACTATCTTCTAAGTGTAAGCTTAGGGTACTGCTTACATTGAAACCACCCACCTCACCACTCACAGTGAAGACATTACTTGATCCATTCTCAATCACAACTTTCTGATTGATTGGAATCGAATCATCAAAACTTCGCGCACCCAAGGCAACCAGTGTCAATTCCATATGTGCAGGTGGATCTGTTTCAACCGCCTGTCTTAGCTCCATATAACTCGGCAGTGTGTCCCCTTTAGTGCCATAAGCCTCTTGGACACTAACCCATTTATCGGTAACTTGAAGCATCCCTAAAACAGGTAATACCGAACCCATCAACACGATAATCGCTGCTGCCGCAACAACCATCCGTCTGCGTGTCATCAAGAACACAAAGGCTAAGATAAGGAAAGCAGCACCCGCAAGATAACACCAAATGCCACTGAATTTTAACGAAGACAAAACACCGAAAAAGAAACCGGCGATCATCCCTTTGATTACAATCCCTGCAGCCGTCCGTGTCATCCGTCCTTTGGTAAACGAACAGATAAACCCGACCAAGAAACCATTTTTCTTCTTCAAGGTTTGAAAACTCGCAAACATGGCCGTCACACCAATGACACTGTTCTCAAGGGACGCATTACCTGACATGAAATTGTACACAACCAACGCAAGCCCTAAGCCGAGCAACACTAAACCAAAAGCACCCTTTATCTTTGGTTCTTTGACCTTGGCCTGTTTCGGACCTTTTGGTTTGAACGCAGAAAAAACGAGAT
>DHGC01000096.1:1188-6118 GCA_002402585.1 Erysipelotrichaceae bacterium UBA4808 | reverse complement strand
CCTTGTGCAAAGGTGATGAGACTGGCATATTTAACCAATTCAGAGGTCGGCAATAACAATTTCAAGTATGCTAATGCCGTTTGTAAAACCGAAATAAAAAGGGTTAGAAATAACATCTTTGGATGCTTAAACAAAGCACCCAATCCCGCTAAAGCCGATTTGATACTGGCGATCGTAAAGCCAAAAGGACCCATCGTTGGATCGGGAACATTTGCGCTTCGTTTCTGTTTATCTTTCATGTCACATTGCAGTTCAACGTGCAGTTGAACTACCCCCCTCTCGTCGTTGTCTAGCTCTACACATCACAAGCGCTCGATGTGATGTTGGTTTGAGAAACGATGAATTTAGATTCTAATGGTATGTTTGTCTTGTGATATAAATAACGATTGATACCACCCTGCTAATTATCTTCATTATAAAGTTTTGTCAAAAGTAATACAATGTAAGCTTTTCGTGTACTTTTCATCCTCAAATATACGGATTAATACCAAAAACAGTACTCAATTGGTTTTATTTGTCCTATGATAAAAATAGAAGTGAAGTACGCGCCTTAATCCATACGATACAAAACTCATAATTTTGTACACAGCGAGGTAAAATTATGCGTGACGGAACGAAAGCCGCTTTTGTCCTAGTTTTTATGGCATTTCTATCTTTTATCGGCTTCACAACTTACGCTACCCTATCCGGTGATAAAGAAGGCATCGACATTGCCCTGATTACAAGCACAATGTTGCTTGTCCTAGCTTTCATCAGTTGGATACGCATTCGGCCTTGGAAATAATAAAACAAAGGAGATCTCTATGCATTGTGAATCCTGTGGTAAGCAGATTCCAGACGATAGTAAGTTCTGTGAATTCTGTGGTACAGCCGTTAAAGCTAAAACTATCGTAAAGCCAATCATCGAAGAGAAACAAGCTAAAAAACCTGTTCGTAAACCAGTAAAGCCAAACCCTCGTAAAGAGACGAAGCCCAAATCAAAGTTCAAGATCTTTCCGATTCTGCTCATTGCGATTATTGGGGCAGGTGTCTACTTTGCCGTAACCATGCTGGGAACAGATGATTTGATATCTAAACTCACCAATCTTCCCAACACGATCTTTGGCAACGACAAAGAACTTAAAGAACCTGTACGCGCGGACTTTGATTGGTACGTCCCCATGTCCTATGACCTCGTCCCAGAAGATGGAGAAGCACTTGACTATGAAGACATCCTAGGCACATGGAAGCTCATGGTCATCAACTATCAAGCCATCCCTGAAGAAACATTCTTATCAACCGCTGTTTTGAGTGATGCGTCCACTGAATTCAATACTGCCGTCGATTTAACCCATCACTATGTTGAATATGATGGTGAGCAATTTCCTTTTGATGGGGACGCGTCAAAAGATCTCCTTTATGCCAATTATAAAGATGGATATCTTGTCTTAGCTTTGAGTGATGACCGCATTGCCGAAATCATCTTCTGGAAGAAAGATGGTCAAGCATATGGGCAAAGCCACATCTATTTGGATTGGGACAATGATGGCATCGCCGATCTCGTCAATGTCTTACTCTTTACACGATAATTAAGGAATGTATATGAAAAAAATCCTTCTCATAGGACTTGTCTTACTCCTAATGTCTGCTTGTTTGTATCAAAAAAAGCTTGATCATCCTTTGATGGACAACCCTGCTTTTGACATCATCGGTGACCAAGGCTTTTTACCTGAAATCACAAGTGAAGAACTCCAAGGAGATTATGCATGTACGCTGTGGCTGTTGGATGAAAATAACAATCAAGATGGAGCCAATGCGATTGAATGCATCGGTAAGATCAATGAGAATACCCTAAACATCACATGGTCAATGGAAGGCATTAATACTACATACTTGAGCCCTTCATTTAAACTTGATCAAGGACTTTTATACTCCGAAGAAAACGATCCATCCCTCATCTGTGCTGTCAAAGTTTATCCCGATGGACATATGGTCGATGGCATCGGAACACTTCTTCAAGATAATACCCAGCTTCGTATTCATTTCCAAATGACGAAATAACTACTTCCCCTTCAATAAGGGTGAACCACAAGCCTGGCAGTAATGATCGCGCGCATCACAGAGATACGCACAGGATGGACAAAAGAGAACCTCATCCTTACGCTTATCATATTTCTCCAATGCTCTTAAATGGGGCTTATTGTGTTGCTTTACCACATCCCCAACCGCATAATAGTCATAATGGATACGATCATCAAATACAAATGTTTGTCTAGAACCCTTCTCAGCTTGAATGATGAGATGGGATCGTAAAACCTTCCCATCTTCCAAATGTTTATCCACAACCTTACCCATCCATTCTTTACCTTTACGTTTTGTCCCTAACATTGCATAGAGGGCAATCAAGATGAACATCGAAGAGATCACGATGATTACCGTTATGCCTTCACCATCCAAGCGAAGATCATCTGTAAGTAGAAGAAAAGCGATGATGGCAAGAACCAGCACTACAGTAAATAAGCCAATGTATTTTCGTTTATTGCTTTGGTAACCCGCGAAGCGAGGATCATCAACCTTATCCGACCACCCCACACCCCCAGCCCCTAGAGCAGAGGTATTCCCATAGGCATCCTCACTGTATACATCAAAACCACAGTTGCGGCATGCTTTCTTACCCGATAGGCGCGTCCCACACTGTGGGCAATAGAATGTTTTCTGAATCGTCATACGTTATCTCCTCGAGCTTAACGCTTACTGTCTTCATTTTAACATCAAATGGCTAAATTCACTTACAACACTCGTGAATTCATATAGCCAATTTGATATAAAACATCGACCCTATGTCAAGGAGGCTACCCATGTTTTGTGAAAATTGCGGAAAGAAACGAATCGCTGATGAAGCATTCTGTGAAGGATGCGGACATCCCTTCCCAAAAACAGAAAGTAATGATGAAGCTGTTATTTCCAAGGAAATAAGTGAACCCATTCCAGAACCAAAGGTCATGGAAACGACTGAACCCAAGCCTGAGACCAATGGAGACATCCAGTGGATGTATGAATACTCCCTTTGGAAGAACCCTACAATCCTCATCACCACTGCCAAGGTTCTCCTTATTGCACTGTTGGTGCCTGTTATCTTCATGTTCGTCATCACGCTAAGCGACGGCTTTATGGAAGCTTTCAATTTATCCATCATGATCTTATTCTATGGCATCATCGTAATGGCCATTCTTTTAGCGATTGCTTATCCACTCATCGCCCTTCGTTACGGAGGATCGTATTTCGTCTTGTTTAAAATGGATGATAAAGGTGTGAATCACATCCAACTCGATAAGCAATTCAAGAAAGCTCAAGCGATGGGCTTCTTAACAGCTCTGATTGGTCTTTCCGCAGGGAATCTCACGACAGCTGGTACAGGCTTGATGGCCGCTACCAAACAAAGTCTTTACACAAGTTTCAAAAAGGTTAAAAGCATCAAGGTAGTCAAGTCTCGCAACACCATCTATATCAATGAGAGTTTGTCACGCAATCAAATCTATGCCACCCGTGATAACTTTGATTCCATCTTGGAACACATCTTGAACAATTGTCCCAAGAGTGTAAAAGTCACTTATAAATAATGATGCATAACTATCACCATATCTCTCAAATCTCAAATAAGCTACGTAAAGGGATCGTAATGGTTCTAGTGCTAATCGTTATTTCTGCATGTACACAATCAAATGACAAACCCCCTGCATTGAATACCCCCTTGCCACCTGCACACGATGGTGTCTATGTCAGCCAAGATGCTCAATTCACATTCAACGGAGATGGCAAGACAGTGTTTGTGACCTTCTCAGAACGCTATCGCGATCTTCTCGATCAAGCACCGAATGATAGTAAATATCACTACACCTTTACCTGGTATGACTTTGGGGAGTATCGCTATGATGGGGCTACGAATCTCATACTGTTCCATGAGGAAAGCAAGACTTCACTTGATTTCAATCTACTTGAAGCCGCAAGCTTTGAAAGTATTCAACTATCTTTCCCAAATCCTGATAAAACAACCCAGATCCTCAAACGTATCACAGATTAAAAAAAGAGATTGATGAACGAATCATCAATCTCCTTTTAATTACTTCCCTTGGTCTTCCGCAATCAATTTCTTGAGCGCATTGATCGCAACTTTGATCGCCGCATCTGTATCATGAACTTGGATATCTTCCAAGCCCAAGGCACGACGTGTTTGATTTGCCACAACCAATAAGACTGAACCAACACGTACACGACGTGTGGATCCAACGATGAAGAGTGTAGCGGATTCCATTTCAGAGGTGAGGGCACCAGTACGAATCCATGCCTCCCATTTATTTTGAAGCTCACTCGCAATCGGCATCGATTCTGGTGAATGTTGACCATAAAACGAATCCTTACACTGAACAACACCCACATGATACGGATGATTCAATTCCTTAGCACTTTCTTTCAAAGCCATGACCACATCGAAATTCGCCACCGCAGGGTATTCAATCGGCGCATATTCCTTACTGGTCCCATCCAATCGAATGGCACCTGTCGCAATCACCACATCTCCACCTAAGACTTCCTTCTGCATTCCACCGGATGTCCCAACACGAATGAAGGTATGTGCACCACAATGAACCAATTCTTCCAATGCGATCGCAGCGGACGGTCCACCGATACCCGTTGAAGTCACACTGACTTTCACACCCTTCAATGTGCCTGTATACGTGACATACTCACGATTGTTGGCAACTAAAACAGGGTTATCAAAGTATTGTGCGATTTTCTCACATCGACCAGGATCCCCTGGCAGGATGACGTACTCACCAACATCCCCTTTTGTTAAGTTCACATGATATTCTTTTTCTGAATAAACCGTTGACATGTTAATCCTCCTAAGTCAAACTGTACAAATATTATAACACTTGTTTAAAAAGATAAG
>DHGC01000096.1:0-1029 GCA_002402585.1 Erysipelotrichaceae bacterium UBA4808 | reverse complement strand
GTCTTAGTCTTCCTAGCCCTTGGTATCTTGATTGCGATGGTAGGGTTCATCTTCGAAATCCCGATCCTAGCGGCAAGTGTTTCAATGCTTTGGGTCATGTTTAGTATCGCTTATTCAATCGTTATGTCACTGCCTTTGTTAGCGATATCGATACGGCGCTTACACGATCAAGATCGTCCTGCTTGGTATCTCTTGGTCAATCTGATCCCTTGGATGGGACCGTTTATCTTTTTACTGCTAATGTTGATTCCGGGCACCGATTATGACAATCGCTATGGACCCATACCCCACAATGAGGAAAATTCATGGAATACATAACACCGATACTCTTAATCATTCTTATCCTCTTGGTATTGACTTTGATCTTCAAAAAACCTGATTATACCAACTTAAAGGCCAATTTACGTGAATTGGAGAATAATCTTAAAGATGATAACCAGCGAACCTTAACAAGCTTCTCCAATGTCTTGAATGCCTCCAATCGTGAAACAAACAATGTATTGGATCGACGTTTAAGTGATTTGATGGAATTATTACGAACAAGTCAAAACAACCTTCAAACCAGTGTGACCCAGAATCTCAATCAGATCAATCAGATCTTGGCCAACACTGGCCTACAGAATGAACAGAAACTCAACCAAGTTCGTGAGACCATTGAAAAGCGGCTAACTTCCTTACAAGAAGAAAACACTAAGAAATTAGATGAAATGCGGATGACGGTTGATGAGAAGTTACAAAAGACCTTAGAAGATCGCATCTCACAGTCCTTTAAACAAGTCTCCGAACAACTCGAAGCAGTATACAAGGGCTTAGGCGAGATGAATAAGATTGGCTTAGAAGTAGGTGATCTTAAGAAAGTATTATCCAATGTAAAGACACGCGGTATGTTGGGTGAGATCCAATTGGGTTCCATCCTTGAACAAATCCTCGCTCCGGAACAGTTCCTTGAGAATGTCGCCACAATCCCAGGTTCTAAAGATCGTGTTGAATTTGCCGTCAAACTTCCAGGGGATGAAAGTGGTCCTGTTC
>DHGC01000052.1:9552-9817 GCA_002402585.1 Erysipelotrichaceae bacterium UBA4808 | reverse complement strand
TCGTTCTTTAGACTTCATGAACTGAACATCCAAGTCCTTAAAATCGATAAAGCCTTCATTCAAAACATTCAGACAGAGACACGTGTTCCATTGGTTACGGATGATATGATCTCGATGGCACATAAGTTTGGTTTGTTTGTCGTGGCAGAAGGTGTTGAAGAACGTGTACAGGAAGAGTATCTCAGAAAGCATGCCTGTGATGTCTTGCAGGGGTATCATATCGGTCGTCCAATGAAAGAAGCGGATGCTTTGGACTTCATCCAAG
>DHGC01000052.1:4691-9546 GCA_002402585.1 Erysipelotrichaceae bacterium UBA4808 | reverse complement strand
GTTTATATCGCACTTCTCGGTCTTAGTCTATTCTTTGGACTGACCTATGTTCTACCAATCATTCTTCCTTTTGTCTTAGGTTTTGGGATCGCTTATGCATTGAAGCCGGTGGTTAGCAAATTATCCAAAATCACACGCTTACCGGAGAAATTCACTTCGATCATTACGATCGTGTTGTTTTATGGCATCTTCGTAAGCGTGTTGGTTTGGTTTGGCATTGAGATCGTCAATACGACGAAGGATCTCTTTCAGACCTTACCGGATTTGTATACGAATGTCTTATTGCCATGGCTAATAGATGGTTTGGACAATTTTCTGCGTATGGCAGAACAGTTGGACCCCATTATTTATAGCTCAATTCTAGAGTACAATGAACAACTCTTGACGACATTGGGTAATTTGATTCAAAACCTATCGGTGTTCGCGGTGACGTGGATCACCGCTTCGGCGAATAAAGTCCCTACCGTGGTCATCAATATTCTATTCACAATCATCTCTTCGTTCTTCTTTACCTTGGATTATCATAAAATCGTAGATTTCTTACTCAATCAATTGAAACCAGAACACAAAGCTTTGTTATTTAATGCACAGGTGTTCTTAGGCTCTACGATTAAGAAGTATCTGAAGTCTTATCTGATCATCATGTCCATCACCTATGTGGAGATTGCGATTGGTTTAAGTATCTTGGGTATCGATAAGGCCATCTTCATTGCCTTCTTGATTGCGATCTTTGATGTCCTACCGGTCATGGGTACGGGTGGCATTATGATTCCGTGGACAATCATCACCTTTGTGGAAGGCAATCTACGTTTGGCGATTGGCTTGTTCATCTTGTATGTGATCGTTACCATCGTTCGTAATATCGTGGAACCGAAGGTCGTAGGCGATCAAGTGGGTCTGCATCCAATCGTAACCTTATTTGCGATGTTTCTGGGGGCGAAGTTGTTTGGAGTCGGTGGTTTGTTGGGCTTCCCGATTACTTTGGCGATTCTCAAGGGTCTTCATGATTCGGGTAAGATCATTTTATATAAAACTTCTTCTGAAGCGAAGAAAACAAGTTTCTTATGATGATAAATGGGCTCTACACTGTGTAGAGCCCATCTTTTTGAGAATTTTAGTTATCCAAAGTTTTAGGAAATGATTCATCGTAATGAATACATCAATTGGTTAAGACAATGGCAAGATAAGCCTGTGATTAAAGTTATTACAGGCGTAAGAAGATGGGGTAAGTCGACGCTACTCACGTTATTTAAGAATGATCTGATAAAGCGCGGAATTTTACCAGAGCAGATGATTTCTTTGAACCTAGAAGATATGAAGTAGGACTATATTAGAACATATCTTGATCTGAACCAAGAAGTTGAAAAAAAATGTGTACAGATAAGATGAATTATATTTCTATTGATGAAGTTCAAAACATCGATTCATTTGAGAAGGCAATTAATTCAATTCATTTAAAGGATCATTGTGACATCTTTATAACAGGTTCAAACGCCTGTATTTTATCAAGTGAATGAGCGACATTGTTAACAGGCCGATATGTAAAGATCGAAATGTTACCTCTATCTTTCAAGGAATATGCTTCAGTAAATGATCGTAAGCAAATAAAAGAAGAGGTATTTAATAATTACCTTGAATTCGGATCCTTTCCATATGTCAGTGCTCTTGAACCAGATAAAGAACTTATTCAACACGATCATGAGGGACTATATTCCACTCTGTTTATCAAAGATAATATTCAGAAAAACGGTATAGATAATGTTACATTGCTGGAAAGACTAACAAAGTTTTTAATGCAGAATATAGGATGTAAGACATCCAGTAAAAAAATCTCTGATTCACTAAAAGTGGGTGGTTTATCAGGGAATTAAAAAACGATTGATAAATACCTTGTAAGTCTTTTGGATGGTTATCTCTTTTATGAGGCACAACGTTTTAGTGTAAAAGGTAGACAGATATTTTCTACTTTAAGTAAATATTACGCAGTGGATAGTGGGCTTAAACATAGTTTGATTAAGCAAACACAACGTGATTTTGGATATGTTCTAGAGAATGTCGTGTATCTTGAATTACGAAGAAGAGGGTTTAGTGTGTTTGTGGACCAGCTAGATGGAGACCTTGAAATTGACTTTGTCTGTGTAAAAGGAGATGAAACAATCTATTATCAAGTCAGTGCCACAACACTTGATGAAAGGACCTTGGAACGTGAGCTGAAGCCCTTTGCACGTGTTAGGATAATTTTCCGAAGTATCTACTAACCTTGGATGCGATTCAGAAAATGAATCGTATTGATTGGTTACTTGAGANNCGAAATGAGGTCAATTCTTCAATCCAATAGTTTCTGAACCGCATCCAAATCTCTGGTCTTCGTATAGAACGGACGATCATCCCCTTTGTAGAAAGGATTGCGTGTGAAGTAGTCTGCTGTATCCGTATTTTGATACAAGACACCACAGGCTAAACGTTCCGTATCCAAGGCCAATTTCATTGCGGCTTCTTTATTCTTTGGATCATGATTTTCATCCAACCAATACGTGTTTTTCTTATACCATGCAAAGGTGTTTACCTTGTTATAGGTGACACAGGGATGGAAGATATCAATGATCGCATAGCCTTTGTGTTGGATGGCTTGTTTGATCAATTCTTTGGTCTTTGCACTGTCCCCACTGAAACCACGTGCGACGAAGGTCGCCCCAAGAGATAAGGCTAAAGCCATCGGATTGATGGGTTCATTGTAAACACCATCGATCTGGGTTGGGGTCACCAAGCCAATCGGGGATGTTGGGGCGGCTTGACCTTTGGTCAAACCATAGACCATATTGTCATGCACGATATGGACAAGATTCGGGTTACGACGGATGTTGTGGATGAGATGGTTCCCACCTTCACCATACATGTCCCCATCGCCCCCTTCCGCAATGACGGTCAGTTTAGGATTGACTTGCGAGATTGCACTGGCAACACTCAAGCCACGGCCATGAAGGCCATTGAAGTAATTGGAATCGATGTATTGAGGCATTTTAGCGGCTTGACCAATCCCCGATGAGAAGACAACTTGAGTTGGATCTAGATTTAACTCATTCAAAGCCGACAGGATGGTCTCACGAATGGGGAAGTTCCCACATCCAGGACACCATGCCATATCGATATCATAATTGAAATAGAAACTAGCCATTTGACACCTCCGTGAATTTGACTTCAAGTTCATCGATGAAGAAAGGTTCACCGTTGTATTTCAAGATACGTTTTGGAAGTTTGATGCCATAGGTCATCTGTAAGAGATTGGCGAATTGACCCGTCGCATTGTTTTCAATCACAACGATCTTATCCGCCTTACTTAAACGTTCTTCCAAACCCAGTGGGAGTGGATAAACTTGTTCGAAGTGCATCAAGGTCCATTCCGGCTTATCCGCAATCAGTTCATTGAGGACACCGTAGGTCGAACCCCAAGCGATGATCAAATTCTTTTCATCCTTATTACCCACAACGTACGGTTGAAGGATATCTTCTTCCATGAGTTTTGCTTTATTCAAACGTTTTTCGTGCATTTGAACACGCATATCAAAGGATTCGGTGATGAGTCCTTCTTCATCATGTTCATCACTGTCGACTTTGACGAAACCTTTGCCAAAACCTGGGACAGAACGTGGAGAGAGACCACTTGCATCGAAACGATAGCGTTTATATTCGCGATCACTTTCGGTGATCAAATTACCAGCGTAATCACGAGGAATCGTGAGGGCTTCGGTTTGTGCGATGGATTCCAACCAATATTGATCCGATAACATGAAGACTGGTATCTGATACTTATCCGCCATATGGAAGGCTCTTGCCATCAATTCCAAACCAGAGCTTAGACGTCCTGGGGCATAAATCATACGAGGAAATTCGCCATGTCCAGCATAGAGGACAAGATTTAAATCGGCTTGTTCGGTTCGGGTTGGAAGACCTGTAGCCGGTCCGGGTCGCTGTGCGACGTGGATGACCGCTGGTGTTTCGGTCATACCGGATAAGCTGACGGCTTCACTCATAAGGGCAAAACCACCCCCAGAGGTTGTGGTTAGGGCACGGGCACCTGCATACCATGCACCGAGAACCATGTTTAGGGCTGCGATTTCATCTTCAGCTTGTTCAACGAGGATGCCAAAATCATTGGTCTTGGCTTCCAACAACTGCATCAAACTTGTACCTGGTGACATGGGATAGGCGGCTAAGTAATTGGCTCCACCGGCTAAGGCTCCAATGCTTAAAACATCGTTACCGGTCAATGTTCGCATGGGTTCAAAATGTGGATTGGGTTTGAAATCAAACTTGATCGAAGCATCTTGACCCAATTGATAGCCCTTGTCAAACGCAGCGATATTGCCCAAGACAACAGCTTCACCCCGTTTCTCGAAACGTTTGGTGATGGCGTTATGTGCAAACTTAACCGAGCCATTGAGAAGGCCGAGAATGTAGCCAAACATCGCGGTGTTGAAATACAAACGATTGCCAGCTTCTTTGGCGATGCTCATGAAGTTGATGGACGTGAAGGCATACTTTGCTTTCAAGTCATCACTTAAAAATCCTTCTTCACCAATGATCTGTGATTTGGGTGTCAAGCGTGGAAGCAAACGTTCAATCGCATGGTCGTTGAAAAGAAACACCAAATCAGCGGTATACCTTAATGCTTGAATGGGCTCATTTGAGATCCGGATGGTCGCAGTATTGTTTCCGCCACGAACACGGCTCATGACTTCTTTGGAGGAAAATACATAACATTCTTGAGTGAGTGATTCCACAAGGAATTCTTCAACGGTCTGGAGTCCTTGTCCGGCTTCACCCGAAAGTACAATCGTAATCGAATCTTTCATAA
>DHGC01000052.1:1745-4675 GCA_002402585.1 Erysipelotrichaceae bacterium UBA4808 | reverse complement strand
TAATGTACACTGTGATGTTAGTCACACGCAACAATCTTGCTCATCTTCATTATATGCCTGTTTGCGAAACAAATCACATCAATAATGAATTTTAGCTTGTAAAGATGAAGTGATTTGATAAACTAAAATAAGATAGATTCTTTGATTGCACATCCATAAGGAGAAAAATAATGAAGTCAATTGGTAAAAGTGCAGGCGTTTGTTTTGTGATGGCGATGCTTTTATTTTTAAGTGCGTGTTCCGCTGCCTATCCATTTGAAAAAGGGTATGCAGCGTCCAAGATGGCAAAGCCCGATAAAGCGGTGACATTGGGTGACTTGAACAAAGCAGGCTGGGCGTTGTCAGTCCCCAAGGATGCCTTTGGGGAAGAAACCGAGCTTGAGCTGATTGTTCTTTCTGAAGAAGCGGGAATGGCGTATCAAGATGGGGATTTCATGTTTCTAGGAACACCGATGCGTGTGGGTGTTAAGGATCAGCTCAATGTACGACTCGAAAAACCATTGACCTTGACGATGAAGTTTCCTGAGGATCAATTGGAAGGCTTGCTTCATGAAGAGCTCTTCTTTGGTTATTACGCGGATGGTCGTTGGGAATATACGATACCCGATGCGATTGATTTGAATAAAGGAACAGCTCAGTTCACGCTGTACCATTTCAGTGAGTATGGTTTTGGACGTCCTTCGGAGGCGACACAGCTTGAGAACTATGCGAAAAACATGGCCACAAATGTGTGGAAGAATGAAAATGAGAAGAATGCATACATCCTAGCCACCAGCCAACAGTTTAATGACCTCTTTGATGCGATGGGTGTGGAATCACGCACGGCACGCAATCAGTTGCTTGCGGATATTGTCTCGTTTGTGGATGAGTCCGATGTGGGGTATTTTGACTACATGGCGCAGTCTGCAAATGCGATTGCAAAAGGGAATGATGGGAAGTTGGATTTCGAAAACAAGTGGAAAGAATTTGTCGGAAAAGCTTTGTATTCTTCATTGAACAAAGACCCCTCGGGTTTTGCAGGCAAAGCCAATATCTTTGGGAATCTCGCCTCTGCGGCGGGATCGATTGCGGGGGGCGATTCAAAGGCAGCATTGAAATCGATTGCGAATATGTTGAATGGGGCAGTTCCACTCTCGCAGTTGGTCGCGTCCACAAGTGCATACATGGCAGCCAAAGCGAATCAAGCGATTGATTATTGGGCGGCATCTGAGATTGAGAAAGCCTACCAAGTGTATGCGACGGGTGTGGGGGGTAAGTATGGTTATGAAGATGGATTGAAAGGTGATTTCGATACGATCTTCATACTACTCGGTGGGGGCCAACGTCAGTTTGAAATTCGCATCATTGAACAGTATTGTAAGAAGCAAAAAGATGAGGACTGTAATCTTTCCGATGCGAAGAAACAAGAAATCATCAATAACGCAAAAACAGCTTTGAAAGATAGCTTTGATAAGCGTATGCTTGCGGAACCCGCGATCAACCGCATCAAGAATGATGAGTTGGGATTCATTCAAGCTTTGAAAGCTGAGTATTTATTGAATGCCAGTTCCTATCCAAAGTATTTTGGCATTGAAAAGAATGGAAATAACTATAATGTTCAAGATCGACTGGATCGTCTCTATCGGATTCGTGAAACGGTTTTGAGTCTGATGGATGAGAATACACGTAAAACGATTTCGGATGAATTTTTAGCCAAAGCCATCAATCAATGGATTTATTGGAATGAAAAAGGGGATCGTGAAGGCTTCATGCAATATCTTCGCGATATGGGGTATCTGAAAGAACCTTTGGTTATCAATCCAAAATTGGATGGATACTGGCAGTTGACTGGAACAAACGTCTTGAATGCCAGTTTCAATGAGAATCGAGGTGGATCGGTCGCTTCTGGAAGTGCGACGTTTACAGGGGTGGCACCGAATGTGGGCGATTCATTCTCGGCATCGATGACTTGGAATGCGCCGGGTTCGAAGTATCATGCTGGGGATCCGATTGAAATTCAGTTGAATGCGAGCATCACGGGTTATGTCTGGAATGGCAAGAATGATGGTTATTTGCATCTGGGTTTGAATTACATGAATGCACAGATCTCTGCACGTATTGATCTGCCCGGTATCGCACATGGATATGGAACGGGAGGTTCGATCAGCTTCAAGAATGAAGATGGGGATTATCTTGCAAGTGTGAAAACAGATTATGGAAAGATTGCGGTGAATCAAATGAGTTTAGACACCAAAGCATCCTTCAGTGCGGGTTCTAAAGTAGGCGACAAGCGCTCGATTTATGTCAGTACCAGTGGTGGTAGTGTTGAATATGTGTATACTTGGAATGAATAAGTGACTTTGTGAATTGGGAGAATAGATATCGGAATGCAAGGGGTGCTCTACGTATGAGCACCTCTTTATACGAGGTGTCATTTGACGATGTGGTCTGTGAATGGTATCATTCATACGAAATTCAATCATGAAAGGGAAGTTTAAGACCCAATGGAAACAGACAGTGATAGCGACGAGAATCGTCGAACATATAAGACACTAAACAATGATCATTTGTATCACATGCACTTTTGCGTGTGTTGGGCGGATCAATTGCGACTCTAAAAACGGAACTTCTAACGTTGTATAATTAAAGGAGAACCGTATCCATATGGATAATCAAACCATCTTACTTATCATTATTTTAACTGGGCTGATTTTAATGTCTGCTTTCTTTTCGGCTACAGAGACAGCCTTTTCAACACTCAATAAAATCCGATTAAAGACAATGGTCTCGAATGGCAACAAGAAGGCAAAACATGTACTTGAACTTGCGGAAGATTATGATACCTTGCTTTCAACGATTCTCATCGGCAATAACATCGTCAATATTGGGGCCGCTTCACTGGCTACCTTGATTTTTGTACAGTACTATGATGAGGCTGGTGTCACCATTTC
>DHGC01000052.1:0-1713 GCA_002402585.1 Erysipelotrichaceae bacterium UBA4808 | reverse complement strand
ATGTTTGCGTCGCCATTTGTGAAGATGCTTACCTATCTATTTGCGCCTTTGAACTGGTTTTTTGGACTTTGGAAGAAGATGCTTTCAAAAATGGTTAAAATCAAGGATACCCGTGGGATCACAGAGGAAGAGTTGATCACCATGGTTGAAGAAGCCACATCGGATGGGGAGATCGAGCAGCACGAAGGGGATTTGATTCGCAATGCGATTGAATTCAATGATTTGGATGTGTCGGATGTCTTGACCCCACGCATGGAGTTGGTGGCGGTTTCTGAAGAGGACTCGATTGAGGTGATTCATCAATTGTTTACGGAGAGTGGCTATTCACGCTTACCCGTTTATCGTAATTCAATTGACACCATCATTGGGGTGATCCATCTCAAGGATTTCTTCTTGCGGAAGTCAAACAATCCAAAACAGTTTATCAAACCGGTTTATCACACAACGGATTCGGTTAAGATATCCAAACTTCTACACCAGTTACAGGAGCAGAAAAGTCACCTTGCGGTGGTCTCAGATGAGTATGGTGGAACTGTAGGAATCGTGACTTTGGAAGACATTGTGGAAGAGCTTGTGGGTGAGATTTGGGATGAACATGATGAAGTCATCATGGATATTGAAGAAGTGGAAAATAATGTGTATCTGGTCTTTGGTCGAGCGAGTTTGGATAAGCTGTTTAGAACGGTGGATGTGGATTATGATACAGATATTGCGACCGTCAATGGTTGGGTGACCCGACAGTTGGGGCATTGGCCACAGAAGGGGGATCGCTTCTACTTTCAGAATCTTGAGGTCGAGGTATGTTTGGTGGAGGCGCTTAAAGCGATTCAAGTGCGTGTCACTGTTTTACAGTTGGATGCGGATGGAAGTTCTGGCGAATGAAAATGGTTTAAAAAAAGCAGACTCTGGGAGTTTGCTTTTCACTTCCTTGGTTTGAAGTATATGGGAATCTTCTTAGACTTGCGTCTCACCATGTATACAACATAGACGATGATGAATAGTCCAGCGAATAAGACATGAAGCCAATTGCTTAGAAGCAAACCTCGAAGCCCATAACTTAAGAAATGAACCAATAAAAATTGAAAGGCCATGAAGCCCATCTTCAAGGGCTGCTTGGGATAGAAGAAGACCATATAGACAAGCATGGCGATGAATTCAAGATTGATCCAGAGGTCCCAGTACTGCTTGTTTTCAAAGTAGATGACACTGGAGTAAAGAATCATCGTCAAGGTGATCGTATAAAAGAGATAGAGTAGTTTCTTGTTTTTTAACATAACACTAGTATGCCATATTCGCCTTAGATGTGCTAGAATAAATCCATTAAAAGGGACAGATGATGAAAAATAAATTCAATCTTCAAGATATTTCATTTCTATATACAATTGCCATTTTTGGCTTGAGTATGGTGCATATAGGTTTTGCCTTATTGGGACTGGCGTGTTACGGCGGAGCAGTGGGCTTTTATCTAATTAAAAAAGATAAGACCTGGTGTACGAAGATCTGTCCACGAGCAAGTTTTCTAACGAAAACTTTAAGTAAAATCAGTTTACGTAAGAAACTTCCAAAGAACTTGACGCATCAGAATGTGAAGTCGGCCTTTGTGTGGTACATGGGTCTCAACTTCTTCTTTGCGACCATGTCCACGATCATGGTTGCGTTGGGTCGCATCGATGGCTTGTTGCATGTGCGTTTGTTCATGGCGTTTCAAGCACC
>DHGC01000087.1 GCA_002402585.1 Erysipelotrichaceae bacterium UBA4808 | reverse complement strand
TTGATGTGCTGACTTGCGTTCCAGCTGATATGGACTGCGATGCAATCATACCCAGTTTTTCATCGTTATCTTCAAAGATGATCTGACATACAATCTCCGCTTTGCCACATGTCTGTAGAACGAGTTCATACGCTTCAAGAGCAGTCCGTGTTCCAGGCACATAGCTTCCAGAATCATCCACAAGGCTTGGTACAATCGTTAGATCGCCTAATGAAACAATAACATCAATCGTGGTTCCAATTGGAACACGTGTATCGGTGATGTTTTGAGCAATGATCTTATTTTTAACTACATTCGCTGAGTAACTGAATTTCACATTCAGAACCAAAGATGCTTTATTGACGTTTTGTGCATCCACAAAGGTTTGAAGGCTCGTCAGTGTTTGATTGACATAGTTGGCAATCGTAACTTCAGATCCAAGAGAATAGTAGAGTGTCAAATCTGTACCCGTCTTGACCGTTGTGTTTTTGGCGATGCTTTGATAAATTGCCACATCCTTGGCCACGGTTGAACTGTATTCTTTGATGATCGTTAAATCGATGTTGTTTTCCTTAGCCCAAGCATTGGCAGCACTTTCGCTGTATGAAGCGAAGTCCACTATCTTGATGGCTGGTCCGATTGACAAGGTCACGATGATTGCGTCTTTAGGGTTTAAAATGGTTCCCGCTGCCACACTTTGACTCAATACCTTATTGCTTGCGATTGTTTCACTGTAGGCTTCGCTGTATTTGATGATGATTTCATTCTCTTTAGCCCAAGCATCGATTTGAGCGGTATTGAAGTTCATCAAATCAACGACTGTAATTTCTTCTTGCACAGGCAACGATGTCAAGGTGAACTCAATCGAATGCGAACGAATGAAATTCGTTGTCGTTTCAGGTAGCTGATGGCTCATATATAAATCTGGCTCAGCATTCTCATCTTCTTGGTATTTAAGTGTGAAATCATCAATATGTTGCTCATTTAACCATGCGAGGATTTTGGTTTTTGTCCATGTCTCATCAAAGCTGGGCAGTGAAATCACTTCATTGGGATCATATCCTAAGGAGACTTCCAAAGTGAGTGTGCTCTTCTGATCGACATTTACGCCTGCTTCTATGGATTGACTCAATACAAGTCCTTCTTCTGTTGGTGCATAGACCTCTTTTTGTATGACTTGAATATTGTTATTAGAAGCCCAGACCTTGGCATCGGTGATGTTCATACCTACCAGGTTTTCCAACTTGACTTTTGGATTCATAAAGAAGAAACTCGCAATCAAACCCACAATTACCAAACTCACAAGTACAACGTATTTGGTTTTATCTGGTTTGATGCGTTCAAACTTTTCAGCCTGAAAGCTCTCTGTCTTTATTTCTTCTTTCTCGTTGATTTCATGTAAGAATTCTTTAGACATGGCTCAAGCTCCCTGTTATGTCCACAAGTTTTCCATCCACTAACTTTAATTGTGTGTCACTCATCTTGGCGACCTCATCACTATGGGTAACCACAATGACACAACGCTTGTAATCACTGGCTAACTTGCGGAAGATGGCTACGATTTCTTTCTGTGTTGCCGTGTCCAAATTTCCGGTTGGTTCATCCGCTAGGATCAACTCGACATTGGTTGCTAATGCACGAGCAATTGCCACACGTTGTTGCTCACCACCGGAGAGCTGGGATATGCTGCGTCTCGCCTTTGATTCGACGATGCCAAATGTATTGAGCAGATTCAGTGCAGTTTTCTGTTTATCCTGTGGAAGTTCATTGTCTGTGATGTGCATGACATTCAATACATTTTCAAGGCCACTGAGGTATGGGATGAGATTGAATTGTTGGAAGACGATGGATTGATGATTGCGACGATATTTAACATACCCGATTTCATCGAGTGATTGACCCTCAAAGCGTATACGGCCTTCTTGTGCTTTTTCAAGTGCTCCCATCAACGACAGAAGTGTCGTCTTACCACTTCCTGATGGTCCTAGAATGGAATAGAATTTACCCTTCTCAAAGGTATACGACAGATCATCAAGAATAGTTCGTTTCTTATTGCCATCGATGTATCCGTATGTGATGTTTTTTAGTTCTAATATTGACATGATGGTTCTCCTTAACCGTTGTTCGTAAGTATCTGCTTAGGATTGAAACGTGTGACATAGAGTGCTGGAATCGCAACACTGATGATTGAAATCAGGATACCCGCCCCAAAGAATTGAATAAGCACGATTGGATCAAATTTGACGTTGAGTTCAACAGGTTCAATTTCTTCCGCCGTAACCGTAGCGCTTCGATTTCCACCCCCCATACCCGTAGGGACAACTGTTGTGGTTTCTGTATTGATGAAACTCGAAAGCGTAACATCCGAAATCATTCTTCCAATGCTTAATCCAGAAAAGGTGGAAAGTGTGAAAGCAATCAAGGCGATCGCAACCACTTCCACGATGAATTGACTGACGATTTTTGTCTTACTCTCACCAATTGCCAAGAGAATACCGATCTCATTCTTACGCTGATTGATCGTCAATGCTGTAATCAAGGATAAGATGGCCGCACCGGCTATGACGACAATCAAGACTAAAACATTGCTCATTTGGCCCAGTGTTTCAATTGGTCCAGCCAATTGCTCATACACCGCATCATTTGCGGAGATGTTTCCGTAAACCAGATTGATCCTTCCTTCGATGGATGCCATATATGTTTCCACATCCAAAGGATCTTTGAGTGTGATGATGGCCTTATCTAGAAGAACATCGTTCATATCATTTTCGGTATAGCCCATTGAACTTAAAGTCCTAAAAGGCGTGTAAATGCGGTTTTGAGCCAGTAAGGAAGACCCAATCATGCTTGCACTTCGATCATCCACAACTTCATTACTTTGATAGATACCGATGACTTCAAAATCTAAAGCAATCGTGTCATAACCATCCAATGTCGGGGTTAATGATAGACGATCTCCCACTTTGATTTTATTCAAATCGGCAAGGGTCTTTTCAATCAAAACGACATATGCACCTTGATCGATTTCATCCTGATTCGCATAGCGTCCTGAAATCAAAGTTGATGTCTCATCAATGAAATCCTGTGGTTCTACACGCGTAAACGTACGCATACTTAAATCACCACTGGACGTATAGGCACCAATGATTGACTTACCTCCTCCTTGACCCGTCCCTGTGCCCGTAGTTGTGGTCGACGTCGGTGTGTAGACATACGGGGTCAAGTCATCTGTCGTGACTTCATAACTGCTGATGACGTCGTACGATTTTATCAAATCAGAATCGAGAAGTTGAACAAGATTCCCATAAAGAGGTGCTCCTTCAAGACTTGCTCGATCGACGCTAGGGTCAATGACACCACTTCTGAAATCCGTATTGAGTTTTGAAGTATTAAATGTATAGATGACATCTGCTCCAATTTCTTGGCGCGTCAATGTTTTTGCCGTCTCTGTAGCACTCTGGATCGATAAGCCTGCTAAGACAATGTTGGCTATTAAGAAAAACAAGACTAAGAGTAAGATTGTTTTAGCTTTTTGTTTTCTGATATAAGCAAAAGCGCGATTAAATAAGTACATAGTATTTCTCCCTTTTCGTATTAAGAATAATCAAAATGTATGTCAAAACCGTGTCATAAATCGAACAAAGTTGTGACATTGCATCAATTAAAAACACCTCAATGTGAGGTGTCCAATAGGATACGATCATGGGTTAACGCATGAATATCACTTCTTAACAAATAAGACGAACCAATATTTTGGCATTTTTATTGTATTATGGGGAATTTAACAAGCCATGAATTCACATACTCCCAATTTGAGATTGATGGGGCAGACTTAAGTTCTTCCCATTTTCCATTTAGCTTCAATTCCATTGCGGCGTGTTCAAAATGGCACATGGCGATGCCAACGTCATTACGTTGAAGATCATAATTCATGAGGCCATATCCAGGTGTTCGGCAACAATAAAAATGGAAATATTCTTTATCTTTGACGATCCGCCAGGGTTGTTTGTTGGATGCGGAAGGTGCGATTCGCGCCATTTCCAGTACCTTTGCATAATCGCTTAACACTGATAAGTCTAAGGGTTTATCGATGTTTCCATCAAAGAATAGTTCTGATGCTGGTTTGCGTTGATTCGATTTAGCCATGATTCGCATTGTGGATTCAATCATCGATTGTTTGATCTTTTTATAACCAAATGCGATCAGGATCACCAACTTCTCGTTATCCTTTAATGATAAATGATCTTCGAACGATGAACGATCAAAGGTTCCACCCAACCAACAGGTTCCTAAGCCAAGTCCTGTCGCAATTAAAACTACTTTTTCGATGAGAAAGCCCAACTCGCATGCATCGACTTCATCTTGGGTTGTAATGACCGCAATAAAATTACGTGCACCTTGGATGATGCCATAGGTTCCTAGTTTTTGTGCTTTTTCACCCTTTGATTTGTTTTGAATCAACTTGAAATATGCCTGCTGTGATAATCCTTCATTAACATCAATGATTGCTTGGTTTAATTGATCCATCGTATCTTCTTGTACATCTCTATTTTCAAAGGTTCGAACGGAGCTTCGATCTTGCATCCATTGAATCCAGTTCATTGTTTCCATGTGTTAATTCCTCATCAGCTTAAAAGCTTACAGAACCATCTTAACAGAAAGCAAGGTTTGATGTCCTTGTCACATTTCATACATTGATAAAAATAGAGATACAAGCTTGTTGTATCTCAAATTAATCTTATATTTTATGATTTGGTATGCACAATGAAATCAATGAAGACCTTCGTAGATTGATTTCAACGTGTTTTCAATGCGTTCAGGTAATCTTCGATAGACAGCATTTATTTTATTATAGGCTTCATGATGGGCAGCATTCGGGAAGAACTCATCCCTTTGCTTGATCATCTTGGATACGGCTGTTTCATAGTCTGGATAGACACCTGTTGCGACCGCCACTGAAATGGCAGCTCCCAAGGATGCCGCACCATTCACAACATTACGAACCGTTCTGACACCATAAATATCCGCAATCATCTGC
>DHGC01000090.1:9521-19599 GCA_002402585.1 Erysipelotrichaceae bacterium UBA4808 | reverse complement strand
TACATGGTGCGCGTGACAGGACTTGAACCTGCATGGTTGCCCGCTAGATCCTAAGTCTAGTGCGTCTGCCAATTTCGCCACACGCGCAAAGTGCATTCAAATTATAACAAGCTTTTGAATTCACTTCAACATCATTTTACGGATTCTTACGAACAAATGCGATGGCTTCGAGTCCAGCCACACAACCATCCCCAACCGCTTTCGCAATCTGCATGATTCCGGGAGTACAATCTCCAGCTGCGAATAAGCCAGGCACATTGGTCATTTGTTTCTCATCCACAATGATTTTATTGTTTTCGACAAGCGCTCCAATCTTCAAAGCAAGATCGGTTGCGGAAGCAGACCCCAAGGCGATGAACAAACCGGAAACTTCAACTTCACTGTCATCTTCCAATTGAACCGCTTGGAGGCGGTCTGTTCCGATGATTTTCTTAACTTTTGTTTTTACAAACTTAACACGTTCATCAAAGTGACCACTAGGCTCCAAACCATTGGTGAACACAATGACTTGTTCAGCCACATTGACCAATTCATGCGCTTCTTGAGCCGCATAATCGCCATGGCCTAAAACACCCACGATCTTCTTGCGATAAAAGAACGCATCACAGATCGCACAATACGAAACACCACGACCTTCGAGTTCTTTTAGATTCGGAATACGAACAGATGCACGTGGTGAGCCTGTCGCCAAGATGACCGTTTTAGCAATATATTGATTCGTTGTGGTCGTCACATTGAAATCACCCATGTAGTTGATGCCAATGACTTCCTCTTCAATCAACTCAATGCCCAAAGCCTTGGCCTGTGCATAGCCCGCTTCCAAGAGTTCCAATCCGCTGATTTGTGTGAATCCATAATAATTACCAACTTTATCGGTTTTAGCCAAAGCTCCCCCATCTTTACCAATGACCAATACATTCAAATTAGCCCGCTTGATATAAACAGCCGCCTGTATGCCTGCAGGTCCTTTTCCTAATACAATCACATCAAACATAATGTCCTCCTATTCAATGACTTTTGATTGAATCTCTGTAAACTTAAACATCATTTCTTTTTCTAAAGCTTCTACCGCATCCAGGTAGGGATTCTTTTTATCCAGATGTGTGGTAATGATCGACACATTTTTCAAATACGAACGATGTGTAAACAACCAGCTGCGTACCGGCGCACAGATACGACCTGCATGAATTGGTGCCACCACAATGAGTTGCTCGAAATCCGATAAATCAATCGCATCGGGGTTTAATGAAACCGAGCGTTTCAAACTTGCTTTATAACCCCAATATACATAGCGCATGAAGCCTTTAAAATCAATTTTTGGTTCAATACGCAAGATATCCGCTTGCTTATTTTGAGCGATTTCCTGGGCATAAGCAAAGGCTTTACCCGCATTGGAATATACAACGACACATGTTTTCATACGCCACCTCACAGAGTACTATAGCACTTACTTTCAAGAAAAAACAGGGTTCTTAACCCTGTCATTGAATTGAAACGATGTTATAGCCATTTGCTTCAAGAAGCTTTCGCAATTTCTTTTGGTCCAACTCATCACAACGGAAGATGATCTCAGTATCACGATTCGCAAGATGCGAAATGGAGATCTTATGATCCGCTAAAAGCTTGGTCAATTCCGCAAACACACCGATGCCATCCACAACCTGAATCGCAACACGACTACCTCTTTGATTGTATCCAAGGATGTTCACAAAAGCTTTCAGGATATCACTCGTTGTGAGGATCCCTAAAAGGACATTTGCTTCCCCAACAACCGGTAGACAACCAATATCTTTCTGCTCCATTACGAAAGCAGCTTCCTCAGCCAATGCTTCTGGTGAAATAGTAAAGACTTTTTTGATCATGATGTCTTTGACGCGAGTCTTCGAGAGCAAATAATTCATTTCATGGATGCTCAAGGTACTCAAACGTGAAGGTGAATTCTCCGTCACCACACCTTGTGTCACCAAGCCGACCAGTTTACCATCACTCACAACCGGAATTCGATGAATCTTAAACTCTTGCATCAAGTCCAATACTTCTGAAATCGTTTGATCGGGATGAACTGTTTTAGGGTTCACGGTCATATTATTCTTAACGTACATATTAACCTCCTAAGTAGACTTTCTGTACTTCAGGACTACTTAACAATTCTTGACCACTGCCCTGCAAGACAATTGAACCTGTCTCAAGGACATACGCTTTATCCGCGATTCTAAGAGCTTGCATGGCATTTTGTTCAACCAAGAGAATGGTTGTGCCCGTGGCATTGATGTCGCGAATGATATTGAAGATTTCTTTAACCAAAAGAGGTGCCAAACCCATAGAAGGTTCATCCAATAAAAGGAGCTTAGGCTTTGCCATTAAAGCACGCGAGATTGCAAGCATTTGTTGTTCACCACCGGAGAGCGTTGCCGCATCCTGACGCTTACGTTGATCTAAGATGGGAAAACGCGCATATACATTCGCAAGATCTTCCTTGATGCCATCCTTATCTTTACGTAAATAAGCACCCATTAATAGATTCTCATACACTGACATCCCCGCAAAGATCTTACGCCCCTCAGGAACCTGAACCAAACCCGTACTGGGTAAGAGTTCTGGATGTTTTGGATTAACGATTTCTTGGTCTAAATAATAGATTGAGCCCGATGAAGCTTTAATCAAACCACTGATGGTTCTTAGAAGACTTGTCTTCCCCGCCCCATTGGATCCAATCAAAGATACAATCTGTCCTTCTTCTACTTCGATATTAACACCTTTTAAGGCATGAATGACACCATAATGGACATTTAAATCCTGTACTCTTAAAATCATAGTTCCACCTCATCCCCTAAATACGCTTCTATGACTCTTGGATTGTTTTTGATTTCATCCGGAGTGCCCGACGCAATCAACTTACCATAATCCAAGACAAAGATACGCTCGCATATCTCCATGACCAAGGACATATCGTGTTCGATCAAGACAATGGTCAGATTCATTTTTTCTTTGATTTCTTTGATGAAACCCGTCAATGCATGTGTTTCCTGTGGATTCATCCCTGCAGCGGGCTCATCTAAGAATAAGAGTTTAGCACCCGTTGCCAAAGCTCTGGCAATCTCCAATTGACGTTGTTTACCATAAGGAAGATTTTTAGCTTTGGTTTCTGCAAGTTCATCTAGATTGACTTCCTTTAGGAAGGCATGGGCTTTTTCTTCAATCAGCGCTTCTGACTTGAAGTAATTGCCAACTCTAAGGAGTGCTCCAAATAAACCATATCTTGCCTCATGATTCATTGCGATTTTGACATTATCCAAGACACTTAATTCTTTAAAAAGACGAATATTTTGAAAAGTTCGAGCAACACCCATACGCGTGATCTTATACGGAGGCAACTTGGATAATTCAATGCTTTTATCGCCTTTTTGAAACATCACACGACCTGAACTCGGAGTATAGACACCGGTCAAAACATTGAACAAGGTTGTTTTCCCAGCCCCATTGGGGCCAATCAAACCAACCAATTCGTGTTCCTCAACTTCCAAGCTTACATTTGAAACGGCACTCAAACCACCAAAGTTACGTGTCAATTTTTCAATTTGAAGTAGACTCATGATGATTTCTCCTTTCGTTTCCATTTAAAGTTGGGTAAGAGTTTCGTAGAGAGTTCTTGGGAACCGAGTAAACCTTGTGGTCTAAAAATCATAACGATGATCAGAATCAAAGCATACAGAATCATCCGGATTTCCGCATACGGTTGAAGCACGATGTTCACAAAACCAATGATGAAGGTTGCGATGATGGTTCCACTGAGTGAACCCATGCCACCAAAAACGACGAGAATAAGAATGTTGATTGAAGTGTTTACTCCAAAAGAATCTGGCTTGACGATGTAATAGGTCGTTGAGAACAAGCTTCCTGCCATTGCTGCAAGCGCTGCTCCAAACATGAAGGCAATCACCTTATATTTTGTTGTATTGATACCCATTGCCTCTGCTGCAATCTCATCTTCTTTAATCGAAATACATGCACGACCAATGGCTGAATTCTTGAAATTATGGGTCAAGAAGATAGTAAGGATGACAAAGGTATACAACAATGGCCAAGACATCAACATCTTGATATTACTGATACCAGATGCACCACCCGTGATGCCTAAATTATTTAATACAATACGAATGATCTCTGCCACACCCAAGGTCGCAATCGCAAGATAGTCCCCTTTTAAGCGCAGAGTAGGAACCGCAACCACAAAGGATACCGCAAGACTTATCAGTACCCCAATACCGATGCCTATATAAAGACCTGTCATGGTTGGATTCGTTTTAAGCACAACTGCTGCCGCAAAGGCACCAATGGACATAAATCCTGCATGCCCTAAAGATAGCTGACCCGTAATCCCAATGATCATGTTTAAACTTAAACCTAAGATGATATAGATTCCAATCCAATAGAGATTACTACGCATGTAGGCTGTAATGATGCGTTCTTTGATCATGAATTGAATGGCAAAGAAAATGAGACCTACGACAACCAAGGTTATCAAATTACGTTTATTGAGATAGTTTTTCATTATACTTTCTCCTTAACGTTCTTACCTAATAGCCCACTTGGTTTAACCAATAAGACAATGATCAAAAGAAGATAGACCACCGCATCACGATAGGGACTCCACATACTGCCACCATAACCCGCAACCATTGCTTCCATCAAACCAATCGCAAAACCACCAATCATAGCTCCTGGAATGCTTCCGATACCGCCAAAAACAGCTGCTACAAAAGCTTTTAAGCCTGGCGCAGTCCCCATCCAGAATACAACACGGATGTGATAGAGCCCAATCAAGACCCCTGCAGCCGCAGCTAAAGCAGAACCAATCGCAAAGGTAATGGTAATTGTATTATCGACATTGACACCCATTAAAACCGACGCATCTTTATCCACCGCAACAGAGCGCATCGCACGACCTAGTTTCGTCTTCAAAACGATGAACTGGAGTAAAAACATCAAAACAATGGTGACTCCAAAGATGAGGATCTGCAATGAATTGATACGAATACCACCAAAATCATAAACCTTCTGATCAAAGACCTGGGGGAAGGCACTTGTGTTGTTGCCCATGACCATCGCGGTCACATTCTGCAATAAAAACGAAATCCCAATCGCGGTGATCAAAGCCGCCGTCTTTGAAGATTTGCGTAAAGGTTTATACGCAACACGTTCGATGACGACTCCCAAAAGCGCCGAAACGACCATCGCAAAAATCAAAGCCAAAAAGAATGGCAGTCTCAAGACCGTAATGGCCAACATGCCTGCAAACGCTCCAAACATATAGATCTCACCATGAGCGAAATTGATCAAACGAATGATGCCATAAACCATGGTATAACCCAATGCCACCAGTGCGTAGATACTGCCCAGGGAGAGTCCATTGATGATTTGATTTAGAAACTCTAACATAACTGCCTCCTTAAATGAGAAATAAACAGGCGAAACGTGTTTCACCTGTTTAATAATGAACCAATTTAGTCAACGAATCAAGGATTTACGATTGTTGCGTTGACAGGTGCACCGTTGCTCAATTCAATCAAGAACGCAGGTTTAACCGCATTGTGGAATTCATCAAACGAGATATCACCAGTGACACCATCAAAGGCTTCTAAAGCTTCTAAAGCATCGCGAATCGCTGCAGGATCGGTTGAATCCGCATTATCGATCGCTTTAAACAACATATATGCCGCATCATAAGCCAAAGCTGTTAATGCGCTTGGAACTTCTTCTTTACCGTATTTTTCTAAAGTAAATGCCGCATGACTCTTAACAAAATCCGCAGCCTGTGAATCATCGGATAACGTCGAGAAATGTGTTGAGAAGAAGACGTTGCTTACATTTTGAGCACCACCTGCCAAATCATTCAACGCTGGGTCTTCAAAGCCATCTGGTCCAATAATATTAACGGTTTCCAAACCAGCGGTTGAACGCGCTTGACCAATGATCAAACCAGCATTTTTAGCGTAATCGGCTACGAACAAGACTTCAAATTCTTTTGATGCGATGGATGTCAAAGATGCTTTATAATCTGTATCGGCATCCGCGTAAGAAGCAGTTTCAAGAACTGTACCACCATTAGCAGTAAATTGTTCAGTAAAGACACGAGCCAATTCTTTTGAGTATTCAGATCCACTATTCACCATAACAACGGCATTCTTAGCCGCCAGATCACCGGATGCGAAGTTCGCTAAAACTTGTCCTTGGAATGGATCGATGAAACATGCACGGAATACCCATGGATTTACAACAGTCCCATCCATTGTAACCGCTGAGTTCGTACCAGAAGGCGTGAACACAACTAAGCCATTATCTTTTGCCAATGGTGCAATCGCCAAAGTCATACCTGACGTTGCGGAACCTAAAATTGCCACAATACCATCTTCAATGAGTTTTTCTGTATTCTGAACAGCTTTAGCTTGATCGTAAGCATTATCATAAATGATAAGTTCGACGAGCTTGCCATCAATACCGCCCAATGCATTGATTTCAGCTGCCGCTTGTTCAAACGCATTACGCTCGGGAATACCATATACAGATACATCGCCAGTTAACTCAAGGTTGACACCAATCTTAATTGTTTCGGCTACCTCTTCACCTGAATCACTTGCGCAGGCTGTTAATCCGCCGATAACGAGGATTGCAGCCAATAGGCTTAATAATTTCTTCATAAAACCCTCCTTTGGTAATATGACAAGATTATAGATGAAAATTATGTGAAATACAACAATATTTTTACATTTATTACATGTAAATTCTTACATTACTGATTAAGTATGTATTTATTGCATATTTAGGGTTATTAATCTGTCAAAATCATCAATAAACACGAAAAAGGTTCGGATCTCTAATCCGAACCCATAACAACTCTGAATATTAAGGATTAACAATTGTCGCATTGACCGCAACACCATTGTTCAATTCAATCAAGAACGCTGGTTTGACCGCATTGTGCAATTCATCAAAGGAGATATCCCCTGTTACACCACTAAAGCTTGGTAAAGATTCCAAACTGTCACGAATCGCCTGTGGATCTGTGGAGTCCGCCGCATCAATGGCCGCAAACAACATGTAAGCCGCATCATACGCCAATGCCGCAAATACACTTACGGATTCTTCATTGGTGAACGCTTTGTAATCCTCTACAAACTTTACAACCTTTTCGTTGTTGGATAAGGTCGAGAAGTGGGTTGAGAAGAAAACGTTGTTTACGTTTTGAGCCCCTCCTGCCAAATCATTTAAAGTCGGATCTTCAAAGCCATCTGGACCGATGATCTTGACATCTTCCAAACCTGCCGTTGAGCGAGCCTGACCAATGATCAAACCTGCATTCTTAGCATAGTCTGCCACAAACAATACATCGAATTCCTTCGAGGAAAGCGACGTTAAGGAAGCTTTATAATCGGTATCTGAATCGGCATAGGAAGCCGTTTCCACAACTTCGCCACCATTCTTATTCAGTTGTTCCGTAAAGATACGTGCAAGTTCTTTCGAGTATTCCGAACCACTGTTGACCATAATCACGACTTTCTTTGCCGCTAAATCATTGGAAGCAAAATTAGCTAAGACACGACCTTGGAAAGGATCGATGAAACAACTTCTGAAAACCCATGGATTAACGACTGTACCATCCATCGTAACCGCTGAGTTCGTTCCCGATGGCGTAAACACCAATAGACCGTTATCCTTTGCTACAGGGGCAATCGCCATCGTCATACCTGATGTCGCAGATCCCAAGATAGCCACAACACCATCTTCAATCAACTTCTCTGTATTCTGAACTGCTTTAGCCTGATCATATGCGTTGTCATAAATAACCAATTCCACAAGCTTCCCATCGATACCGCCTGCTGCATTGACTTCCGATACCGCTTGCTCAAAAGCTTTGCGCTCCGGAACCCCATAGACTGATACATCACCTGTCAATTCTAAGTTGACACCAATTTTAATGGTATCCACTTTTTCCTCAGACCCTGCTGAGCATGCCGCTAAACTACCCATTACAAGGAGTGCGGCCAGTAAACTGATTAATTTCTTCATAGTACCCTCCCGAGAAACATAACGTGATTATAAGTGAAATATTTGTGAAGTTCAATCATTTTCTTACAATAATTAATGAAAATACTTACATAATACATATCTCAATTAATACACATAGCTGATTGAAACATGCAATAAAAAAACGCCATTGAGACGTCAATTTAACACATGGTGACCCGTTAGGGACTCGAACCCTAGACCCACTGATTAAGAGTCAGTTGCTCTACCAACTGAGCTAACAGGTCAATGAATGCTTTATGATTATAGCGTATTTATTTAATGAATGCAAGGATTCAAGTGAATTCAAATGAATTCAGAATAAAAAAAACACAGGCTATAACCAGTGTTAATCTTTTAAATGGTGACCCGTACGGGATTCGAACCCGTGAATGCATGCGTGAAAGGCATGTGAGTTAACCGTTTCTCCAACGGGCCACAATGGCGCCTAAAGTAGGACTCGAACCTACGACCTAACGGTTAACAGCCGTTTGCTCTACCGACTGAGCTATTTAGGCAAGTGCTTATAAAATATACCATAGTTATAAACACATTTCAAGCCTTTATTTGATAATTTTATACATCAAAATCGATGATTTGTTCTTCATGACTATGGGCCAAATTCTTGACCCATTGCTCCTTACGAACAAGCCCATATGCCACTACAAACTTCACAAAATCCGTAGCTTGACCTGCTAAATAAATCGCAAAAACATTCCACCCTGTTAAATAAGTAACTAAACCAACCACAGGTAAATTGACAGCCCACATAAATACGGAATCCATCAATAACGTCGACTTCGTATCTCCACCTGCTCTTAAGATAAAGAAACACTGAGCATTGGCCATATAGATCCAAAACATAAAGGATTGAATCCGTAAGAAGGTCGCAGCTGTATGACGACTGACTTCTGAAACATTATATAAAAGTGGCGCAAAGAAACTACTGATAAACATCAGAATACCAAAGAAAGCCGCAAGCATGACTGAGAAGCGGATTAAACGATAGGCATTCGAACGAGCCTCATCCAACTTATTGGCGCCTAACACTTGGGAAACAAAAACCGTTGAGGCAACGGCCATCCCACCAAATAAAGTGAAGAATAGATCCGCAACCGTACCCGAGATCGACATCCCTGCCATGACTTCTTTGCCACGTGTGCTATAAAACATAAACAAGATACTCATTCCACTGGACCAGAAGATTTCATTGACCGTCAAAGGTATGGCTTTAATGGTTATGATTTTAATCAACTTACGTGATATCTTGAATAAATCCTTGATATGTGTCTTAAACATGAAAGGTAAGCGCTGCGTCACAATCAAGAAGATCACAACCTCCAAAATCCGCGCGATGATCGTTGCATAGGCAGCACCCGCAACACCTAATTTCGGAAAACCAAAGTGCCCAAAAATCAAAATATAGTTGAATATGGCATTTGTTATAATGGATGCGATTGAAGAATACAAAGGTATCTTCGTTTCACCCATGGAACGCATCGCATTCGATATCGTCATGGATAAAGCCATCGGAATGTAGGTTAAGATCGCAATCTTAATATATGTCGATCCCATTGCAATGACATCCGCTTCTTTCGTAAAGAAACCTAAGATTTGCTCAGGGAAGAACAAGCCCATCAAAACAAAGGGAGTCACAATCACGTACGCAGAAATAACACCATAACGGAAAGTTTGTTTGACATGTTCCTCATCGTTAGCTCCAAAGTATTGAGCCAAGAAAATGGACATCGCACCACCCACACCAAAAATACCAAAAGTCGCAATCATGTAAAAACGATTCGCCGCCGCAACGCCTGCGATCGCTGCATCACCCAGTTGTCCAACCATGAGATTATCCACAAGGTTTACAGAAGATGTGATGAGTTGTTGAAGCATGAAAGGGACTGCAATAGCCAATACTTGGAGATAGAAGTGTTTGTTCTCTTTTAGATTAAGCATAATCCCTCTTTTCGTAAAACAAAAGCCACCCGAGAGTGGCTTCATTGTTTATATG
>DHGC01000090.1:0-9347 GCA_002402585.1 Erysipelotrichaceae bacterium UBA4808 | reverse complement strand
CAAGTAGTTTTCAAACTGTTTCAAGCGATAGCAATGCATCCACTCACATCTTGATTTTATCCTATTTTTGTTAAGATTCACTCGCGATTTTTAAGTTCACATTCACAATTAAACAATGTATGCTTATTCGCCTTTGTTGTAGCTAGATGCTACAATAACATCGTTGAAATATTTTGATTCAAAAGGAACCTATAATGAACGAAGTCTTAAGTACAATCGCTAAACTTTATTCTTTCCGCAATTTTACCAATCACCCGATTGAAATCGAGAAAGTTGAAGCATCACCTTAGCTGCTATTTAAGCAACGAGTGCAGAGAATAAGTAACCTTGGCAGATTATCGTTATTCAAGATAAGGCATTGATCGAAAAAATGGATGCCTATGGCATGACACAATTGGATTAAGCAAGCTACCAACGCATCATGGGGCGTGGTAGCAAGCTGTTCTACAACACTCCGCCTTGGGTTGTGATCGCTAGGAATGTCAATAAGGACCTTGATTGTGGCATCGTGGTACAGAACGTCACATTGGCTGCTACTTCGCTCGGACTCGGTAGTGTTGTTTATGCTTTAGCAGACTACGTCTTCAATAACGAAGATTGTAAGAAAAAAGTAATCCCTAAAAGGTATGCGTTTGCGATTTCGGTTTTGATTGGTTTTCCTGCAAACCTAGATTGAAAACCACATGAAGTTGATTTGAGTAAGATCACCTATATAGGATAAAATAAGGGCTACATCGCCCTTTTCTTTATTTCTAAGTGAGCAAACAAAAACTCCCAAGCGGGAGTCTTTGAGTAGTTGACCAATAAATTGATTAACGTTTTGAGAACTGTGGAGCTCTACGAGCACCTTTAAGACCGTATTTCTTACGTTCCTTAGCACGTGGATCACGTGTTACGAAACCAGCAGCCTTTAGAGCTGGACGGTATTCAGGTGAGACTTCCATAAGTGCACGTGTGATTCCGTGACGCATAGCGCCGGATTGACCCGTGTAACCACCACCTTGTACATTGATTTTAACATCGAATGTAGCTAAGGTTTCAGTCAACACCAATGGTGAACGAACGATCATTCTTAAGGTTTCAAGTGGCAAGTATTCATCCAAAGTTTTATCATTAACCGAGATGATACCTGTTCCAGGTGTTAAGTAGACACGTGCTACAGATGATTTACGACGTCCAGTACCTAAGTAAGTTACGACGCTTTTCTTTTTCTTTGCGACCATGTTTCCTCCTAACCCTTAATTTTCATTTCGACAGGCTTTTGAGCCGTGTGAGGATGATCAGCACCCTTGTATACAAATAAGTGTTTACGTTGTTTGTCACCTAAACGTGTGTGAGGCAACATACCATGCACTGCTTTTTCCACCCATTCAATCGTGTAATTCTGACGCATAACACGTGTTGAACGTACACGTAACCCGCCTGCGAATTGTGAGTGAGCATAATAATTCTTCTTTTCGTCTTGATCTCCGGTGACGACAATTTTGTCCGCATTGATAATGATTACAAAATCTCCCGTGTCCACATTAGGTGTGTACGTAGGTAAATGTTTACCTCGTAAAACCGTCGCAACTTCCGATGCTAAACGGCCTAATGTTAAACCTGTTCCATCAACGATATACCATTGACGAACAACTTCATTTGGTTTTGCCATGGTTGTCTGGCGCATACTTTTCCTCCTAACCAATTGTAGTTTCCGGGGCTACATTGGCATAAAGTGCCGATTGTTATTATAGACGTAATAAGCTCAAGTGTCAAGGACAATCAATTATTTGATATAGAGCCCAACACAGCGCATATCTTTATCAAAAGTAAGGGTATATGTCCCTTTACCATCTGTATATTCCACCACTACAATCACGACCCCATAGACTTCTGACGTTACTGGATCTTTCGTATCCGTAATCGCGACTTGTGTATATTTCACAAATGAACCAACCGTTGAATATTTCGTCTCCGCAACGTCTTTTAGCGTTTCAATAGGCAACATTTCCCTGACATCTTCACGCATAATATCAAGAACTTCTGAGTATTGTGCGTCCTGAAGATACTCGATGATTTGTTTTGCTTGAGTGGTCAGTTGTTCCTCATCGAAACCCTCAGGCACTGAATTCGATGAACATGCCCCTAAAAATACAAGTAAGGCAAGTAGAAGATATTTAAATCGCATTGAAATGTCTCCTTTCATGCATGACATAGATGATCGCAATCACTGCCATGACAAACAAACTGAATTCCACGGTCAAGATACCGAACCCAAGGCTCATTAGATAGACCGCAATGAAGTTCACAAACGTATGAGCGAGAATTGAAATCGCTAAACCATATTCCTGTCGCTTTGAGATTTGTGTATATACCAAGAAAGTGAAAGCCACATGCATGCACATTGCGAAGACACGCTCCACTCCACCCATGATCAGACTGAAGTCATCAATGGATGAGACATCTGAAAGTATGACAGCTAAACCAACGATTAAGATAGATTCAATCCCTCCATGTCCAATCCCAAAGGTAAACACCTCCATAAAGCTTGCCTTGCTTAGCCATTTTTTCATGAAAAGGTAACGTCCAATTTCTTCAAACAAACCTGCACTTAAAGACAATAGGAATAAATAAAGTATAGGGTGTTCATATGTAAAAAGGATATACCAGACTTGATTGGGAAGCACTAATTGCAGAAGCGGTATACGTGTAAAGACTTGGAAGATCAAAAATGTAATGATACCCAACAAGAGCGCTTTTACGCGTCGCTTATCCCTGATCACTAGTAAAAAAGCCAACCCAAGAGGTAGGCTCATACTTAATGTGAGATTGATGAATGTTGAAAATCTCATTACTATTTCCCGAGCAATATCAGAACGCTAATCGTTCAAGAACGTTGATGCCTTTTTGTTCAAGTATTTTTTCAGCTCGAGCGATGGAATCAAAATCCAAGAAGTCTTCTGGATCATGCGCATCAACACCGATGACAACATCCGCTCCAATTTCTGCGACTAAATCCCAGAAAGGATCATAGGGATAAGCCAAATCAACATGCGAGAAATTACGAATGCCCCCGAGATTGTATTCAAGAACCACACCCATTTCCTTTGCGCATTGAATGATGCGACGTGACATGTTTGCGACATCCTCATCCCATTGGTTGATGGATCTAACGAAGAGATCGGGATGGGCGAAAATCTTATAATAACCTGTCTTTAGACCTGCAATACTATCATGCTCATAGTGTTCCAAGAGTTGATTGGTCTTTTGGTAACGACCATAATAACGACCATTGATTTCCAATTGATGGAAATGATTGCCAAAGACAACATAATCTAAGGGTGTTTCATCGATGAATTTCTTCAACACTTCCATGCGATCTTCAAAATATTCCGCTTCCAAACCGAGTCTGATTTTGATCTTATTGGCATATTGACGTTTCAGTCGCAAAACAGATTGAACATAATCATTGTATTCATCCATGTGCATACGAATGAAATGTTCTTCTAAAGGGTGCTTCGGCCATGGGGCATGGTCGGAAAAACCGATCTCGTCTAAGCCTGCTTCAATTGCGGCCAGTACATAAGCTTCATCGCTGCCAACGGCATGCTTACAGCGTGTTGTATGGGTATGGTAATTTGTTTTAATCATTTATTCTCCTTCATAATTGACTTCCATAAGATAAAGACCACAGGCATCGACGATGCCACTGTAGGCACGTTTATCCTTTTTATCTAAGATGTCCAAGACATCCAATGGGGTCAGTTTATTGAGGCCAACATCCAATACCACTGCCACCAACATACGGACCATGTAGCGCATAAAACCATTGCCTATCAGCACAAAACGATATTGGTCATCTTCATCAATACATTGGAAGTTCATCAAAGTACGGACCTGATTCGGCATCTCCTCGAGCGAATTCGCACAGAAGCTTGTAAAATCATGTGTACCAATCAAGTAGCCCATGGCTTTATTCATCGCTTCCAAATCAAGTTCTTGAGTAATGCTTAAATGCGTCTGATAGGTAAAGGGATTCCCCTCTTCCTTAAAGACTAAATAATCATACTGTTTCGACACCACACTGAAACGTGCATGGAAACGTGAATCGACAAATTGTGCGCCCAAGATCTTGATATCCTTGGGTAACTGACTGTTCAAAGCATAGACCCAACGCTCTTCACTGATATCCAATTCGGTATCGAAGTGAAAACACTGCCCAAAGGCATGAACGCCAGCATCTGTACGACCTGACCCTGTCACTTTAACGGGATGGTGATGCATGCGACTCAAGACCATTTGAATGGTGGATTGAATCGAAACCTTAGTATCTTGAATCTGCCAACCTGCATAATGCGCCCCATGATACATCACGGTACAGAGCACGCGTTTTACAGACTTAGCCATATGATGACACCCAATAAAATGATGACACTCCCCAACATGATGTAGTCCTTGAGTCCATGAACCAATTGCTTATATCGGGTGCGCGTTGCGGAAGGAACATAGCCACGTGCTTCCATCGCATCTGCCAATTCCTCAGCACGCTGAAAACTGGACACGAACAACGGAACGATCAAAGATAGGATTGCTACAATCTTCTCTTTAAAACTTCCTTCTTTTAAGTCAACACCTCTGGATGCTTGAGCTTTCATGATACGGTTCGTTTCATCAATCAAGGTTGGAATGAAACGTAGTGCAATTGAAATCATCATTGCGATTTCATGTGCAGGAAAACCAAAACGCTTAAAAGGACTGAGAAGATCTTCAATCGCCAAGGTCAAATCCAAAGGCTTGGTCGAAGCGGTCAAAATCGTCGTGACCATGATCATCAACAACAACCTGACGGTTATGTACAAAGTTCTAAAGATCGCATCACTGTAGATTTTAAAACCAAACACATCGATAAGAACATAGCCTGTTCGCAAAACCAAAGTATTAACGAAGGTCAAGAAGACCAACATGAAAAGCATGGGTTTCATTGCTTTGAAGATCATGGTGAAATTCAACTTCGCCATTAACAAAGCAAGCAACACAAAGATCCCAATGATCACATATCCAATGTATCCAGAAGGTAAAAAGATGGTGACCATCAGAATCAGCATACTCATCAGCTTATAACGAGGGTCCATATTATGGATAATCGAGTTTAAAGGTAGATAGCGGCCTAAAGCAATATTATTCATGGCTTATCTCCTTTTTAATACTTAATGCAAGTTCCTGTACATTACGAATCTTATCAGTCAACTTAAAACCCTTGGCACGTAGAGCTTCAGTAAACTTCAAACGCTGAGGTAAAGCCATCTCAATATCCAAAACATCTTCACCTTTAAAGAAGAAATCATTGACTTGTTGGTGCGTCAAAATCTCGCCTCTTTTCATAACCACGACATTATCACAATAATTCAACACATGATCCATATCATGCGTAACAATCAAAATTGTCTTATGGTGATTACGATTGAGTTCCACAAAAAGTTCCATCATGCTCTTAGCACCTTGCGGATCTAAACCTGCGGTTGGTTCATCTAATACCAAGACATCCGGATCGATGGCTAATATGCCTGCGATTGCGACACGTCTCTTTTGACCACCTGAAATATCGAGAGGAGAGCGTTCATAATAACTAGGATCCAAACCTACCATAGCTAAAGCATTCTTGGCTTTTTGGCGTGCCTCTTCTTCACTTGCTTTAAAATTTAAAGGGCCAAACATAACATCTTTGATAATCGTCTCTTCAAACAATTGATACTCAGGAAACTGAAAAACGAGCCCTACTTTTTTACGTAAAGACTTTAAATCTTTGTTTTTTTGATTCGCTACGATCACACGGTCCAATATATAGACTGTACCTGCACTTGGTAATAAGAGTGCATTCAGATGTTGGACCAAAGTGCTTTTACCACTTCCTGTAGGACCAATGATGGCTGTGATCTTGTTTAGCTCAATCGCCAAATCAATCCGCTTAAGTGCTTCATATTCAAATGGCGTTTTGGGACCGTAAATGTAATTTACTTGTTCAAAAGCAATTGGCATAATTCGTCCACCATCCCTTCCATATCCCATTCTTGTTTGACAGAGATGCCTAACTTTTTGAGTTCATTAGCTAAGCGAACACTATATGGTGCTGCGAGTTTCAAGCGAACCAATTCTTCTTCATTCTTCATGACTTCACTTGGGGGTCCATCTTTAACGATACGACCTTCATACATGACGATGACATGATCGCTCTTTAAAACTTCTTCCACATCATGTGTGATTGAAAGAATGGTCATATTGTTTTCTTTATGGAGTTGTTTCACCAGATTATTTATGTCTTCTTTTCCTTCAGGGTCCAACATGGATGTCGCTTCATCCAAAATCAAAATCTCTGGTTTCATCGAAAGAATGCCGGCGATAGCTACGCGCTGCTTTTGTCCACCTGACAAACGTGTTGGTTCGTGATCAAGATACTCGGACATTCCAACTTCTTTTGCATAATTTTCAATGATCACATCCATCTCACTCGGTTCAACTTGATGATTTTCCAATCCAAAAGCAATGTCATCACGAACCGTTGCCCCAATGAATTGGTTGTCTGGGTTTTGGAAGACGATACCAATCTTACGTCGAATGCCTTCAATCGTTTCAAGACTCAATTCTTCCCCATCGATTAAAATCGAACCTTTTTCTTTTTCAAGCAAACCGATGATAAGCTTGGCGATGGTACTCTTGCCACTTCCATTGTGGCCAATAAGTGTTGTATAACTTCCTTTCTTAACGACAAAAGAGACGTCTTTAACGACATCTTGTGTTTGATCGTATGAAAAGTTTAAATTCTTAATTTCAATTGGATTCATAGTTCCTTCTTTAATTGCTCATCACAAAATGATAATCTTGATAAATCCCATGAGCATTGGCAGCCACTTGTGCGGCTTTCAATACAGCATCAAACGCATCCTGTGCATCTGCTTTAACGTGCTCCTTGAAAACACAATGAACAGCATCTGATTGTTCGAGCAATGTATGTTCTGAAGATAGCTTTGTCTTAAAGATTTCGCAGTTCACTTCGTCCACAAAGCTGATCGTATGGATGCATTCTAACAAGCTATTCTCAGGAAAAGCTTCCAAGAGAACCTTAGTTTGAACGCGATAATTTTGCACGATTGCTGGATCGATTGTCACATCTTCAGCAACCTTTGCCAATTCAAAATCTGTTTTATCGACATTCAATTTAGCAGGTGCATTCTTCAGTTTGTTCTTTTTAACCAATTGTGTCACACCGTAGGCTGTTGCACCAAGCGTAACTAATTTCAGTAATGTTTTCATATGGAATCTCCTTTTGTTATCATATCACAATCTATGCTTTCTGGGTATTTACGCCATATGAGTAGAATACCATCTCCGACATCATACTTGTGGGTTATATAATCCGGATTGTTTTCGACAATATTCTGAAAATATGCGATTTTCTCAACCATATGTCGCAGATTTTTTCGTAGTCTGAGCTGATTACGATTCGCAACATGTCCATGAAAATCGATATTATCCACCAAAATGGTTCCGCATGCGCTTAGATTATTGATAAATCGATTGAAGTAATTGAGTTGTTGAGCTTTTGGCCCATCGAGAAAGATTAGATCAAACGTCTTATTTGTTTTATAATCTTTAGCATCCATCCAAACACAATCAATCTGCTTTTCAAGTCCAAAGCTTCTAACATTAGCCATTGCTTCTAAATATCTTGCATGACTGAACTCAATCGTCGTAATCTTAATCTTAGGATCTAAGAGTGCCATGGTCATACTCCAGTATCCAACGGCAGTTCCTATTTCCAAGATATTAACCACGTGATGCGAACGGATGAAATCCTGACAAAACAAAATACCCGCATCTTGCATGATGGGGACATTATTTAGGATTGCTTTAGTTTTGATTTTATTCAAACTTTCCATAAATAAGAAAGGGGAGCAAACGCTCCCCAATGTTTTAAACCAACTCGATGGTTGCCATCGGGGCTGCATCCCCACGACGTACGCTTGTCTTCATGACACGAGTATAGCCACCTTTACGGTCAGCATACTTCGGTGCGATTTCATCAAATAATTTTTGTAATGCAGTTTGACCTGTCTTCTTATCCGCAATGACATCACGAACAAAAGCAGCTGCTTGACGACGTGCATGCAAGTCGCCCTTTTTTGCAATGGTGATCAACTCATCCACAACTGAACGAAGATCCATGGCCTTCATTTCTGTTGTTTCAATTTTACCACTGACAATCAAACTGGTTGCTAAGTTCCGTAACATCGCTTTGCGGTGATCGGCAGTCCGTCCAAATTTACGATTTTCCATAGTTTATCTCATTCCTTAATCATAGACCTTGAAGCCGAGGCCCATGTCGATCAATTTTTCTTTAACTTCTTTTAATGATTTCTTACCTAAGTTACGAACACGCATCATTTCTTCTTCACTGCGTTGTGTGAGTTCGTCAACGGTTTGAATACCAGCACGCTTCAAACAGTTGTAGGAGCGTACGGATAAGTCTAGATCTTCAATCATCATGACCATACCTTTGTTGGTACTTTCATTCGTGGACTCTTTGATTACGGAATCCATGGATGCGACTTGGTCATTGATATCACTGAACAAATCCAAGTGATCGGTCAAGATGCGAGCCGCCAATGCCAATGAAGCTTGAGGTGTGATTGAACCATTGGTCCAAACTTCCAAAATCAGCTTGTCATAACGAGCATCTTGTCCAACACGTGTCGGTTCCACATTGTAGCTGACACGCTTGATTGGTGTATAAATGGAGTCGGTATAAATCGTACCAATTCCTTGTGCGCCCCCTTGGTGAAGCGACTTGTTTTGGTCAGCAGAGACATAGCCACGGCCATTCTTTGCTTTCATTTCCATTTCAAGAACTGCGCCTTCTTCCAAAGTCGCAAGGACGAGATCTTTATTCAAGATTTCTACGTTTGCAGGACACTCAATGTCACCTGCCGTAACGACTTTACTCCCCTTCGCATTGATGCGAAGTGTGTAAGTGTCATCATCACTGATGCTTAGAATTAAGTCCTTTAAATTTAGAATAATATTAGTGACATCTTCCACGACACCAGGAATTGAGGTGAATTCGTGATATACGCCTTCAATTTTAACAGAATAAACCGCTGCTCCCGGTAGCGAGGAGAGTAATACTCTTCTTAATGCGTTGCCAATCGTTGTCCCAAAACCACGTTCCAAAGGTTGTACTTCGAATTTTCCGTAACTTTGCGACTCTACATATTCCTGTATTTCAAATTGTGCACGTTCAAATTTTTGCATTTCAGCCCCTCCTCAATGTAAGACTAACCACGTGGTCGTTTTGGTGGACGACAGCCGTT
>DHGC01000089.1 GCA_002402585.1 Erysipelotrichaceae bacterium UBA4808 | reverse complement strand
ATCACTCAAGTACAAGTCAATCCTCGCAGTGGTCTATCTTTTGCGAATGGGTTACGAAGCATCTTACGTCAAGACCCCGACACGATTATGATTGGGGAAATTCGTGATGGTGAAACTGCTGAAATTGCGATTCGTGCTGCGATAACAGGTCACTTTGTACTTTCCACAATTCATACCAATGATGCTTTGTCGACGGTCGTTCGTTTAGTAGATATGGGAGTTGAACCTTTCTTGGTCGCATCTTCTGTTAAGTGTGTTATTTCACAGCGCTTAGTTAAGAAGATATGTCCGAACTGTAAACGTGAGCATTCAGTTCCATTTGAGGACAATCTTCTGCTTCATACTGACTTGAAGACAGCTTTTAAAGGAAATGGTTGTGCAGAATGTAATCAGACGGGGTATCAAGGCCGTACAGCAGTGTTTGAAATCATCTTAATTGATTCCAAGCTGCAAGAAATGATTGCAGATAAGGCAAATATGGATGATTTGAAGACATATGCAAAAGAGAAAAAGATGCGTATGCTTAGAGAAGAAGTTTTAGATTTAATCAATTCAGGAGTCACAACTGTTGAGGAAGGTATTCGTATACTCTACTCAGTTGACTAAGGTGGAAGCTATGCTGAAACAAATATTACACTATGCACGCAATCATGATTGTTCTGACATTCACTTGATTGCGCATCGCAAACCAGTCGTAAGGGAAATAGGAGATTTAGTGAGTCTTGATTTACCACCACTCGATAAGAATGATGTATTGGATATCATTCGCACGCTGTTGTCTGAAGAACAACTCGACCTTTACATTTTGGGGAATGATGTTGATTGTTCGTATACAGATGAAACAGGTCATCGTTACCGTGTCAATGTCTACAAGCAACAAAGCCTTCCAGCCATAGCACTTAGACTTTTAAACAACCATATTCCATCCATTGATGAAATGAAATTGCCTCCAATCCTAAAGGACATATCATTGTTACCACGTGGTTTGGTGTTGGTTACTGGCCCCACAGGAAGTGGTAAATCCACTACCATAGCCACCATGATCAATCATATCAATATGAATAAGACACGTCATATACTTACCTTAGAAGATCCAATAGAGTACATTCACGAATCGAACCATAGTATGATCAATCAACGTGAAATCCATAAAGATGTCCATGATTTCAATGTTGGTTTAAGATCTGCACTTCGTGAAGATCCTGATGTCATCTTAGTAGGGGAAATGCGTGACTATGAAACCATAAGCTTAGCGTTGACTGCAGCTGAAACAGGTCACTTAGTCTTCTCGACTCTGCACACCACAGGCGCAGCCGCAACCATCGATCGTATCATTGATGCCTTTCCGCCGCACCAGCAATCCCAAATCAGAATCCAATTAGCGAATGTACTTAAGGCGGTTATCTCTCAATCTTTACTCCCAAGAGCGGATTATGCGGGGCGTACTGCCGTTCATGAAATCATGCTTATGACCGATGCGATTGGAAATATGATTCGTGAAAATAAGATCGTTCAAATCAACACTGCGATTCAAACGGGCTTAAGAATTGGCATGCAGACTTTGGATGGAAATCTCGCGAAACTCGTAACCGATCAAGTTATCTCCTTTGAAACGGCATCGGAAATCACCAGTAATGTAGAATTGTTGAAGCGTTATTTGGGTAGAGTTTAATAATATTAGATATTATTCGTAAATATGTATTATTTCTGAAAATTTGTATATTGACGAAAACATTAAAAGAGAGTTTAATTTAATTAAACAAGGAGGGGAATATAATATATGAAAAAAATTCTCACGAAAAAAGGATTTACGCTTATTGAATTAATTGTAGTTATTGCAATTTTGGCTATCTTGGCTGCTATTTTGATTCCTAGTTTAACCAAGTATATAGCAGAGGCAAATAAAGCTAGAGACTTGGCAAATGCTAGATCTGTTTATTCTGAGATAACTTTAGCATCACAAACTGGCGCAGCAACCTATACAGCTCCAAGTGGATGTACATTTGTACCATCAACTTATGCTGCTGGGACTATCTTTACATCAGTGACATGTGGTACTGGAACATTTACTCCTACTCCGTGATTTAGTAACTTCATAGTTTAATACTCATAGAGTATTCCTTTCCTGGAATACTCTTTTTTTGCTTTCTTTGCATTTTAAGCGTATACTACATAAGTTATTCAAGGGGAAATTAACTATTAGAAGTCAAGGGTAAAAACTAATAAATTATGATCGTTCATTGAGTCAAACTAAAAACATGTCATACGAGACACTGAATTTAAAATGAGACAAAATCAACTAAAATGGCTACCTCATTTTAGCTAGATCAAAGTCGAGATGATGTTTCTCTAGATGAAAGATGAGACGTACAATTCGCTTCGCAACGTGTGAAAGCGCAACCCGATGAAGCTTACCTTCGGTTCGCTTCTTACGATAGAATTCATACAGAATTGGATTATGCATAATCGAGTACGCTGCGACATTCATGATGGTTTGACGCAGGTAGGGGGAACCATGTTTAACCATTCTCCCTTTAGATTCTGAACCACCGGATTGATGACGCGAAGGTTCAAGTCCTGCAAAGGCAAGCATCTGATCGGCTGTGTCAAAACGATCAATGGATTCATATTCAGCTAGAATACACGCTGCGGATTGAAGTCCGATTCCGCTGATGGTATGAATATGCGATTCAAGCTGAGTGTAGGTCTCTTGGATTAAGCTTTCGCTTTCAGTGATCTGATCATCGATGGTGTGATACAGATCCAAAGCTTTCTTGAGTAGATAAGAGAGCGTTGGGTCTTCTGAACCAACTGAATCACGAGCGAGTTGTTT
>DHGC01000022.1:6658-7806 GCA_002402585.1 Erysipelotrichaceae bacterium UBA4808 | reverse complement strand
CGAAAGCGGGTAAAGTTTTGTGAGCCACGTGTTACAGCGATGTAGGCTCGCAATTGGCTGTTCACATTTTCAGCTAACGCATTGGATTGCTTACGATCATTGTGAGGTCTTTGAAACGAGTTGATGATCTCTTCTCGCCAATGGATAAGCATCCGTGTAAATTCATCGTATTCGACGATTCCAGAAACGTGAAACTTATGAATGAGATGATCCAACCATGCCGGTGCTTCCTCATAGCTGGCCTGATCATTAAACAGTTGATAGGCCACTTTAAGATTGTAGGCATCGAGCAGTTTATCCGAGATACTGAAAATCATCTCTAAGAGATCACGCTTACTGAGTTTGCGTTGGAAGTGATGATTATAGCTGGGTTCATCATCCAGATTGATATCCTTGATCTCCATGAGATGATGCCAATGCTTAAGGAGATAATAGGCGTCACTGTATTCGACACATTGTTTCATGATTAGAATACGCAATTTTGTGAAGGCGAAGGACAGATTCTTGACCACATGAAAGGGATCGACTGCGATCCGACAGTTCTTGAATTGATGGCGAGCGACCTCTTTATACGGCTCCCACATGTCAATGGTCACGAACCGGACGTGATCACGCTGCTCTTTCGAATACTGGCTGAAATGCTTGTTTAAATGGTGCTTTGAGCGTGAGTTCAAGAGATCGACAGGGTATCTGTTCTCATTGTCAATGAGGACGCATAAGTAAGCGGAATCATGATAAGCCAGCTTAGAATAAAGCTCATCAATCCCGAGATTTTCTGGTAAGGATGGCTTGGGGATGAAGACATAGCTGTCCAAATAGGCCTGTACGGTTGTGATCGAAGTATGGTTCAACTCAGCGATTCGTTTGAAACTGAGGTCGAGTTGACGCAGCTGCTTCATGATGCGATCCATTAAGGAAAAACTGTTTGAGAAATGGGCAAAAGAAAAAGGATTGGTTTCGAAAAAGGTTCGATGACAATCCTTACAGAGATAGCGTCTTGCATGATAATGAATCACCCCATCAAAATCGATGAGATTGGGATTGTGGATGCGGATCTCTTGCTTGCCGTGTGAAATCGCATCGGCTCCACAATAAGGGCAGGTGTGCTTCTTCAACTTCAGACAGATATGATAATGAAACGTAGAATC
>DHGC01000022.1:0-6613 GCA_002402585.1 Erysipelotrichaceae bacterium UBA4808 | reverse complement strand
CGACTAACTTTAAGGTAACACGAAGTTTTTTTATTCACCCACACTAAATCTTACAGAGCACCCACACGCAACTTTATAGAGTCCCCACACTAAAATAGAATACCCCCCTAAAATCACCCACACTGAACTTTATAGTCTACCCACACCCACACGCAAATTTAAAGCGCCGAAATGTTAAGATTTTTTTATTCTATAATGATGAACGGATTAGAGGAAAAAATTATGATTCTAACAAGCGTTACATTTATGGATATCAGTTGGCAGACGATTCTTGGTGGCTTAGGTTTGTTTCTTTTTGGTATCAAATTCATGGGGGATGGTTTGAAGTCTTTAGCGGGTGAAAAGCTACGTGACATCATCGATCGTTATACCTCCAAAGCTTGGATGGGTCTTTTGATTGGAATATTCGTAACTGTCATCATTCAATCTTCATCCGCTACGACAGCGATTACGATTGGCTTTGTCCGAGCAGGATTGATGCGTTTGGATCAAACCGTTGGCATTATTTTTGGGGCGAATATTGGGACGACAATCACAGCTTTTTTAGTTGGGATGAAAGTTGAAAAATTCTCGCTTTATTTTGTGTTCATTGGAACCATGTTGTTGATGTTCTCAAAACGTAAGAAACACGCGTATGCTGGTGAAATCGTCTTGGGCTTTGGGATGTTGTTCTATGGCTTGATGATCATGGGAGATGCTTTAAAAGTCTTAAAGGATATTCCAGCTTTCCATGATTTGGCCATTCAAATGTCCACACATCCTTGGTGGGCTGTCACAGGCGGTATCTTGATGACAGGGATCATTCAGTCCTCAAGTGCCATGATTGGAATCATCCAGAAAATTTACGAAGCCGGTGGGATGCCATTTGAAGCAGCGCTACCCTTTGTTTTTGGTTCGAATATTGGGACAACCATCACGGCCGCATTAGCCGCCATGGGGGGCTCATTGGCTTCACGTCGTGCAGCGGGGATCCATACCTTGTTTAATGTTTTAATGACGGTTGTGGCGATGTTTTTATTGCCTGTTTATATTGTTGTCATTCTTCGCTTGACCGATATCTTGCATTTGGAATCTATGATGCAGATTGCAGTTGCACACATCATCTTCAATGCAGTGGGGACCATTCTTTTCTTTCCTTTCATCAAACAAATGGTATGGATCGTTAAGAAGACGATTCGTGGGGATGAGAAGGAACGTATTGGTATTAACACCGAGGACTTCGATCCAGGTTTAGCACATGATTTGCCAACGGCAGCTTTAGAAGTCTCTAAACGTGCGAGTTTGAAGATGGGTGAGATGGCTGTTGAAATCCTTGAAACCAGTAAGGCATTCTTAAATAAGGAAAGCAAAATCAATCAAGATTCGATTGAACAAGTTGAAGAACTCATCAATAACTTTGATACGAAGATTACAGATTATCTTTTATTGATCTCTAAAGAAAAATTAGCAGAGGATGACATTGAAGCAAGTTCCACGAATCTTCAGATTGTTAAGAACTTAGAACGCATTGGTGATTTAGCATCTAATCTTGGTGAATTCTTTGATATGGTATTTGATGGTCGCGAGAGCTTCTCGCAAGCTGCCATCGCAGAGTTGAACAACATGTTTGACTTGGTCATTCACATGTTGAATCGTTCACTACGCATCTATGAGCACGATGACTTCTCATTATTGCAATCTGTTAAGGAAGATGAAATCTATCTCGATCTATTAGAAAATAAAGCACGTACGAATCACTTCGAACGCATGCGTACCGATGAGTGCATGAGCACGATTGCAGGAAGTGTGTATGTGGACATCTTGGGTACCTTAGAACGCATTGGTGATCATGCGGAAAATATCGCGCGTTCCGTATTTGATGTTCATACCCAACATGAACAACGTATCTTTAATGAAGCACAGGATTAAACAGTGTTTTCTTTGAGGACTCTATTTGTGCGTATAAATATATATTTCACAAAGATTTTAAGTAAATATAACTGTGAAGCACATCACAGACATTTCTGGCCCTAATTTAGGGCATTTTTTTTGAAATCAATCTTGTTAATTTCGTTGAATCGTTTATACTTAGAGTGATTGTTAGCCTAGGGCAACAATGGAGGTTTCATGAAATTTCACGACTCAGCAGAAATGTATCTCGAAACAATCTATCTCTTGGAGAAAACACAAGGACATGCGCATGTTGCTGAGATTTCAAAAGCCTTGAACATCTCAAAACCCAGTGTGACCAAGGCAATGGAACTCTTAAAAAGTCGTGACTTGATTCTAAAAGAAGACTATGGTCCTGTGACACTGACCGACGCAGGTCGTGATTTGTCCATTCGAATTTATGAACGACATCGTGTCATTAAGACCTATCTGTCCAAGAGCTTGAATTTGAGTTTGGAGGATGCGGAAGAAAATGCGTGTCGTATGGAACACATCATTTCCGAGGAAATGTTTGAAGCCATCAAAGAATATTTGAAGGAAGAGCAGGTGTAGACAGTGGTTCTAAGTAAAGCTAAAAAACAGGTGACCTATACCATTCAAGATATTGAAACGAATGATGAAGCCATGAAAGATTTTCTCTTTAGTTTAGGCTGTCATGCAGGTCAAACGATTACGATCATTTCGAACTTTGGATCGAATATGGTTGTGAACATCAACGATGCACGCTATAGCATCGATTCAGAATTGGCGAAAGCCATCATCGTTTAAGACGATTAGAAGGTTAGAATTTCTAACATAGAGGAGATTTTGAATGCGTATCGCACTAGCAGGCAATCCCAACAGTGGCAAAACCACCCTCTTCAATGCGTTGACTGGAAGTATCGAACATGTCGGTAACTGGCCGGGTGTCACAGTCGCGCGTAAAGAAGGGTTTGTTAAAAAGCAACTCAGTACTCACCAGAATATTCGGATCGTGGATCTTCCGGGAACATATTCCATGAGTCCGTTTACCAATGAAGAACGTATCACGAAAGACTATGTCCAACAGGAACATCCCGATGTGATCATCAATATCATTGACGCATCCAACTTAAGCCGTAGTCTTTTCTTTACGACACAATTGTTAGGTTTGGGGGTTCCCGTCGTCATCGCTTTGAACAAGTGGGATCTTATTGCAAAGAAAGCCATCGATATTGATTTGGTGCATTTAAGCAAAGATTTGGCGTGTCCGATCGTTGAAGTCTCCGCTTTACGTCAAAAGGGACTGAAGAAACTCTTAGAGACCTGCGTTGAGCGTAAAGGGTCAACGCAAGAACCTGCTTTTTTAGGACGTGCGGATGCCACATTAAATAAAGAAGAATGGTTGATTGAAGAAAAAGAACGTTCTGCCTATGTGGCACAACTGGTCAAGCACGTCGAAAAACGTTCCATTGATTCACATAAACTCAATCAACACGATGCGATTGATCGCATTGTTGCACATCCTTACTTCGGTATTCCCATTTTCATTGTGATTCTCTATGGTGTCTTCTCCATATCGCAAGCCACTTTAGGGCCGTTCTTAGCGGATTATCTTGTCGGTTGGATCGATCTCTTCTATGCCTTTGTGGCAAACTTGATGGGGAATCAAGTCTCTCCATTCTTACAAGCCTTGGTTCTGGATGGGGTCATTGGTGGTGTAGGGGCGATTGTCGGTTTCTTGCCCTTGATCATGGTTCTCTTCTTTATGTTGGCTTTGCTCGAGGACAGTGGCTATATGGCACGTGTTGCCTTGATCATGGATCCGTATTTAAAGAAAGTGGGCTTGTCTGGGCGTTCGATCATTCCCATGGTCATCAGTACAGGTTGTGCGATTCCAGGCATCATGTCAACGCGCACCATTCGTGATGAACGTCAACGACGAACGACCGCCATGCTTACATCCTTCATGCCGTGTGGTGCGAAGTTGCCTGTCATTGCTTTGTTTGCAGGTGTCTTCTTCCAAGATGCCGCATGGGTCGGAACCTTGATGTATTTCATGGGCATTTTGATCATCTTCTTTGGGGCAATCGTGATTCGCAAAATCAATGGGGACACATCTAAAGCATCTTACTTCATCATGGAACTTCCGGAATATCGTCTACCCAGTTTGAAACGTGCGTTCATTGCGATGATCTCACAAGGAAAGCAGTTTGTGATCAAAGCGGTCACGATCATTCTACTAAGTAATATTTTGGTGCAAATCATGCAGACCTTCTCATGGAACTTACAATTGGTTGAAGAGGGTGCGGAAGCGTCGAGCATTCTTGCGAGCATCGCAACACCACTTGCGTTTATTCTTGTCCCATTAGGCTTTGGTTTATGGCAGCTAGCTGCCGCTGCCATCACTGGTTTCATTGCGAAAGAAAATGTGGTTGGGACTTTGGCAGTTGTGTTCGGTATTACCAATTTCATTGACGTGGAAGCCTTGGAAGTTGTCTCAGGTACCGGCGCGATTTCGTCCATCATGGGTATCACCACGGTTGCCGCATTGGCCTATCTTGTGTTCAATCTCTTCACGCCGCCGTGCTTTGCTGCCATTGGGGCGATGAATGCCGAATTGGATTCGAAGAAGTGGTTGTTTGGAGCCATTGGTTTCCAATTGGGCATGGGGTATAGCTTAGCGTATTTCATCTATCAAATTGGTACACTGATCACTACAGGTCAGTTTGGAGATGGTTTGATTCTAGGACTGATGATTGTGGCAGTTTACATTGGAACAATTATTTATCTAATCAAGCGAAATGAACAAAGTCAAATGACTTTGCAAGGCGTATAAGATGATTGACTATTTCATCGGTGGACTCTTAATTATCATCGTCGCACTCATCGTACGTAAACTTGTCTTGGATAAGAAGCGTGGTGTGACGTGTGGTTCTTGTCCATCTACAGGTGGAAATCGCTGCGATTGTGAGTAAATAAAAGATTGGATCAAATATTGACCCAATCTTTTTTTATTCAACCGTAACGGATTTTGCGAGGTTGCGTGGTTTATCCACATCCAAGCCTCTTAAGACGGAACTGTAATACGCAAAGAGTTGAAGCGGAATGATGCTTACCAAGGGCATGAGATCTTCATGTACTTCAGGAAGAATAAACTCACGATCACTGAAATCGTTGGTATGTTCTAAACCAGGACGACCAATCAAGATGACTTTAGCACCGCGTGCTTTGACTTCTTTAATGTTGGAGACCATCTTTTCAATCAAGCCTGCTTGGGTGACTAAGGCAATAACAGGGAAGTCTTCCACAATCAGTGAAATGGTCCCATGTTTGAGTTCACCTGCAGGGTAAGCCTCTGAGTGGATGTATGAGATTTCCTTTAACTTCAGTGAAGCTTCTAAGGCCATGGCATAATCCAAGCCACGTCCTAGAAAGAAGACATTCTTATTGTTTACAAACTCGGAAGCCATTTGCTTAATGGTTTCCTGTTTGTCCAAGAGTTCTTGTGTAATGGTAGGAAGCGCTAAAAGTGAATCCAATAAGTCATGGGTTTGTTCAACAGTGACAGTCCCTTTGACTTGACCCAGTTTATACGCCAACAAGGTAAACAAGGCAACTTGGACGAAATATGCTTTGGTGCTTGCGACCGCAATCTCCAAACCTGCCCAAGTATAGAGTACATAGTCTGCTTCACGTGCAATGGATGAACCCACCACATTGACGATTGCAATGACCTTTGTGCCTCTGGATTTTGCCAAACGAAGAGCAGCCAAGGAATCGGCGGTCTCACCCGATTGGGAGACAATGATGACCATATCCTCTGGATTCAAAATTGGATCACGATATCTGAACTCACTCGCTACTTCCACATCACAACTGATGCGTGCATGTTTCTCGATGAGTTGTTTACCCACCATCGCTGCATGCATGGCGGTACCACAGGCAATGAGATGAAACTTTTTGATCTTACTGAGAACTTCATTGGTTAAGCCAGATTCACTGAAATCGATCTTATGCTCTTTGATTCGTGGTCCAACCGCGTTCATGAGAACGGTGGGTTGTTCATGAATCTCCTTAAGCATGAAATGCGGATAACCTGCTTTTTCAGCACTTTGACGATCCCAGGATGCCACCTGGACTTCTTTATGAATTTCTTCCAAATCATGATCCACGACGGTTACTTTATCTTGTTTGATGATGGCGATTTCGTCTTCTTCCAAGAGATAATATTCACGCGTTTGGTCCAAGATGGCGGTGATGTCGGATGCGATGAAATTCTCATCTTTACCTAAGCCAATGATCAGTGGGCTGTCCTTACGAATGGCATAGAGGGTATCCGGATGTCCTTCAAAGAGGATACCCAAGGCATAGGATCCCCGAATCTTTTCTAATACTTTCTTGATGGCTTCCAATGGATTGCCTTTTTGGACATAGTAGTAATCCACCAACTTAGCCAAAGCTTCCGTATCGGTTTGTGATTCAAAGCTGTAGCCCTTACGAATCATGCGTTCTTTGATTTGGAGATAATTTTCAATGATGCCATTATGCACCAATGAGATGCGATGATTGCCATGGGGATGTGAATTGATGTCCGAAGGTTCACCATGTGTTGCCCAACGGGTATGCCCAATACCGACATAGGCGTTCGTAATGGGGTTTTGTTCAAGTTTAAGGGCGATATTATCGATTCGTCCTTTGGTTTTCAAGGTCTTGATTTCACCTT
>DHGC01000049.1 GCA_002402585.1 Erysipelotrichaceae bacterium UBA4808 | reverse complement strand
TCAAACACAAGATCACTGAAGTTTTGGGTAGTGAAGGAAAAGCTGTTTAGTCTTTATTCATAAACACACACTAGAAACCATCAAATTTTGATGGTTTCTTTGTAAGTTCAGATACTTTGTCTTATACTTGAAATAAGGATGGAACATGTATGCAAAAACAATTTATCTTCATAATTCTCGTATCAATCATCGTAGCGATCTTTGCTTTAACCAATGCGGAAGTGATGACGGTTCGTCTCTTTTTTTGGACCTACCAATTATCGGGATCCTTGGTCATTTTGATTTCAGTCGCGTTGGGGGCATTATTGGTCTTGTTGTTTGGCTTATACAAAAGTGTCAAAACCACGTTCACTTTGCGCAATCTCAATAATGAAGTGATTGCACTGAAGGCGACCAATGAAAGCTTGAATTCCAAGAACACTGTCCTCGAGCAAGAAATCGAACGTTTAAAAGCTGAAGTGAACACACTTCAGAATACCGTTGTACAAAAACCAGTCGTTATCGAAAAAACCGAGGATTAACTCGGTTTTATTTTAGACTTAGCGAATAATCCCCTTTAGACCACATTTCAAAATCCTTATCCGTTGTCAACACGGAATGCGTATCACTTAATTGTTTCATGTGTGAATCATTGTAAATGACATTTGAGATGTCGTAGACAAAGCGTTTACGGCTTTTTTCTCGCACAGGATCCGGATGCGGAATCGCGGATAACAAGGAACGCGTATAAGGATGAATGGGATTGTTATAGACATCATCCACTGTTCCCATCTCAACGATGTGTCCAACATGCATGACCGCGACACGATCGGAGATGTAACGGACCATGGAAAGATCATGGGCAATGAACATATAGGTCAAACCCAATTCACGTTGAAGCTTCTTCATCAAGTTGATGACCTGCGCTTGGATGGACACATCCAAAGCGGAGATGATTTCATCCGCAATAATAAACTTCGGCTGTAAAACCAAAGCACGGGCGACACCGATACGTTGGCGTTGTCCACCTGAGAATTGATGTGGGAAACGATTCAAGTGATCTTCATGAAGACCCACCGATTTGAGCACTTCCAAGACCCTGGCTTTGCGCTCTTCAGCCGTTGTCGTCATCTTATTGACATCCAAACCAAAGGCTACGGTATCCAGGACTTTCTTACGGGGATTGAGTGATGCCATTGGATCTTGGAAGATCATCTGCATGTTCTTCCTTAGAAATTGACGCGTCTCTTCGCTGAGCTTACCCGAGATCTTCTTACCCATGAACGTCACTTCACCACTGTTACCATCATAGATTCGAATCAGAGTACGACCAAGCGTCGACTTACCACTGCCTGACTCACCAACCACACTGAAAGTCTCCCCTTCATAGATGTGAAAGCTGACATCATCCACAGCACGTGTCGTTGTCTTACGATCGACACGGAAGAACTGTTTTAAGTTTTTAACCTCTAAGAGTACTTTATTCGTGCTCATGTCAAACCTCCTTCTGTTGTCGATATTTCGCTAAACGTTTCTGCAAGACCTCCGGCATTTCAACCTTTGGAGCCAAAGGATGATACAACCAACTGGCGACGGAATGTGTCTCACTGATCTTAAAGAACGGTGGGATCTCTTCGAAATCAATCGCTAAAGCATAATTGGAACGATAAGCAAAGGCATCCCCTTTAGGAGGATTGATCAAATTCGGTGGACTACCAGGAATGGATTCAATTTCTTCTTCCTTACTGTCCATCGAAGGAATGCTGGATAATAACCCCCAGGTATAGGGATGTTTCGGATTGTAATAGATCTCTTCAGCCAAGCCTTCTTCCACAAGCTTGCCCGCATACATGACTGCGACGCGATCGGCCACATTAGCCACAACCCCTAAATCATGGGTAATGAAAATGATGGCGACACCGGTCTTCTTTTGGATGTCTTTGATGAGTTCCAAGATTTGGGATTGAATGGTCACATCCAGCGCCGTTGTGGGTTCATCCGCAATCAAGAGATCCGGTTCACAGGCCAAGGCAATCGCAATGACCACACGTTGACGCATCCCACCCGATAATTGATGTGGATACTGTTTCATTCGCTTCTCTGGATGATCGATACCAACGAGTTCCAAAAGAACTTTCGTACGGGCTTTCGCCTCTTGTTTCGATTTGACGAGTTTATGTTCCAACATACTCTCCATGATCTGTTTACCAATGTTCATGGTAGGGTCGAGCGATGTCATGGGATCTTGGAAGATGATGGCGATCTTACGGCCACGAACATGCTTTTGCATATAGCTCTTGGATTGGTGTAAAAGATCAACGATTTCTTCTTTATCGTTCTCACGCAAACGAAAGAGAATCGAGCCTTCTTCTACCGCCCCATTGTCATCAATCAAACCAAGAATGGCTTTCGTGGTAACGGATTTACCTGAACCCGATTCACCGACAATCGCAAGAGTCTCCCCTTTGAACAAATTAAAGCTGATATCACGGATGACATGGTTAACACCGGCATCCAAATGAAATGATAATTGAAGGTTTTTGACTTCGAGAATTTGATTTTTTTCCATCATCGCACCTAAAATCCTTTCATCTTGGGATCAAATGCATCCCTTAAGCCATCTGCGACAAGATTGAAACTCAACATCAGAAGGGACAAAACAACAACTGGGAAAATGACCATATGCGGATAAATCAAAAGTGATTGATAACCGGTCGAGATCAATACCCCTAATGAAGCCAAAGGAGGTTGTAAGCCCAAACCAACAAAGGCTAGAAATGATTCATAGAAAATTGCATTTGGAATGGAGAACATCGTCATGACGATGATTTGACCAATGATGTTTGGTAACATTTCTTTCAAAATGATGGTGAATGAGTTCGCACCCAAGGTACGCGCTGCCAAAACAAATTCTAATTCTTTAAGTTTAAGAACTTGCGAACGGACGACACGGCTCATCGAGATCCACCCTGTGATCATCAAAGCAAAGATAATGGATTGTAAACCTGGTTTTAAAACCAAAACCAAAAGAATGACAACGACCAAATTTGGAATCCCAGAGATGATTTCAACGAAACGTTGCATAAACAGGTCTACTTTACCGCCGAAGTAACCCGATACAAGACCATAAGTGATGCCAAAAAAGACATCAATGATAACCGCAACGAAAGCGACCAAGAACGAAATACGCGTCCCCATCCAAACACGTGCCCAAAGGTCACGGCCTAAACCATCGGTCCCAAACCAGTAATAAATATCTTCCAGTCCTTTTTTAATGTAGATGTTTTCACCCATCCGTAAGCCATTGAAAAGGCCAAAGTTCTCCAAGAAAGGAACACGTGGTGGTAGATTGATGTGCGTGGTGATGACTTCATTATAAACATGGCCACCAAAGTAAGGACCCAATGCAGCCAAACCTAGAATTAAGATGATCATGTATAATGCGATATGTGCCCCCTTATTGCGTTTGAAACGACGGAATGCATCTCGAAAGAACTTTGGATCTTCACCCAATAACATTTCTTGTTGGGCATATTCACGCATTTCCAATCGCTTGAATTCTTCTTTACGATATTCACGCATGATTAAGCTCCTTTCGCAACACGAATTCGTGGATCGATGATGCCATAAAGAATATCAACAATCAAATTCATCGTGATATACAAGGCACTGTAAACAAAGGCAATCATAACGATGACATTATAGTCATTGGTTAGAATCGCATTGACGAGTAAACTACCGATGCCTGGCACCGCATATACCTTCTCAACCACTAATGATCCCGTTAATAATGTAACGGTTAAAGGTCCTAAGATCGTAATGACCGAAATCAAAGCATTCCTCAAACCATGGCGTGCGATGACTTTGAATCGATTGACCCCTTTGGCTTCTACCAAACGAATGTAATCTGAGCCAAGGACTTCAATCAGTTCCGTTCTTAAGAAACGTGTCACTTGCGCCATGACAAACATGGATAGAGCGATTGTAGGTAGGATTGAAGACTTCAGTGGATCGTTAAAATCAAAAATGATGCTGAAGAGTGGTAATTTGTATCCAAAGGTATAACTGAGCAACAAGGCAAAGACATACGAAGGAATACTAACACCGATGATGGCCACAACCGTTGCCAAGGTGTCTAACCACGTATTCTTATTGGAAGCAGAAACGACACCAAAGATAACACCCATCCCAGTTCCCAATGCCAAGGCCTGAAGTCCAATGCGAACCGAAATGCCCAGGCGAGGTAAGACAATATTTTTAACCATCCAGTTGCGTTGAATGGAAAGTGAAATCCCAAAGTCGAACTCCGTCAGAATATTCTTCATATAAATGTAGAAACGAGAAAAGAAAGGCTGGTCTAAACCATATTTCGCATTCAAGAGAGCTTTTGAAGCTTCACTGAGTTTTTCATCATTAAAAGGAGTCCCCGGTAAAAACTGGAGCAACAGAAAAAGAAGGATTAAGATTGTGAACAAGGTTACCATCGACCAGAAGAATCGTTTGGCAATAAATTTAAACATCGTGCGCTCCTTTCATCGTGTAAAATGGGAACCTCGATTAGAAGGTTCCCATTGCATCACGCATTAGTTAATCGTAGTGCGTTTGTAATTGGTCATACCCAAAACGTGGTATTCAATGCCATCGACATTCGGTTTAATCACCATTGCCGAACCTGTTTGCCACATTGGGACAACAACAGCTTTATTCAAGGCATATGCTTCAATTTCAACCAACTTATCCCAACGAACATCTGCATCAGCCGCAAATGCGCCTCCAGGTGCAACATCCGCTACCAAGGCATCGTAAGTTGTGTCAACCCAGTTTCCATAGTTGTAATTAGAAGTCGAAACTAAGAGATCTTGTAAATATGTAAGTGGATCAGCATAGTCAGGACCCCAACGAGTTATTGCGACATCATATTCTGCACGCGATGGGTTCATCAAATCCAAACGCTCTTTCTTAAGTACCGTCTTGATATTGACGGTTACGCCAGGAAGATTCTTCTCGACTTCAGCTTTAATGTATTCAGCAGCACCTGCCGCTAAACCAGAGTCATCTCCAGGTGTACCAACTAAGAGTTCAAATGTAACGGTATCTGTACCCAATTCAGCTTTAGCCGCTTCCCAATAAGCTAGCGCTTGTGCAGGATCGTAACCAAAGTATTTTGGAGCTGAATCACGGAAATCTTCACCTTGTGCGCTTGAAGCCAAGCCACGTGGAACGAAGCCATCCGCAACGATCGAACCATCATTGAGTTTTTCATCAACGATGAAGCTACGATCAAATGCCCAAGCAATCGCAAGACGGAAGTTTTCATTCAGCATTGCAGGATTGGTCGATTTTTGGTTGAAAGGCATAAACCATGTGTAACCTTTACGAATCGGTGTAAAGTCATCCGTACCAACATAACCCGTTACCAAGTCACCCGACATCGCAGCGACATCTAAATTGCCTTGGTCGTATTGTAATTTAACAGTTTGAGGATCTGCAATGACGGTGATATCGATACCATCGATCGCAATCTTATCTGCATCATAATATTTCTCATTTTTAGCAAAGACGATTTTTGAACCTTGGATCCATTCCGTTAATACGAACGCACTGTTTGATAACAAGTAATCTGGACCGGTAGCAAAGTTGTCCCCAGCTTCTGTAACAAACTTCTCATTCAATGGGAAGAAGGATGGGAATGTCATCAATGCGATGAACCAAGGCACTTGCGCTTCTAAAGTCGCTTTCAAGGTATAGTCATCGACTGCTTCAACACCCAGTTGATCTAACGGTAAGGTTCCAGCAACGACAGCTTCACCATTCTTCAACTTCGCATTCAAGATCATCATGGAATATTCATTTGCCATTGCTGGATCCGCCAAACGACGCCACGCGAAGACAAAGTCATGTGCAGTTACAGGATCACCATTAGACCATACTGCGTCTTTCTTAAGATTAAACACATATTCTAAACCATCTTCCGATACATCCCAGCTTTCTGCAGCCCCAGATCCAGGCAACATCGCATCGTTTGCATCGTATTCAACCAAGCCTTCTGTGAAAGCGGTTAGGACTTCAAATGAAACCCCATCGGTCGCTACACTTGAATCCAAGGATAGAACATCTCCACTATACGCTACACGAAGAACCTTTTTGGCAGCTTCAGGTGTTGGAGTGGCAGAAGAACAGCCGACAAACAACAACGAAGCTAAGATGAAAATCAATATTTTCTTCATATCTTCAACTTCCTTTCCTTTTATGTCGTTATTATAGCGTATGAAAATGCCGTGTCAACAATTATTTCACTAAACTATCATTTTACTTTCATTTTTATTACATTAAATGTAAATTTTACATTCAATCTTTTCAGTTACGAAAGATATAAAAAAGAAGCATTGCTTCTTTGTTTAAAACTAATGGGGCGACCGACGGGGCTCGAACCCGCGAAATGCCGGAACCACAATCCGGTGCGTTAACCAACTTCGCCACGATCGCCATAAGGCAAGTGTTATTTTAGCGTATTTGCGAATCAAAGTAAAGTCTAAAACGCAATTTTGAGCCAAAATGCTGCATTATCAAAGTTATTTCC
>DHGC01000027.1:21081-30786 GCA_002402585.1 Erysipelotrichaceae bacterium UBA4808 | reverse complement strand
ATGATGACTTTACCTTCTACATGCCGATTGGTCAAAATACATGGATCAATCAATGGGGTGCCTACAGTAAGACGGGTCAATACTCCAGTACCTATGTTGAACTCTCCAGAGAACAGTTTGAACTTATCAAAGATTACACAACGAATATTGGAATCCTCAGTGAAGCCAGTTATGGCTTGCGTGTGGGCAAAAAAATCGGTTTCTCCAATCAAACTGATGGACAATATAATCAGTATGAATTCTATAGCAATTCACTCGTAATGCCAGAATATAAAGACGAAATTGAGGCCCTGATTCGTGAACTTCCTCGCATGACCATCACCGATCCGTATCAGTTCATGAATCTTAAACAATAAATAGCTACTCTTAATATCGTTTGAAACAGATCATTGTACCCCTCAAATTCAAACCTGTGCGTTTAAACATGAGCACTTTTATAAAGCGTTTGCTTTCTACCAATCACGCACTTTTGGAAAATTGAGGAATAAGTGAGTAATAGTCGTTCTTCTTTACGAGCACATTTTCTTTAAACTTATGACAAACTTTCGTCACATCATTCTAATATCCTTAGATTATAGCAAAAGCTATTCAAGGAGATTTACATGAAGATCAAATCAGGTTTAGTCCTCGGTGCCCTCCTAGGCATCAGTCTTACCGTTATTGCGCCTCTGGCTTATTCAAGCTCTACGCTTACCAATTTAAGTCAACTCAGTGGCGAAAGTGTCGAGACCATTGAAGCAAAACTCGATGCTGGCGAACACCCTGGCGCAATCGCAATCGCATATGACGTCGAAGAAGCTTTCAAAGAGCTCCAACAAGATGCACGTGAAGCAAATCTACAACGCCGTGTAGATGATGGAAAATGGACACAAGCAGAAGCGGATGAGCTTCGTAGTGTTTGGAACGAAAGAAGTGAAGATTGTACCGGTGTTCCGGGTACCAATGAGCCCATTAAACTAGAACGGGCTCAAGGAAGACAAGCAGGAAGAAATCAATAGTGAAAACCACCTCAATTGAGGTGGTTTTTTAGTCTTGGTTATTTCAAACAGGAAATTTTTCACGCGTAAATTATATTTTACGCGATATCTTCTTTGTAGCTACTTGCTTCCCATAAATAGAAGGAAGCCACCGTTTGATACGGTGCATAGCGTAGACTCAATTCATTGAAGAAGTTCTTTGTGACTTCTTCTTTATGGTAGAGACGAGCGATGCCTTTACGAATTGCCAAGTCATCATAACTGATCACATCTTGTTTCTTGAGGCTGAACATCGATACCATCTCTACGGTCCACCTACCAACTCCTTTTAGGGGCGTAAGGATGGATTTAATCGCTTCGAAGTCTAAGTCATATAGAGCATCGAAATCAATATCTCGATTCAACTTCGCATTTGCGATACCGATGACATAGTTGACTTTTGATGTGGATAGACCCAAGGCACGGATATCCTCAAATGGCGCATCCAGAATCAAATTCGCATCAGCTTCAGGAAAACGTGTGTAGAAACGATTCGCAATAGTTTGGTAGGCTTTACTGGAAATTTGTTGAGACAGAATGCAATCGATCGTCGCAATATAGGGATCTTCAATTCCTGTACGCGTAATCGCTCCTGTACGTTGAACGAACTTACCGAGAATAGGGTCAACGGAGCTTAAATATTCCATCGCCTCATTCGATGTCGTCATCTCAAAGGTTTTCATCGAATGATAGCGCCATCTTCCACACTGTGGAAATGCACAATCTCCATTTGCTTGTCTTTCTCACCAACAAGAATCATGCCTTCAGATAAGACACCACGGAGTTTGACTGGTTTTAGATTCACAACCACGGCTACTTTCAAACCGACAAGATCCTTCGCTTCAAACTTAGGGCGAAGACCACTGACGATTTGACGTACGGTCCCATCAATTTGTACCTGTGAAACCAAGAGCTTATCAGAGTCTGGGTGATTCTCACACTTCAGGATTGTCCCAACGCGTAGATCTAATTTTACAAAGTCATCAATCGTGACTTCTGGTTTGGTTTCAAGCTTAGGGGTTGGAGGATTTAGTTTATTCATGACTTCTTCCGCATCCAAACGTGCAAAGAGCATTTCAGGTTTTACAGCCACTTTATGACCCACTTCCAAATTCCCAAAGGTTTCAAGGGTTTCTAGATCACGTTTTTGTGTATCTAGTTGATCCAGAATTTTTGTGGAAGTTTCTGGCATCGCAGGGGCCAATAGAATTCCTGCAAAGCGAATGCTTTCCATTAGATTATAGAGAACCGTACGTAAGCGATCGTGTTTGGTGTCATCTTTCGCCAATGACCAAGGCATCGTTTCATCGATGTACTTATTACAACGCTTCAAAAGATCAATCACATGATCGATGGAATCTTGAACACGCAATTTATCCATAGAGTTACGAACCTTGCGTGGAGTAGCCAAAGCCAAACTGATCAACTCATCATCAAGCGGTTCAAACTTCTTAGGATTCTCGACATTGCCTTCAAAGTACTTATTTGTCATTGCCAAGGTACGATTGACGAGGTTACCCAAGATGTTGGCAAGGTCGGAATTGATGCGATCGATCATGATTTCATAGGTCAATGTCCCATCTTGTGCAAATGGCATTTCATGAAGCATGAGGTAGCGTACCGCATCCACACCAAAGAGTTTGACCAAATCATCCGCATAGATGACATTGCCCTTTGACTTACTCATCTTCCCTTCGCCCACCAACAACCAGGGGTGACCGAAGACTTGTTTCGGCAACGGAATGTCGAGAGCCATAAGCATGATTGGCCAATAGATGGTATGGAAACGCAAGATATCTTTACCAATCAAATGCAAATCCGCTGGCCAGAAATCATTGAAACGTTCCGTATGATTCCCATCCACATCGTAACCAATACCGGTGATGTAGTTGCTTAAAGCATCGATCCAGACATAGACAACATGTTTATCATCAAAATCCACAGGGATGCCCCATTTGAAGGATGTACGGGATACCGCAAGGTCTTGAAGACCTGGTTTGATGAAGTTATTGATCATTTCATTCTTACGCGAATCCGGTTGAATGAAATCAGGATGATCTTCGATGTGTTTGATCAAACGATCCGCATAATTGCTTAACTTGAAGAAATAGGATTCTTCCTTAGCTTTATGGACAGGACCACCACAATCCGGACAATTCCCATCCTTTAATTGTGTTTCCGTATAGAACGACTCACAGGCTGTACAGTACCAACCTTCGTACTCAGACTTGTAGATATCCCCTTGTTCATAAAGCTTTTTGAACATCTTCTGAACTTGAAGCTCATGATAAGGATCGGTCGTACGCATGAATTTGTCATAACTGGTGTTCATCAAGTCAAAAAGGCCTTGAATGACTCCGGCTACTTCATCCACAAAAACTTGTGGGGTTTTATTCGCAGCTGCTGCTTTTTCTTCAATCTTTTGTCCATGTTCATCGGTGCCCGTCATGAAGAAGACGTTGTGTCCTTCCATACGTTTGTAACGAGCGATGTGATCGGCTAACACAATCTCATAGATGTTTCCAATGTGGGGTTTGCCCGATGTATAGGCAATCGCGGTTGTCATAAAATAATTGTTTTTATCTTTACTCATTTTGTCCTCCTAAATAAAAAAGCATCCTCTAAGGACGCTTTCACGTGGTACCACCTTAGTTCACTTGCGTGCACTCTATCCGTAACGTGGATCAACGGGCTGTCCAGCTCCAAGTTCATCTTCCATCCATTCAACCATAAGCTCTCACCAAACGCTTACTCTCTTGAGATTGAAAACATGTACTCCACTCTTCTTTGCTTTTTCAGTCCTATTATAGAGTTCAAAAACCACTTTGTAAAGACGTGTAAACTTACTGTCCAGAGAGCCTTACTGCAGCCTTTATAAGGTCTCCACATTGCTCAACACTTAAGCGATCGCTGTTGAGAATCAAGTCATAGCTTGTTCGTCCACCCCATGGCATCGTGACAAGCGTATCGTGGTAATGACGACGGATATGATCTTGATTGTAAATGTAGTCTGTGATCCAAGAACGATCCTCTTCTTTAATCGAATCCACCTTGGTTTGAATTGACTTCACCTTAGGATCGATGTGTGCATGCAACAACTTTTGTTCGAAATCATTGGCCTGGATCATGACCGTAAATAAACCTTCATATTCTTTCAATACAGCCTTTGCGGCTCTTTCGTGAATGATACACGGTCCTAAGGAGGCCGCTTTGATCATTGCAGGCTTCAATCGCTCATGGATAGATCGTATTTCCAGGGTAATAGATTCATTAATCTCTGGTGTTTTGAGCAGTTCATCAAGTTCTTTAAGGTCACACAATAAGGATTGATCATCAAAATAAGTGAAACCACTCTTCTTTGCGAAATCCATGGCAACGAACCGACCACGACTGCAATATTCACTGTTTAAAGCGATGAAGTTGATTGCTTGTTTCATATTGCTTACTCACTTGATTAAGTATAGTTTAAACCAAGACCAAAACAAATCCATATCGAGTGTTCGTCAAAAACGTACAACGTGTTATAATAATAAAGTTATGAAAAAAATCTCGTCTTTTGAACTCTTCATCTCGTTTTTTAAGATAAACATGATCACCTTTGGAGGTGGTTATGCCATCATGCCAATTATCAAGAAAGTGTATGTGGATGATAAAAAAATCTTGGTTGAAGAGGATATGTTGGATCTGATCGCTTTAGCACAATCGATTCCTGGCGCGATGGCCATCAATACATCGATGTTGGTTGGGTATAAGTTGCGTGGAACCTTAGGTGCTTTGGTTTCTTTGGTTGGGGCATTCCTACCCCCTTTGCTCATCATTTCAATCATATCCGTCTTCTATCAAATCTTTCAAACCAATCCCATCATTCAAGCCATCCTTGGAGGCATGCGTGGCGCGGTCAGCGCGGTCATGATCTTTGCGGCTTATAACATGTTCACATCGTTACTTAAAACAAATCGTATCTTCTCATTGACCTTAATGATAATTGCTTTCCTCTTGGCATGGTTTACCAACATCTCTGTGGGTTATATCATGTTAAGTGCAGGCATCATTGGCTTCTTGTATTTTGGATACATTAAAGAGAGACTAAGCTTATGAACCTCTTGATCACACTTTTCGTCACTTTCATGCTCATTGGTGTCTCTGCTTTTGGCGGTGGTTATGCCGTCATGCCTTTGATTCAAAACTACATCGTTGAGAATCACGCTTGGATCACCATGAATGAGTTGGCAGACATCACTTCCATCTCGCAGATGACACCCGGTCCCATCTTCATCAATGCCGCAACGTTTGTTGGTATCAAAGTTGCTGGTCATGTGGGTGGCCTTGTGGCGACGGTGGGTTCTGTTCTTCCCTCGTTTGGTTTGGTTCTAATTCTTGGCTATCTATTCGCTAAGCACGGTGATCTCTATTTCATCCAAAACATTATGAAAGGCTTACGTCCTACCATTGTAGGTTTGATCTGGGTTGCGGCAATCACCTTATTTACATCCTCTCTCTTCATCACGAATCCCGATGGCTTCTCCATTGAGTGGCCAGCAACATTGGCCTTCATCGTCGGTTTGATCATCAGTATGAAAACCAAGTGGGATACACTCATCATTGTCCTCTGTGGTGCTGGTATCGGCTTACTCTTCTACTTCTTGCCGTTCTAAGATCTAAGAAATTAGATCTTTTTTATTATCATTGTTTAATTAGGCTTAAGTACATCGTGTTATAGTATAGCGCAATATAGCAACTTAAGAATCTTTGATTCCATAAAAAAGGATTGAAATTTCAACCCCTAATGTTCTTTATGATGATACGAGGCATAGACCTCATTTTTACTGAGCCCAACCTCTTGAGCAACTTGTTTAATCGCCTGTGATGCGCTGACACCACCTTCAATGTAGATTTGAATCCGTTGATGAATCTCTGTCAAATCCACAACTTTCTCACGATCGTTGATATTCCCTTCCATAACCAAGACAATTTCACCCTTAAGATCATCCGCAACCTCGATCAATTCTGAGATCGTTCCTCGAATGAACTCTTCATACACTTTCGTGATCTCACGCGCCAAGACAACTTTGCGATCCCCCACAATGGGAAGCATCCGTTCTAAAGTCTTACGAATACGATGAGGTGCTTCATAGAAGACCACGGTATAAGGATATGCTTTGAGTTGATTTAACTCTTGACGACACTCTTTTTCTTGAAGGGGTAAAAAACCATAAAACAAGAACGGTTGAGCTGGAAGACCTGATGCGATCAAGGCATCCAAAACCGCACTTGCCCCTGAGATTGGTACGACATTGAAGCCTGCATCCAACACCGTTTGTACAACAGTCGCGCCAGGATCACTGATCAAAGGATAGCCCGCATCACTGACCAAAGCCACATCTTGGTGGTTCTTCAAGAGCTTGAGAATCCCTAAAGCACTTTCACTTTCGTTGTGCACATGATGTGCGATGAGCTTCGTCTGAATGTTGAAGTGTTGTAATAGGCGGAGTGTGTTCCGTGTATCCTCAGCCGCAATCACAGAAACCGAGCTTAAAACTTCAATCGCACGCGGTGTCATTTCATCGAGATTTCCGATGGGTGTGGCGACCAAATATAACGTCGGTAGTTCATTTTGAAAGCTTTTCTGTCTTTTCATGATTAGTCTTTTTTATAGTTCTTAAACGCTTCCGTAAACGACAAGAAGTGGGTCGCTTCACGGTTCTCAAGTTTAGCTTGTTGGGTGATCACATTCATGTTAGTCACACGGTAACGGTTGCCTTCGTAATCAATCTGTTCATTGAGTTTAGGACAGCCCTTTCGCATTTCTTTGTAGTTCTCATCTTCATATTTTAAACAACACATCAACTTACCACATTGACCCGAAAGTTTAGAAATGTTCAGAGCCAACAATTGGTTCTTCGCCATATTGATTGAAACCACATCAAAATTGTTCAAGAACTTTGAACAACAGGTTTCTTGTCCACAAGGTCCAATGCCACCAATCATCTTTGCCTTATCACGAGGTCCAATTTGTTTCAATTCAATGCGACACTTCAATTGACCCGCAAGTTCTTTGAGTAGTTCTCTAAAGTCGACGCGTTCATCCGCCACATACACGATAATCACTTTCGAACGATCCAAGGTATACTCTGCACTGATCAGATTCATGTCCAAATTCAAACGTTTGACCAAAGCTTGACAGCTCGCCAATGCATCTTTTGAATCATGCTTGTTGCGCTCATAATTCGCAAGATCACGCTCTGTCGCTTTGCGTAAGATAGGCTTCAATTCCGTGTTGAGATTGAATTCTTCCACATTACGCGCCTCACTGATGATTTGTCCAAGCTCTAAACCGCGCGCTGTTTCCACAACAACCTGGTCTTCATACGTAAACTCTGCTTCATGCGCCCCAAAGCTATAGGCTTTCTGGTTCCCATGAAAACGAATCGAATACACAAATTTATACGATGACACGTTGTCGGTCATACTTCTTCCTCCTTGAGTTGGTAAAGCAAAGCATCAATGAGTAAACCCAAATTCGCATTGCCACCGATTTTATGCACACTGTCATTAAAGATTGTAAACGCTGCCAACGCTTTGATTTGGCGCGGGATATGGTAAAGACGTGACTTCCACTCCGAAGATTGCGTTTGTGTTTTAAACAACACATCCTTGAAAAACATCATACCGATGTTTAAAAAGAGTGTCAAACGCTGACGGTCACTTTGTGCGTCTTTACGCTTCAAAAGGTTGTTTTGTAGATAAATCTCACCCAAATACGGGGCACGATTGTATTCATCAATGAATTCTCCAAACGATGTCAAACATTGTCTAAAGAGTTCAGAGGACTGTAATTCAAGTAATTCTTCTTGATCATTCACCATTTGTGTTAGTAAATGAAGTTCATAAGGATCTAAATCCGACTCTTGTAAAGATTCCATCAAGACTTGACGATCTTGCGGTTTAAAGGTCAAGGTCTGACAACGTGAAACAATCGTTTCAAGCAAACGTTCTGGCTTCTCACTGATTAAAATAGCATAGGTATCATAACCACTGGGTTCTTCCAAAAACTTCAGTAGACTGTTCAAGGCTTCGGTTGTGGCATTTTCAGCTGCTTTGACGATATAAAACTTACGTCCATATTTCTCTAAGGCAGTACGTGAAAACTTTTCTTGCATGCTTAGGACATGCTCCTTCTTGATGGATGTATCCGTCCCATCTAAAATCACCATATCTGCGAAGATTTCAGATTGAATCCGTACACAGGAATCACACTCTTCACATGCCCAAGGATTTGCATGTTCACAGACCAAGCTCTGAGCCAAAAGAATGGCTGTTTCAAACATCTTCGATCCTTTTGGACCTGTAAAAAGATAGGCATGCGATGCCTGTTTATGGTGAAGAGCATTATAGAGCACTCTTTCGACAATGGGTTGACGTTCTTTCAAATGATCACGAAACATGTTTGACCTTGTTTAAAACAATTTGATAGGCATCGGCTTGAACTTTTGGAATTGCTTGGGATGCATCTACGATTTGAATGCGTTCTTTGAAACGCTCAAGAACCGTTTGATAACCCAATACAACCGCTTCATGAAAAGCAATGGATTCTTGATCCAAACGATCCAAGAATGTCCGATTTTCAATGCGTTTGATGCCAGTTTCCGCATCCAAATCCAAATAAACGGTTAAATCGGGATAATGGTCTTCAATCGCAAATTCATTGATGCTTAAAACCGCATCAAAGCCAATATTACGCGCAATGCCTTGATACGCCAAAGAACTATCCACAAAGCGATCGCACAAAACAATCTGACCTTGATTCAAGGCGGGTAAGACTTTTTCGACAAAGTGTTGTCTACGACTGGCCGCATACAAAAGCGCTTCGGTTTTTACGTCCATTGCCGTATTCTTTGGATCTAAAATGATATGACGGATCTGTTCCGCAATATCAATACCCCCAGGTTCACGTGTATAAACCACAGGGAAACCTTCATTTAAGAGTTTTTCATATACATAACGGCTGACTGTGGTCTTGCCACTGCCATCCGGTCCTTCAAACGTGATAAAGATGCCCTGTTTCATACCGAATCCTCTGTTTCCCATTATACCAACCCCACGCTTTTTATACAATCAAGCATTCTAGCCCTTGTGCTATAATCAAACCATGGAACTCAAAGAAAAAACACTCTCATCTGAACTTAAATTCACCGGTCGCATCATCCGTGTCATCCACGACAAAATCGAACTTCCCGATGGCAATCGAAGCATGCGTGAACTGGTAGAACATCCTGGTGGTGTCTGTGTTGCGGCTGTCAATGAAAATGGTGAACTCCTCATCGTTGAACAATTCCGTTATGCCTTTAAAACTGAACTTCTCGAATTTCCAGCGGGTAAATTGGAGCCGGGTGAAGATCCCCTTGAAGCCGCAAAACGTGAACTGATTGAAGAAACCGGCTATGAGGCCGATGTGATGCTCTCTCTGGGAGAAGTATGGCCTTCGGTCGGCTATTTGACTGAACGCATCTACCTCTATTACGCACCAAACACCCATTTTGTCGGACAAAAGTTGGATCCTCAAGAGTTCTTAAATGTTAAAACATACAGTTATGATCAACTTATGACCATGGCTCACCATAATTTGATCAATGATGGAAAGACTTTGGCTTTGTTGCTGAGAATGAAACCCCATCTCAAGGATTGACAT
>DHGC01000027.1:0-21018 GCA_002402585.1 Erysipelotrichaceae bacterium UBA4808 | reverse complement strand
CAATCTTCCTTTTGAGCAATGGATAAAACGTACTGGCGAGGATAATCGTCTTGAGATGATCGAGAGCCTAAAGAATCATTCAATGCACGGTCTATTGGCTTTGGATGATAATCAGATCATCGCTTGGTTGAACATCAACGATATCGAGAAGTATGCACGGATCTATCCTAATATTCCTGAAGCTTTAAAATAACAAAAGATCGCCTGTTCCATCTGCTTCATTGTCCACCCTGAATATCGAGGTCAAGGTATTGCGACACAACTGTTGGAATATGCGATCAAACATTATACAAAGCTTGGTTATGACGCGCTTCTTGCCCTTCCTGTTTCAGGTAAGCGTGTCACCAGTTATCGTGGACCAGAGTCCATGTACATCAAAGCAGCGTATCAAACTCTTCAAATCCATGAAGATTTCAAAGTCCTTATCAAGCATCTTAAAGAAAAACCGTAACCCATTGGGCTACGGTTTGCTTTATTTAACGAGACTTTCCAACCAGCTTGGATCTTTTTCAACTTCCAAGAGTTCCGCTAAGGTTGAAGCAATATTAGCTAAACCAAAATGACCTTCTTTGTATGCCACTTCTTTACCGATGATAAAGAATGGGACAGGATTCAAAGTATGGGCTGTCTTTGGTTTTGGAGCTGCATTTGGATCTTTCGACTTCTCGAACATTTCATCCGCATTCCCATGGTCTGCCGTCACAACCAAGATGCCATTGACCTTATCAACCGCATCCATGATGCGTTTCAATTGAAGATCAACGGTTTCAACACCGATGATTGTAGCCAAATAGTTACCGGTATGACCAACCATATCCCCATTGGGGAAGTTACAACGTAGGAAACCATATTCATTGGATTCAATGGCCGCAATCAAGGTATCCGTGATTTCAGCTGCCTTCATCCAAGGACGTTGTTCAAATGGAACCAAATCGGATTTGATTTCAACATACGTTTCCAGTTCATCACTGAACTTCTCGGTACGATTGCCGTTCCAGAAGTAGGTCACATGCCCAAATTTCTGTGTCTCACTGATGGCATATTGTTTGATGCCTTCCGCAACCAAGCGTTCACTGAGGGTATTCTTGATGCGTGGAGGGGTAACCAAGTAGTTTGTAGGGATTTGTAAGTCCCCATCGTATTGAAGCATACCGGCATAGAAGACATTCGGACGCACTTTGCGGTCGAAGTAAGGGAAATCTTTATCTTCAAACTCAAATGCTTTTGTGATTTCAATCGCACGGTCGCCACGGAAGTTATTAAAGATAACCGCATCGCCTTCAACGATCTTACCCAAAGGCTCGCCCTTCTCCGCAATAACGAAGGCTGGTAAGTTTTGATCGTTGTATCCACCTTCTGTACGATAAGTTTCAATTGCTTCTCTTGCCGAAGTAAATTGACGACCTTCGCCCAAAACATGCGTCTTCCATCCACGTTCAACCATTGCCCAATCCGCATCATAACGGTCCATGGTCACATACATACGACCACCCCCTGAAGCGATGCGTGCATCAAAGTTCTCATCATTGAGTTCTTTGAAGAGGTTTTCCAATTGTTCTACATAGATGAGACCCGAGGTCGCAGGCACATCACGACCATCCAAGAGGATGTGTGAACGCACTTTCTTAACCCCACTCAACTTCGCTTGTTTAACCATCGCGATCAAGTGATCGATATGAGAGTGGACATTACCATCGGATAATAAACCAATGAAATGCAATGTACTGTTTTGTGCCTGAGCCATGGTTTTATTCCAGGTCTCAGACGTAAAAATTTCGCCACTTTCCAAGGATTGATTAACCAATTTAGCCCCTTGCGCATAGATCTGCCCACAACCAATGGCATTATGTCCAACTTCACTGTTTCCCATGTCATCATCACTGGGTAAACCCACGGCAACCCCATGAGCTTGGATCGCAGTATAAGGGATAGTGTTCATTAAATAGTCAAGTGTTGGTGTGTATGCTTGTTTAACCGCATTACCAACTGTGTTTTCGGATAGCCCAACACCATCCATTACTACAAATACAACAGGTCTTTTCATAAGTTCTCCTTTTTGCGTCTCTATCATAGCACTTTTATGTTCTAAAACAATCGTTGGTGCCCTTCTTATTCGTCTGCTTTATCGTCCTGTGGAAGATAATAAATCTGTTCACCATCTTTCGTCAACATGTAGTTGGCACGAGCATAGCTCTTAACATACTCTGGATCCAAGAGTTTGGTTTTTTGTTCTTCCAGCAAGGTATTTTCTTGTTCGAGAATCAAGAGTTCAGCTTGAACTTCTTTTAGACTTTGACTCAACTGGAAGGTATTCTGTAACTCTTCAATAACAGGCATCATAAAGACAAAGGTCAATGCTAATAAGGCTAATGATAGAAAGATACTACTTGTACGATGTTTAAGTCTGCGTTTCATCTGTGGACTCCTTTACAGGATGAACAATGCGTTCATCCGCGATGATTTCATAAAGCGTCAAAGACTGCGCTTTCTTAATATTCTCTGCAATCGCCAAAACTAGGATGGTTAAATGACGATGCCCAAAGATGCATTCGACTTTATCGCCGATTTTGACTTCAGATGATGGCTTTGCGGCCTTTCCATTGATCAAAATACGGTCTTGTAAAGCCAGTTCTTTGGAAACCGGTCGTTTCTTAACGATTCTTGCTATTTTTAAATACTGATCGATGCGCATCAATGACTCCTTTTCAAGGGTAGATTCTGTGTCTTATCCAGAATGGCTGTCGCCGTAAACAACCAATCTTCGTGTTTAGGGATGAGAACGACGATGTTTCCCCCAGTATACTTCAATCTTACATCGGTGGAAACCCGCGAAACCATTTCAAAAAATTTAACGCCATCGATCTTACTAGACCAATCGGCACTAAAGACGAGTTGAAGTTCTTGTTTGAGTTCTCTGAAGGATTGTACAAACGGAGCCTTTAAAAGCAGTTCCCAACGCTTCTTTTCAAACAACAAGATAACGGATTTAGGAAGTTTTCCATACAAATCCTGAGTCTCAAGAAGAAGTTCACTCAATTGAGCCTCATTCTTAGCAGCTTCAATGCGTTGATAAAGGCTGAGTTTCTCGAAATCCTTCGGTTCAAATTGTTTAGGAATATAACCATCGATTTGAATGGTTTGACGTATCTCTGGTTCAGCTTCTTCCACCACAATTCCAGTTCGTTTCTCTTCGATGGCTTGGTGAAGCATCTCGATGTACATATCCATCCCCACGGTATCGATGAAACCAGACTGTTGGTCACCCAACATTTCCCCTGCTCCACGTATGGTCAAATCACGCATGGCAATCTTATATCCACTGCCAAGCTCAGTGAATTCTTTAATGGATTGAAGTCGTTTCTGAGCAATCTCACTGAGTTGTTTACGTGGATTGTACATCAAATAAGCATAGGCTAGACGACTGCTTCGTCCCACACGTCCTTTGATTTGATAGAGTTGGGATAAGCCAAAGGTATCCGCTTGATCGATTAAGATCGTATTGGCATTTGGGATATCGATACCCGTCTCAACAATGGTCGTACAGACCAAGACATTGACTTCATTACGATTGAACTTAAGCATGACATCTTCAATATCATCTCGATGCATCTGCCCATGTGCGACCGCAACCTTTGCGTCTGGAATTTCTTTCTCTAAACTAAGCGCGATGTTGTGAATTTCAGAAACATTGTTATAGAGATAGAAGACCTGACCACTGCGCGACAATTCGCGTTGAATGACATCCCGTATAACAGCTTTGTTCTTCTCAATGACATAGGTCAAAACAGGTAATCGATTCAAAGGGGGTGTATCCAGTTGTGACAAAGCACGTACACCAACCAATGACATCTGTAAGGTTCGTGGAATGGGTGTGGCACTGAGTGACAATACATGGACCGTACGACGTACTTCCTTAATTTTTTCTTTATGTTCGACACCAAAACGTTGTTCCTCATCGATGACCAAGAGTCCTAAATCTTTAAAACCAATATCTTTCGACAAGATGCGATGTGTTCCAATCAAGATATCGATACGACCTTCCTTGACTGCCTTGATGATCTCTCTTTGGTGTGATTCAGGCACATAACGATTCAAAACCGCCACATTGACCGGATAATTCTCCAAGCGATTGAGAAAGGTACGGAAATGTTGCTGGGAAAGAACCGTGGTGGGACAAAGGAATGCGACTTGTTTCTTCTCACTGACTGCCTTAAAGGCCGCTCTAAGTGCAACTTCTGTTTTCCCAAAGCCAACATCACCACATAAAAGACGATCCATTGGTTTAGCCTGCATCATGTCTCGTTTCACATCTTCAACCGCTACGGCTTGATCACGTGTGAGTGGGTATTCAAATTCTGCTTCGAATTCTTTCTGCATGCTGGTGTCTTCACCGAATTGATAGGCAATTTCATGCTCACGTTCACCATAAAGATTGATCAAGCGTTCCGCAATGTCTTTGACACTTTCTTTGATCTTTGCCTTGGTTTTTTTCCAATCATTCGAACCGAGGGTATGCAGTTTCGGGACGACCCCTTCTCTGGAGACAAACTTACGTACCAATTGGAATTGTTCCAAAGGCACATAAAGACTGCTGTTATTGCGATAGACAATGTGTAAGAAATCACGATGATTCCCTTGGATTTCTTTAGTGATAATCCCCAAATATTGCCCAACCCCATATTGGTGATGGACGACATAATCCCCTGCTTCAAGTTCTTGATACGAATGTAGACTTTCAGCTTCTTTGAATTTACTGTTGTAGCGACCAATATGAACCGCATGATTAAAGAGTTCTTTGGAACCATAAACACGGATTTGAGGTTCTAAGAATTCAAATCCATCATCCAAATCTTGATGTAAGATAACCAAACCCGTTTCCATGTTTGGTTTAAGGCGTATCGAATATGGAACTTTAAAATCTACCAACATCGGTAATAACTGTTTGATTTCATGTTCCTTTAAGCAACACACTACCAGTTTCTTTTCAGCTTCAGTTTTTAAGTTCTTAGCATGAATGAGGAGACTCTCTTGAGGTACATCCAACTCTCGAAAAGGTAGACGTTGATGTGAACTTGTGGTCTCAAATCGTCTGAAATCTACGCGTTTGTAGCCTGCCATGATTTCATAGAGATGATTGAAGACATCAAAGATGGCAAAAGCTTGATTGTTTTGCGAGAGTTCGACCAAATAGTCCAATGTTTCTTCTTGAAGTCGTTTGATGTGTTCATCCACATCTTCTGTTGAAGACAAGATGATGGTTGGATGATCGAAATATTGGAATAAATTTCCTGCTTGCTTCAATAATGCTCGATATCGATAGAGATGATTCTCTTTGACACGTGCTTTGATGTAGTCGAGATCCATCTCAATCTGGTCTACCAGTTGTGCATGTGAATCCATTTTTTTCAATTGTGCTTCTTTACGCAACTGATTATGAATACTTTCCTCAAGTTCAAAGATTTCTTGATCACTAAAGATCAAATCACTACAAGGATGAATTAAGATTTCATCCAATTTAGATAAAGTCCGTTGTGTAGACAAGTCAAAAATACGGATACTTTCAATCTCTTGATCAAAGAATTCGATCCGTATCGGTTCATTTTGATTGATGGGATACACATCTACGATCTCACCGCGGGTCGCGAAGCAACTGGGTTGATCGACTTTCGTAACTTCGGTATAGCCTAGGTATCGGAGGGATTGTTTCAATTGAGCCATTTGAATGTTTTGACCAATTTTCAAATGAACACGATTTTCACGATAAAAATGAGGTCTTGGATAATAACGAATGGCTGCCCCAACATGAGTGACACAAATCAAATCTTTCTCTTCACTTAAACGCGAAAGACTTTCCATTCGAATGGCATTGATTTCAGGCGATGCGGCAATGGCTTCTACGCGCAGGGATTCTTCAACTGGAAATAGAACGATCTTATCTTCCAACCAGAATTGGATTTTGTCATAGAGTTGTTGGGCTTGATAAAGATTGCTTTTAACGATGACAATCGGTCGTGGTTTATTGAGATAACTCGATGCGATCAATAAAGCTTCTTGGGTGGGTGATAAATGCGCAAAAGAAGCCTTCCCATTTGAAAAGTCTTCGATGATAGGATGCTTTATAAGTTTATGGATTAGATCTTTCATTCGATGGTGTTATACTTTGTCATTAAATCCACGAATCTTATCGATGTGAAATCTTCCGCACACTGTACAGAGCGTTTGATCACAGATTCAAGACGTTCTTCCTCTTCTTTTGTAAACTTACCTAAGACATAATCAACGGTAGGAATGATCGGACTCTTATCGATCCCGATACGAAGTCTTGGGAATTGTTGAGTACCTAGATGCTGGATCGTACTCTTCATTCCGTTGTGTCCACCAGCACTCCCCTTTTCTCTTAGGCGAAGTTTGCCGACCGGTAGATCCAAATCATCATAGATGATCAAAAAATCCTCAGGAACCAATTTATAGAAATCCATGACCAAACGAATTGCTTCTCCAGATAAATTCATAAAGGTCAAAGGTTTAACACATAAAACATTCGTGCCATTGATTTTGATTTGAGCAATTTCACTTTTAAATTTATTGGATGGTTTTACACCATGCTTTTGCAATAAACCATCAATCACACGAAAACCGACATTATGTCGGGTTTTTTCATAGGGTTTGCCTGGATTGCCCAGTCCAACGATACATTTCATACTCACTATTATACACCAGCCTTATTTGGATATAAAAAGCTTAGTTCACTAAGCTTTGTTTTTATCGTAAAAAATCTTTAAACGACGTTGATTCCGTTCGCCAACACTCTCTGTACGAATGTTTTTCATTGTACTCAAGTATTGATGGATGACTTTACGCTCATCATTCGGTAATGGATCCAATGTCGCAGGAATCTTGGTTCTCAAGACAGTCTTTGCGATGCGATTGGCCATTGCGATGACTTTCTCGTAACGTTCGACCTTATAGTTGTTGATGTCGACTAAGACATTAAAGTGTTTTCTAAACTCAGAACTGATCGCACTGCGGACAACGGTATTCAAGGAATGAAGTGTCTGACCACTCTTGCCAATCAGGATCGCATTGTTTTCAGCATTCAACATCACTTTTAAGCCTTCACTGTCTTCACCAACTGTGACTTCAACTTCAAGTCCTATATTCATAAAGAATGTCGTGAGATATTTGTGCATGAATTCTAAGACATCTGTGATGGCATAGATTTCAGCAGTGACTTGATTCCCAAAACCAAGGAACCCAGTTTTTTCTTCTTTGATGAAGTAGGTCAAGGCATCAACAGTAACGTCTTTTTCCTTCGCTGCTTTACTTAAACATTCATCCAGCGTTTTACCTGTATAGAGCTTCATTTTTACTTACCTACGGTTGGTGTGATGTATTTATACTGAATGAACACAGTTTGTGCAACCTGAGCAATCGCTGTAACCAACCAATATAAGGACATCGCCGTCGGCCAGTTAATGGCCAAGACCATGATCATACCAATCGAGGTATACATCATAATTTCCATATTAGGACCAGATTTCTTCGCATCTTTGTTCGCGTAAGCTTTTTCTTTGACTGGAGCTGTTTTCTTTTGAAGGTACTGAGGCAACTTCATTGAGATAAATTGGAAGACACCCATCAAAACATAGATGGCCATGAAAATCCAAACACCTTGGGTGATGGAAGCCATGGGACTGATTTGTAAGCTATTGCCCATGACACTACCATTTACAACCGCATCTGCACGTTGAACCGCTTGGTACATTGCGATGATGACTGGGAACTGGATGAACATAACCAAGATCGCACCAAATGGATTGATTTGATGTTTTGCATAAATCGCATTCATTTCTTGACCCATACGCATTTTAGATTCGTTATCGGTCTTACCTGCATACTTGTCTTGAACTTTTTTAAGTTCAGGATTGATCATTTGCATCTTCTGAGAAGCAACCGTTGATTTGATTGTGAAACTTAAGGTTAAGAGTTTAATCAGAATCGTAACGATAATGATTGAAAGAATGACGCCTGTATACTTCGCGATGAAGTTGATGGCTTGTGAGATTGGAAAGACAAAGAAAGCTGAGAACCAACTTTCATCCGCTAGGATATCTCCAATCTGTGTACTCAAAGTAATGATTTTCTCAGGAATAATGATTCCTTCACTGTCTACGACACGTGTACATGCGGTTAAAGCAAAGAGCAATGTCAATGCGATCCACATTTTTTTATTCTGTAACAACTTTTTCATTCAAATCTCCTATAAGGCTTACTTTTGCCTTTGATCTCATTCTTGCGAAGCACTGGCTTAACGCTTTCAAATTTGATGCGTAATCCTGCGTTTGGTATTGATTCCTCACCATAATAACACAATCATAGTTTTCTTTAAATTCTGTTATTTCGAGACACATCATTCTTACCTGACGTTTGATTCGATTTCGTACTACAGCCGATCCCATTTTCTTACCAACGGATATCCCAATTCGACTGTGCTCCAAGAATCTAGGTCTATAATACACAGTAAAAGATGGATTGGAAACAAATTTCTTTGCCTTGATAATCTTTTGGAATTCTTCATTTTTAGTAATGCGAAATTGCTTCTTCATACATTTAATAAAAAAATCACCCGAAGGTGACTTTTATGCCGACAAAACCTCTCTGCCCTTGGCACGACGTCTAGCCAAAACTTTCCGTCCGCCAACCGTTTTCATTCTTGCTCTGAAACCGTGGACCTTTTGGTGTTTTCTTTTGCTCGGCTGATAAGTTCTTTTCATATGAGCCACCTCCACTTTTAAATTGATACAAATTGAACAATTGCTTTTAGATTATAACGATAATATGTCTATAAGTCAACAAAACCGTTCCAACTTGATTTTATTTCCCCTTTTTTACTCATTTTGAAGATGTATCACAACGATCAATCTTATACGTATACAGTCGATCTAATTTATATTCCTTTATTTTATTATTTTCTTAATTAGAATGGATGCGCTATCACTTGCTTTTAAAGCATTTTAAATCACTTACCACAACCAAAATGTGATGTGCTTCATATATTGTGTATAAATTCATAAAATACGTGAGTTTTCCCCAACGCTAAAGTGGGGATAAAGTCCGTTTTTACCCACTAATTTTATAATAAGTTAATCACATCATTGTGAATTTGTGGAAAGGTTGAAAATCCCTTTTATTTACAAGGTATTATTGTGCACATAGGACTGTTAATAACTTGTTAAAACATTGGTTTTTTCCACAATTATCCACTGTGTATAAAAAGTTGAAAAGTTTTGCACGATTTTTACTTCTTAAAAAGATGTGGATAACTGTGGAAAACTCTGTTATCTCCTTTATTTATAAGCTATTATGTATTTTACAACTGTGTAAAAGTTGGTGGGTAAAAATTTTGTCCTAGAAATGCGTTCATTACGAGCGTAAAATGAAATTCACTAGAAGGGTGTTTTGTATGACAGGGGTAGAATATTTTTACAGCGATCTTTGGTCAAAAGCAAAGAATCGATTAAAAGACGATAGTTCTATTGGAAAACTCGTTTACGAAACTTATTTCGAAGAATCAAATCTCGTATTTTTAAACGAGGAAAAGGCAATCATTTCTGTTCCAACGAATCTTCAAAAAATGATTCTTTCACAGAAACTTGCATTGATTGGAAATGTTTTAAGCTCGATTTTGCAACACAATGTGGACTGCGAAGTTCATTTGGATCAAGAATATTTTAAAGTGGGCACACAGATTGATGATTTTGTAGAAGAAGTTATTGAAGATGATCACGTCATGCCTGAATATACCTTTGATAATTTTATTGTTGGGCCAAGTAACAAAGAAGCTCATTCTGCTGCTTTAGCATGTGCATATACACCTGGGAAGTTTTATACACCTCTTTTTATTTATGGTAATTCTGGATTAGGTAAGACCCACTTATTGAATTCAATCGGTAATTATATTAAACAGAATGATCCTCATAAGAAGGTTTTTTATACATCAAGTACCGATTTTGTGACTGCGGTTGTAAATTCTATAAAAGATAACTCGATTGAGAAGTTTAAAACAAAAATGAATCATTTAGATGTCTTATTAATGGATGATATTCAGTTCATAGCCGGCAAAGAAAAATCTCATGAAGTGTTCTTTAATATTTTTAATGAACTCGTAAACAATAAGAAACAAATTGTTTTGACCAGTGACCGCAATCCTTCAGAAATTAAGGGTTTAGAAGATCGTTTGATCAGTCGTTTTTCTTCTGGTTTATCTGTTGGAATGGATTCCCCTGAGTTTGAGACAGCTTTGGCAATCTTAAAGTTTAGATTAGAATATCAAGCTGTGGATGCATCTATGATTGATGACGATGTTTTAAGTTATATTGCGACTAATTTTTCTAAAGATGTTCGTAAATTGGAAGGTGCTTTGAATCGTCTGCTCTTTTATTCCATCAATTTTAGTGGAAGTGAACGCATTGATTTTAAAGTGGCTCTAGCTGCATTTAAAGGAACGGGTTCAAGTGATAAGAATGAACTCTCCGTCAATAAAATTAAGCGTGTTGTCGCAGATTATTATGGTTTAACCAAGCAACAATTGACTTCTAACACTCGTACAAAGAATATTGCGACAGCTCGCCATATTGCAATGTATTTTTCACGCAAGATGTTGGATCTACCTTTTTCAAAAATTGGCGATGAATTTGGTAAGCGTGATCATTCAACGGTCATGAATGCTTGTGAGAAAGTCGATCGCTTTTTAAAAACAGACATGAATTATAAACAAGCTGTTATGGAACTCGAAAAATTGTTAAGCAATAACTAGTTATCCACATCTATTCACTTTTAATTAACACATAAAAATGATAAAATAAGACTGTATATAAAAGGCTTTTGAAGCCTTATCCACATTGCCCACAGGCTTAATAATAATAATACCCTAATGGTATCAGGAGGCTAACGCATGAATTTTAGAATTTCGAAACGTGTTTTCTATAATGCTTTATCGGTTGTTTCAAGAGCCATATCTGCTAATTCTCCTTTGCCATGGTTATCGGGAATCAAGATTGAAGCAAAAAAAGATGAGCTCGTATTGACGGGTAGTGATTCCGATGTATCGATTCAAAAAGTTATTAAAGCTGATCGAAATGATGCTTTTTTTGAAATCAAAGAAGAAGGATCAATTGTTATTGAAGCAAAATACATTCTAGAAATTGTACGTAAGATTGATGCGGATGAATTAATTGTGGAAGTTGTGGATGGATCGTTGACGAAGATTTCGGGTCATTCTGCAGAATTCAATATCAATGGTATGAAAGCTTCTGATTATCCAGCAATTGATTTTACAATGCCGACGAAACAAATTGAAATAGATGCAGATGTATTATTAAAGGTCATCACTCAAACGAGTTTTGCAACCAGTGACAAAGAAACACGTCCAGTTTTAACCGGTGTGAATTTCAAATGTGATGGTTCTGTTTTAGAATGTGTTGCTACGGATAGTTTTAGATTGGCTAAAAAGACAATTCATGTAAATAATACGCAATCGTTTAATATTACGATTCCAGCTAAGAGTTTAGGCGAGGTTGCCAAGACTTTGGAGAGGGATGAGAAAGTATTGATTTGTGTCAGTGATAAGAAAGCACAATTTTGGATTGATCATACCGTCATTCAAACACGTTTGATTGATGGTTTATATCCAGAAACGAGTCGTTTGATTCCAACGGAATTCATGTATGAATTGACTTTGGATGCTCGTGATATACTCAATGCGATTGACCGTGCATCCTTTATCAAGAGTGAGGGAATTTCAATTGTTAAATTGAGTGCAAGTCAGAATGAAATTGTCATCAGTACAAAGTCTCAGGAAGTAGGTTCTTCAATGGAAAAACTTCAAGCAATTTCATATAAAGGAAATCCTTTGGAAATATCCTTTAGTGGACGTTATGTGTTTGATGCGGTTCGTGTTTTGAATGGCTCGGTCGTTAAATTGGAGTTCAGTGGTGAGATGAAACCATTCATCATTCGAAATGTGGATGATGAGTCAATTCTGCAGTTGATTTTACCCGTTCGTACCTATTCTTAAACACTTAAACACCCTTAGCAAGAGGGTGTTTTTTATGGTATAATTTATGAGGATTTATATAGAAAGAAGGTTCTTAAATGATAGTCATTTCAACACCTTATATAACACTCGGTCAGCTGTTGAAGATGACAGATTGGATTAATTCTGGAGGCCAGGCAAAACTTGCGGTCAAGACCTTAAAAATTCAAGTTAATGGTGAAAAAGAAGATCGCAGAGGACGTAAATTGTATCCCAATGATGTGATTGAAATCGAAGGCAAAACGTATACAATCGGACAATGAAAATTAGACATTTAAGTTTACGCGATTTTCGAAATTTTGAGAGCATTGAACTCAACTTTAATTCGAACATCAATATTTTTATCGGTGATAATGCACAAGGTAAAACAAATCTCTTAGAGGCCATCTATTTACTTTCTACGGGTCGTTCACATCGAGTTTCTGATGAGAAGCTTATGATTCGTAAAGACAGTGAGATGGCTGTTTGTAAGGCTGTGGTTGATACAGATGTACAATTACAGCTTAAGGTTGTTTTACACGATAAAGGGAAGACTTTATTTTATCAAAATCAACCTTTAAAGAAGAGTAGTGAGTTCATTGGTAAAATGAATGCGGTTTTGTTTTCTCCTTCGGATATGGATTTGTTTGAAACATCACCTAAGGATAGAAGAAAGTTGTTTGATGTTGAGTTGGGGAAAATAAAGCCTTTTTATATGGATTTATTGACACAATATGTCAAAGTTTTGAAAGATCGAAATGTCTATTTAAAAGGGTCTGAGATTGATGATGATTATCTAGAGATTTTGACATCAAAATTGATTTCGCTACAAGTAGAAATCATTCGTTATAAAACCGGCTTTGTAGATCGATTGAATCAAATTGTAACTTCGTATTACCAACGTTTATCTTTATCAAAAAGCAGTATAAAGATTGCTTATCAGGGACCTGTTGAGTGGTCGGATCATTTACAATATGATTTGATTGATAAGTACCGAAGAAATTTGGATCGTGATCGTGTGTTTAAGTTGACACATGTTGGGATTCATCGTGACGACTATATCTTTTCAATGGATAATCAGTTCGTAACAAGTGTTGCGTCACAAGGTCAGAAGCGATTGATTATTGTGGCTTTGAAATGTGCTTTGATTGAAGTTATTGAAGAAATGAGTGGAGATAAACCCATACTCTTGCTGGATGATGTGTTCAGTGAGTTAGATAAACAGAAGCGTATCGCTTTGTTTGATGTTTTGCATCTGAATACACAAACTATGATTACCACAACGGATTTGGAAGATGTCCAACTCTGGTTGAAGGATCAGATTACGGTGTTTGAAGTAAAGGGTGGCAAAGTATTTGAAAGGAGTTCTATTTTATGAGTAATTTACCAGTAAGTCATTCGTATACAGCTGATGACATCCAAGTTTTGGAGGGATTGGAAGCGGTACGTAAACGGCCGGGGATGTATATTGGATCAACATCGCAACGAGGGCTACATCATTTGATTTGGGAAATCGTCGATAACTCAATTGATGAGGCATTGGCAGGGCACGCGGATCACATCACGGTTCGGATTGATAAAGATAACATCGTTACAGTTGAAGATAATGGTCGTGGGATGCCGGTAGGTATCCATGAAAAGACTGGTAAATCTTCGGTTGAGACAATTTTTACCGTGCTTCATGCTGGGGGTAAGTTTGGTGGAGGCGCTTATAAAGTCTCTGGTGGACTCCATGGTGTTGGGGCTTCGGTCGTCAATGCTTTATCTCGTTGGTTGGAAGTAACGGTTCATTTAAATGGAAAAGTTTATTTCATGCGTTTTGAAGATGGTGGTAAGGCTGTAGAAGATTTGAAGGTTATTGGAACGACAGATCGTCATGGCAGTTTGGTTCGTTTTATGGCGGATGATCGTGTCTTTACAGAGACTTTGTCGTATGACCATGGGACGATTAAGGATCGTCTTCAACAAATTGCATTTTTGAATAAAGGCATCAAGATTGATTTCGTAGATGAGCGACATGAGCCTTCTGAGTTCAGTTATCTTTATAAAGGCGGAATCAAAGAATATGTCAGTTTCATCAATAAGAATAAATCTCCAATTCATCCTGACGTCATTTATGTCGAAGGTGAAGAAGATAACATTCAAGTTGAGGTTGCGATTCAATACAATGATGGCTATATGCCAAATATCTATTCCTTTTGCAATAATATCAATACACATGAAGGGGGTACGCATGAAGAAGGTTTTAGACTTTCTTTAACGCGTATCATCAATAACTATGCAAAAGAAAGTGGTGTTCTTAAGAAGGATGAGGAAGCTTTGCAAGGTGAGGATGTTCGTGAAGGTTTGACGGGTATCATTTCAGTTAAGCATCCGGATCCTCAATATGAAGGACAAACCAAGACAAAGCTTGGTAACAGTGAAGTTCGTAAGATTGTGTCCAGTGTCTTTGGTGAGCAATTGGAACGTTATTTGATGGAGAACCCGAGTGCAGCTAAAATCATCATTGATAAGGCTGTAATCGCGTCTAAGGCACGTTTGGCTGCGAAGAAGGCGCGTGAATTGACGCGTCGTAAGTCGGTTTTAGAGGTTTCTTCATTACCAGGAAAGTTGGCCGACTGTTCTAGTCGTGATCCGTATCTCTCTGAAATCTATTTGGTGGAAGGGGATTCTGCGGGTGGTAGTGCTAAAATGGGACGCAATCGTGAGTTTCAAGCGATTTTACCATTACGTGGTAAGGTATTAAATGTTGAAAAAGCACGTGCACATCGTATTTTTGAAAATTTAGAAATTCGTTCCATGTTTACGGCCTTTGGTTGTGGTTTTGGTGAAGAAATTGATATCAGTAAACTGCGTTATCATAAAATCATCATCATGACCGATGCCGATGTGGATGGGGCGCATATACGGACATTGTTATTGACGTTCTTTTATCGTTATCTTAAGAAATTGGTAGAGGAAGGCTATATTTATATCGCCCAACCGCCTCTCTATAAAATCAGTAAGGGTAATCAGGAACGATATGCCTATACAGAGGCTGAATTGGATATCTTCAGACAAGAATTAGGTGAGAAGACCAATATTCAACGATACAAAGGTTTGGGTGAAATGAATCCAGAGCAGTTGTGGGACACCACAATGGATCCGGAACATCGTACCTTGATGAAAGTAACGGTTGAGAATGCTATGGAAGCAGACATGGTGTTTGATATGTTGATGGGAGATGAAGTTGAGCCACGACGTAATTTCATCACTGAGAATGCGATTTATGTCAAGAATTTGGATATTTAGGAGGATGATATGGAAGAAAATCAATTTGATAAAATAAAACAGATCAATATCTCCTCTGAGATGAAGACGTCTTTTTTAGATTATGCGATGAGTGTTATCGTACAACGAGCTTTACCAGATGTTAGAGATGGATTGAAACCTGTTCATCGTCGTATCTTGTATGCGATGAATGATTTAGGAATGACATCTGATAAACCATTTAAGAAGTCGGCGCGTATCGTTGGGGAAGTCATTGGTAAGTATCATCCTCACGGTGATACAGCGGTATATGACTCAATGGTTCGTATGGCTCAAGATTTCTCATATCGTTATATGCTGGTTGAAGGTCATGGAAACTTTGGCTCAATCGATGGAGATGGGGCTGCGGCAATGCGTTATACAGAAGCGCGGATGTCGAAGATTGCGATGGAGTTGGTTAAAGATATCAATCGGGATACCATTGATTTCGCTGATAACTATGATGGTGAAGAGCGTGAACCAACAGTCATGCCTGCTCGTTTCCCTAATATCCTCGTAAATGGGGCAACTGGGATTGCGGTTGGAATGGCTACCAATATTCCTCCTCACAATTTAGGTGAAACGATTGATGCGACCTTAGCATTGTTGGAGAATCCTGAGTTGACGATCTTTGATTTGATGGAAAACTACATCTTTGGACCGGATTTTCCGACCGGAGGGATCATTTTAGGTCGCGCTGGTATCAAACAAGCATTTGAGACAGGTCGAGGATCGGTTGCGGTTCGTTCCAAGGTTGAAATTGAGGATTTACCGAACGGTAAAAAGGTTTTAATCGTTACGGAAATTCCGTATCAAGTCAATAAAGCAAACATGGTCGAAAAAATTGCGAACCTTGTGCGTGAAAAGCAGATTGAAGGAATTACTGATTTGAGAGATGAATCCAATCGAGAAGGTATTCGTGTCGTTATTGAATTACGACGTGATGTACAAGCGGAAGTCATTTTAAATCAATTGTATCGGATGACAGCTTTGCAATCGACGTTTGGGGTCAATACCTTGGCTTTGGTCAAAAATGAACCTAAATTATTGAATTTAAAAGAAGTTTTGATGATCTATAATGAACATCAGATTGATGTCGTACGTCGTCGAACACAGTTTGAATTAAATAAAGCGTTGGATCGTGCGCATTTGTTGGAAGGATTCAGAATTGCACTTGATAATATTGATGAAATAATTCGTATCATTCGCTCCAGTAAAGATGATAGTAGCGCTTCTAATAACTTAATGGAAAACTTTGGTTTATCTGAAATTCAAGCTAAAGCGATTCTGGAAATGCGTTTGCGCCGTTTGACGGGTTTAGAGCGTCAGAAAATCGAGGATGAATATCTAGCGGTTATGTTGTCGATTGAAGATTATCGTGACATATTAGTGAACCATTCGCGTGTCGTGAACATCATTAAGGAAGAAATGCTAGAAATCAAGCGAAGATTCTCAGATGAACGTCGTTCATTAATTATGGAATCGGATATCGATTTTGAAGATGAAGACCTGATACCAAAAGAAGATGTGGTTGTTACGATGACAACTAATGGTTACATAAAACGCACAAACGTGGATGTATACAAGACACAAAACCGTGGTGGTAAGGGTGTCAAAGGCATGAGTGTCAATCAAGATGATGTCGTTGATCAATTCTTGACGATGAACTCACATGATTATTTAGCATTATTTACCAACCTTGGACGTGTTTATCGAATCAAGGGTTATCGCATTCCTCAAGCAAGTCGTATTGGGAAGGGGATCCCTGTCGTCAATCTTTTAGAAATGGATGAAGGTGAGAAGATTCGATCTCTCGTTGCTTACAATCCAGAACATGAAGGAAAGTATTTGTTTTTTGTGACAAAGGATGGCTTGTGTAAACGTGTTCAAGTAAGTGAATTTGAATCGATTCGTCAGACGGGTAAGATTGCGATTACATTAAAAGAAAACGACGAGCTGATCGGGGTTAAATTGACCTCTGGTCATGATGAAATCATCATTGCAGGTTCGAATGGTAAAGCTGTTCGTTTCAATGAACAAGATGTTCGTCCAATGGGTCGTACAGCAAGTGGGGTAAAGGGTTTTAATACCGATGGTAGCAATGTCGTTGGTATCGCTACAGACAAGGAAGGACAATTTATCCTATCTGTTACCCGAAATGGTTATGGTAAGAGGTCTGAACTGAGTGAATATCGAATCACTAATCGTGGTGCAAAAGGCGTTAAGACAATTAACATTACTGAGAAGAATGGTGAACTTGTTGAGTTGAAGGCTGTTAATGGAGATGAAGATCTCTTGATGGTCACCAATGAAGGCGTCATCATTCGTATCAGCCTTGAAACAGTAGGTGTCTATGGAAGAAGCACGCAAGGAGTTCGTTTAATAAACGTTCAAGATGAACAATACCTTCAAACAGTCGCTGTTTTAGAAAAAGAACAAGAAGATTCAGAAGAAAACGTGATAAAAGAGATAAGTGTTGAGGAATAACTCAACACTTTTTCTTTTACTTGCTATAATGACAACAATGGAAACAAACAATCTCATTATTACACTCATTGTATTAGCCGGTATCTATTCAGTAATCAACCTGATGATTTACCAAGTGAAACGCGAACAGTATCTTCTTATTTTTGCTATTTCGTTTGTTTTACTTGGTTTCAGTTATGCATTATTAGGATATCAGGCTGTATTGCCAGCCTTCTACGCTTTTGTTCTTTATAATGGTTTTAATTTCCTATCGTATATATTCATTTTGATGGGGATTCGTTTGGTTTTTAATCTAAGAAAGATAAGCCGTTTGTCGGTCGCTATAACTATTTTTTCACTATTACTCGTCTATTTATTTGCAGTGGTTTTAGAAAACTACTTGGCGAGGGTCTTTATTGTATCGTTAACGATAGCATTTTATTTCATTGAAGCTTTAGTTGATTTAAACCATAAAGCGATAGATGTCTCAGACTCAGCAAAAAAAATGACGCGTTATTTTATTATATCGAGCATGATTATTTGGTTGATCCGATTGATTGTGATTCTATATTATAGTGTTCAAACATCATTAATCATCAACAATAATTTTCAATCCAATGTTTTCTTAATTTTGAGTGTAGTCAGTGTAAGTTTGTGGTTTGCACTATCAATGTGGTTGGACACTATGAAATCGATGCAATCTTTGGATGAGAAGAATAATGAATTAGAGAAGTTAGCACTTCGCGATCAATTGACTGGATTGGCAAACAGACATTATTTTGATTATGATATTGAATTCTTAGTTGCGTCCTCGAAAAGAAACAAGTCACCAATGGGGATGTTGCTAATTGATTTAGATCGTTTTAAGTTAGTGAATGATATCCACGGACACGATGTAGGCGATGCTGTGCTAAAACAGACAGCTGAGATCATTGCCCATTCTTTAAGAGCGAGTGATCGAGCTTATCGTTGGGGTGGAGAGGAATTTCTGGTTGTGTTACCTGATACTGAACGAGATGGAATGATTACAATCGCTGAAAAAATTAATCAAAATTTCAGAGAGAGCGTATTTGATGTGATTGGCTCCATAACAGTGAGTATCGGGGGAGCTGAATATGAGATTGAAGAAGAAATAGAACATTGGTTTAAGCGAGTCGACTTATCTCTTTATAAAGCAAAACAAACAGGACGTGATCGTTACAATATCTGGGTCGCTGATGAAGATTTACCAGAGTTTTTCAATCGAATCGAGTGGCGAAGTGAATTGGATTCAGGGAATAAGGAAATTGATGCTGATCATCAATTGTTGGTTTATTATACAAACGATTTACATGATTCAATTATCAATCGTGTACAAGTTGATTCGATTAAGGAGTTGATCCTAAGAATGACAACACATATACGAACACATTTCAGCAAAGAAGAAGCGATCTTGTATCAATCAGGTTATACGAATTATTTAGAGCATCGTTCAATTCATCAAAGAATACTTCAAGAATATGAAATCATTTCAGGGAAAGCACTTGTTGGCGAGATTAGCTTAGGAGCATTGATGGCTTTTTTGGTTGAAAAAGTTGTAATTGAGCACATCAACCAAGAGGATAGTAAATTTTTTGGCCAAATTAACTAAAAAACATGTGTTTCTTGACATCAAAGGATGCAATTTATACAATTAGTACAGAATCGAAGACGGGACTAATCAAACACAACACTTAGAGATGCACGTATTGGTGAAAGTTGCGAACTTGTTTGAATTCCACCCCTGAGTGAATTTAATTCCGGTGCACCCGTTATCTGCATGAGTGGTAATGTTTCACGTGAAACATTACAACGAGGGTGGCACCACGGTTCACATCGTCCCTTAAAGGGCTTTTTTTATTTTAAAAGGAGAAATGAAATGTTAGATATCAAGTTGATTCGTGAGAATCCAGAATTAGTAAAAGAGAATATGCGTAAGAAGTTCCAACACGATCGCATTCAATTGGTGGATGAAGTTATCGATTTAGATGTTAGATATCGCCAAACGAAGACGCGTGCAGATGATTTACGTGGATTAAGAAACAAGTTAAGCAAGCAGATTGGCGTTTTGATGGGACAAAAGAAGTTTGAAGAAGCCGAAGAGGTTAAAAAACAAGTTCAAGCCTATGCGCAGGAGTTGGTTGAATTAGAAGCGAGTGAAGAACCTTTACAAGCTGAAATCCGTCAAAGAATGCTGGTGATTCCCAACCTTATCGATGATACGGTACCTTTAGGTAAAGACGATAGTGAGAATGTGGAGAGACAACGCATTGGAAAACCAGAACTTAAACCGTTTGATGTTCCATATCATATCGACATCATGGAAAAGCTTAAGGGTGTTGATTTAGATGCGGCACGTAAAACCAGTGGGAACGGCTTTTATTATCTGATAGGAGATGTCGCGCGATTGCACAGTGGTATTTTGAGCTATGCTCGTGACTTTATGATTGATCGTGGATTCGATTATGTCATTCCTCCTTACATGATTCGTAGTGAAGTGGTAACGGGTGTCATGAGCTTTGCGGAAATGGAAAATATGATGTATAAGATTGAAGGCGAAGATCTCTATTTGATTGGGACAAGTGAACACTCGATGATTGGAAAGTTCATTGATACAATCTTAGAGGAAAAGGATCTACCATATCTTTACACAAGTTATTCTCCGTGTTTTAGGAAAGAAGTCGGTGCACACGGTATTGAAGAACGCGGCGTATATCGGATTCATCAATTTGAGAAACAAGAAATGATTGTAGTATGTAAACCGGAAGACAGTAAGAAGTATTTTGAAGTACTTTATAACAATACGGTTGATTTCTTTAGAACATTGGATGTGCCTGTGCGTGTTTTAGAGTGCTGCTCTGGTGATTTGGCTGATTTAAAGAGCAAATCTGTAGATGTAGAGGCGTGGAGCCCACGTCAACAAAAATACTTTGAAGTTGGAAGTTGTTCGAATCTTACGGATGCGCAAGCAAGACGTTTACAAATCCGTGTTCAAGGTGAAAATGAGAAATATTTTGCCCATACATTGAATAATACTGTTGTGGCACCACCACGGATGTTGATTGCTTTTTTGGAGAATAACTTAAATGAAGATGGATCAGTAAATATTCCAATTGCTCTTCGTCCGTATATGGGCTTTAAGGAACGGATCCTTCCTAAAAAATAAATGTTTC
>DHGC01000088.1 GCA_002402585.1 Erysipelotrichaceae bacterium UBA4808 | reverse complement strand
AGAATGCGTGTGGAAGTGAGGAAAAAATAATGGAAGTTTATGAAATGAAACAATCGGTCACTGAGATCAAAGCCAAGTTGAAGCAACTTGGCGACTCTCTTTGACTTAGCTGGTAAACAAAGTCGCATTGATGAAATTGATCATTTGATGATGGATGAGCATTTCTGGGATGATCGCAAGAAAGCTCAAGCTTTAATCAATGAGAAGAATGGTTTGGTAAGCATCCTTGATTCCTATCAGTCGCTTGATAAGCGTTATGCATCCATGGATGAGACCGTGGATATGTTAAAGTCTGAGTTTGACGAAGATATGATGGCGATGATTGAAGATGAAGTGGTGGAAGCGCAACGTGAGTTTGAAGATTTCGAAATCAAGATTCTCTTATCCCATCCCTATGATCACAGTAATGCCATCTTGGAGCTTCATCCTGGAGCGGGTGGAACCGAATCTCAGGATTGGGCTGAAATGCTTTATCGTATGTATACCCGTTATGCAGAAAATAAAGGGTATAAAGTTAAGGTCTTGGATTATCAAGAGGGCGATGAGGCTGGAATCAAATCAGTTTCGTTCTTGGTTGAAGGTGATATGGCCTTTGGTTTCTTAAAGGCTGAGAAAGGCGTGCATCGTTTGGTGCGTGTCTCACCCTTTGACGCTTCAGGAAGACGTCATACATCGTTCTGTTCCTTGGATGTCATGCCTGAGTTCAATGAAGAAATTGAAATCAACATCGATCCCAATGATATTGTGCTTGAAACGCGCCATGCGAGTGGAGCAGGCGGTCAGAATGTCAATAAGGTTTCTTCAGCGGTACGCTTGATTCATAAACCGACGGGGATCGTGGTCAACTGTCAAACAGAGCGTTCACAATTGAACAATCGTGAGACAGCCATGAATATGTTAAAGAGTAAATTGTATCAATTAGAAATTGAAAAACAAGAAGCGAAGCTCGCATCCATCAAAGGTGAACAAAAAGCCATTGAATGGGGTTCCCAGATTCGCTCATACACCTTCATGCCTTATACTTTGGTTAAGGATCATCGAACGGGTGAAGAAGATGGTAATTTGCAGAAGGTCATGGATGGTAATATCGATGCGTTCATCTATGCGTATCTTAAGTCTCTAATCAAATAAATCCTCTTGCGAGGATTTTTTACTTCTTATAATGATTTAAGACTTCACAGCCATCTTCGGTTACGACGACCAAGTCTTCAATTCGAATTCCGCCAAGACGAGGCAGATAGATGCCAGGTTCAATTGAGAAGATCATACCAACTTGGGCCACAATGTCACTGTTTGAACTGACATCAAAGGGTTCATGGACATCTTGACCAATTCCGTGACCGGTACGATGAATGAAGGCATCCCCATAACCCGCATCGCGAATCACATCGCGAGCAGCTTTATCAATGTCTTTTAAGAAGATGCCAGGTTTGACGGCATCGATTGCGGCAAGATTGGCTTGCTTGACAATCTGATAGATTTCTTCCAGCTTCTTATTCTCACCGATAATGAAACTACGGGTCATATCGCTACAATACCCTTGATAAAGACAACCCATATCGATGATGACAGGCATGCCTTCTTTTAGTTCTGTATCATTGGGGACTGCATGAGGGTCTGCAGTGTTCGTGCCAAAAGCGATGATGGGCGGGAAACTGACACTTGTCGCACCTTTAGAAATAAAGAGATCTTCAATCTGTGCAGCGATTTCTTTCTCACGGACGCCAGGGACACACAAGGCTTCAACTTCGTTCATAACGGCATCGTTGATTTGACTGGCGATGCGCATCGTTTCAATCTCATCATTGTCTTTAATGGCTCGGATGCGATCCGCAAGATCATCGAGTTCAACTTTAAGGAGTGGATTTAATTTCATGAGTCTTAAGAGAAATCCAGACTTAAGATGTTTATCCACATACAGAAGATCACTGTGGATGTGATCGTTCAAACGTTTGATGGGATCATCGATGTCATTGAAACGGACAATTTTAATCCCAGTTAACTTTGTCGGGAAGAGCTCATTTAAAAAGAGAATGACATCAGATGGACTGATCAGTAAGCCAAGGAACCTTTCTTGAACATGAAATCGTTGGCCAACGAGATAGGCGATCATCTTCTCATCACTGATAAGAATAGGGTGTTGTATTTTGGATTGGAGCGTATAAGCTTTCATGACTTTACAATACCATAAGATTGCTTTTAAACAAAGATTTGAGTATGATATAAAAGCATTAGGCAAAGGAGATACTTATGCGAAATCCGCTGGTCACACTAACTTTAGAAAGTAATCATACTGTAAACATCGAATTGTATCCTGAAGTTGCGCTGAATACAGTCAGTAATTTCATTTACTTGGTCCAAGAGGGCTTCTATAATGGCTTGATTTTCCACCGTGTAATTCCTGGTTTTATGGTTCAAGGGGGCTGTCCGCAAGGAACAGGCACCGGTGGTCCAGGTTATAATATCAAAGGTGAATTCTCATCCAATGGATTCAAAAATGATTTGAAACATACGCGTGGAACCATCTCAATGGCACGTTCAGGTCAACCCAATAGTGCCGGTTCGCAATTCTTCATCATGGTAGCGGATGCGCCACATTTGGATGGTCAATACGCCGCATTTGGTAAGGTTGTGTCAGGAATGGAATACATTGACAAGATCGTCAATGAAAAACGGAGTCCAATGGATAAACCCTTGACACCGCAAGTCATCGTTTCCGCAGAAGTTGATACTTTTGGGACGACATTTACGGTTCAAAAAGCTTAGTTTAATGAAGTTTCTTAAGGGATTGACCTTAGGGGACTTTTTTTCTTGTTTATCTTGGCTCATCTATGCGAAAATAAGATAGATATGTTACGCCGTAAAATAATCCAAACACTTGAAGATTGGTACGCAAGTTCCGATCGTAAGTCACTTATCATCGAGGGTCCTCAAGATATTGGGAAGAGCTTTGTTTTAAAGAGCTTTGCGTTTCAAAAGTATAAACAGGTCGTTAAGTTGAATTTCAATCAATTTCCATACATGCGAAGAATTTTTGATACACCGATGGATGTGGATGCGATGATTCTACAAATCGTGATGATGGTCAAGGGTGCGGCTTGTGTACCTTATGAAACATTGATCCTAATGGATGAAATGGATTATTGTCCAGAAGCTTATGAAGCCATGAAAAAGCTATCACATGATCGACGTTATGATTGTATTGGGACTGTTTCACGTTTGGCGTTTTTTGAACCAAGTGATGAAGTTAATAGTGTGCGTATGCATGCTTTGGATTTAGAAGAATTCTTATGGGCGAATAATGTGTCTTCAGATATATTGGATCAGGTTCATCAAGCTTATGTTCATAATGAGCAGTTAAACGTGGACTTGCATGATCAAATGCTTAACCTATTCAAGACGTATCTTTTGGTCGGTGGGATGCCTAAAGCCGTGATCACGTATCTTGGTTCGTATAATATGAGTGAAGTACGTAATGTCCAGAAGGCAATTGAAGAAAGTTATAAAAGTAAAATGTTGATGCATGTGTTACCTAAGGAACGTGAACGATTCCTGAAATTGTACAGTTCGATTCCAGAGCAGATTGCAAAGGGAAACATGCGCTTTATGTATAAGGATATGGATGAGAAAGCGACACATCGGAATTATCTCAGGAGCATTCTCTATATCTATCGTATGGGTTGGGCGTTTGTCATCTATAAACTTAAAAACACCAACTTTCCTTTGGTTGATAACACACGAAGTGAGAATTTCATCTTTATGATTCGTGATGTGGGCTGTTTAAGTGGTCAATTAAATGAGGAGTCCATAGATCGATTAAGTGATTTGAATCTTCTGCAACACAATCCTTATCTCATCAATGGTGTTGCGGATATCTTGGTCAAACGAAACATCAAACTCTATTATGCCGAACATGGTCAACATGATTTCTTGGTGGCGATGGTTGGAGAGAAGCGTATTGGTTTGAGTTATGAGAGTGAGAAGGCCTTACGTAAAATGATGCGTTTGGTTGAACAAGGTTTATTGGACGCTTGTTATAATTTGACGACACGTCCATTGATGGTAGATAAAATAGGCATTCATTTGCCTTTATATCATTTAATGTCGATTGGAAAGGGAACTTATGAAGAAATACGTTGGAATTGATGTAGGAGGTACGGAAATCAAGTTTGCTTTATTAGATGAGAAGGCTCAGTTTTTAGAAAAAGGTTTGATTGATACACCACATACGAGTTTAGAAGATTTTGTGGAAGCGATTGGGTCAATCGTAGATCGCTTCAAACCTGATGTGGAAGCGGTTGTGATGAGCGTTCCTGGACGTGTGGATAGTAAGAATGGCTTTATGTTCACAGGTGGTGCGATCCGCTACAACTACAATGTCGCTATGACAGGTTTGATTTCAAAACGTGTTGATTTGCCTGTTGTATTAGAAAATGATGCGAAATGTGCTGCCTTAGCAGAACTCTGGATGGGTTCATTAAAAGGAATTGAGTCCGGAATGGTTTTGACTTTAGGTACGGGTATTGGCGGTGGAATCGTAGCGCATGGTAAATTGCTTAGAGGGTATAATTTCGCAGCGGGAGAACTGTCTAATCTTCCAACGACAATCAAACCTGTGAATGATCCCATTCAAGCGTGGGCTCAAATCAATGGGACAGGTGCACTGACAGTGCCCTTTGCGATGCGTAAGGGTATGGATGTGAAAGAAGTAAATGGCCGACGTTTCTTTGAAGCGTACCATGCAGGGGATGAGGATGCACATGCGATCATGGATGAGTTCGCAGTGAATTTTGCGAATGCAATCTATTCGATTCAAACCGTTTTGGATAATCAACGTGTAGCGATTGGTGGTGGCATCAGTGCTCAGGATGTCTTGATTGAGAAATTCAATGAAAAGTTAAACATACTTTTTAGTAACTTACATCCTTTTTCACCAATCAAACAGCCAGAAGTCGTTCGTTGTACCTTCGGGAATGATTCGAATTTGATCGGTGCATTATATCATTATCTCTACGAGTGAAAAAAAGGCGCAAATTGCGTCTTTTTAAATACTCTTGTCTTTCGAAACTTGATACATGATAAAGAAGAATAAACCTGGAATAAATACGATCCAAAATAGAAACTCGCCCATACATAGCCCCCTGATAGTTATTATCATACAACATTTTGTGAATTTGTGAACAAGAAGTTGTTATGACAAAGAAAACAAGTACACAGAAGTGTACTTGTTCCCCACCCAAGGGCATTAAAACATGAGTGTTTAATACTTTCAAGCATACTGTCCTTTATAAGGGACACTAAAAAAGTCAGTTGCCTGACTTGTCTTCTCGTTCTGTGAATTCCACATCAATCACATCACCGTTGCTGCGGGGTGTAGGATTGACGGGCTCTTGGTAGGTGTAACTTCCGGGTCTACTCCTTGGGGCAACGAAACGCATGCTCCTGAAAAAGTAAAACATCAAGCCAGCATAAATAACATAGCGGAAGAGTGGATTGACTCCAACCAAGGCATTAAAGACGATGTTAATTAGGAAGAAGAGAAGAAGGTAACGAATAATGTTGAACATTGATTTCCTTTCTAGGATTTACGTGTAAATTCAATTTTGCAATGCGGGCAAGTTATTTCGATCTTACCGCGTCCACGAGGAACACGTAGTGTGCGATGACAACGTGGGCATTGCATGTGTTTGTATTGTTTTTCTTTGAGATTCAGTTTGATGACTTTGAACCAAGAACGTACTGGACGTGTGAGGTTCATGAACGCCATGTTCTCTTTTTGACGCTTGTAGATCTTGCGCGAGAAGGCTCGATAAAAGATCAAGATAATCAAGGCATACTCTAAAAGATTGAAGAGGATGTTGGGATCAAAGAAGAGACTGAAAATCAAGGTCAAGAGGATGTATAAAACAAGCAAGGCATAGTTGAGTTGGTCATAGCCGTTTCGACCTTGCATGAAACGGTAGATGGAATACTGTAAGTTACGTAAGAAATTTTTCATGGTACGAGTTTTATCATAGAGATAAAACGTTAAGAATGCAAGTTTTGATGGATGAAATATTTTACACAATATTATGTGGAATTGTGGAAGGGGATCAAAAAAACTGTATCTGAATCCATATCCATGGCGTTCAAATACAGTCTGGTTTTAGAATTTACGTGTGAGTCCAACCAGTCTTTCGACCATTTCTGGATCCTGGTGTGAGAAGAAGAGTGACTTACCCGCATCCAATTGTTTGATGGCTTCCATGTCTTCATTTGTCAGTTCGAAGTCAAACACATCTTTGTTTTCGACCATACGCGATTTTGTGACGGTTTTAGGTAATACGCAGACACCTAACTGAATCAAGTAGCGAAGTGCGACTTGTGCATTGGATTTACCATACTTATCACCAACGGCCTTTAATACAGGGTTTGTGAATAAATCATTCTTACCTTCTGCAAAAGGTGCCCAAGCTTGAGGTTGTACACCAAACTTCGCCATGACTTCTAGTGCTTTGGGTTGTTGGTGGAAAGGATGAAGTTCAATTTGATTGACTGCAGGAATGACTTCGTTGTGTTTTGCAAAGTCAACCAAGCGATCAGGATAGAAATTGGAGACACCGATGGCTTTAATCTTACCCTCTTTATAGAGTTCTGTCATGGCTTTATAGCTTCCATAGACATCACCAAAAGGTTGGTGGATCAAGACCATATCAATGTAGTCCAAACCGAGGCGTTCAAGAGATTCAAGTAGAGATGTTTTGGCTTTTTCATAGCCTGCTTCAGAAATCCATAACTTTGTGGTCAAGAAGATTTCTTCACGTGGGACGCCACT
>DHGC01000001.1 GCA_002402585.1 Erysipelotrichaceae bacterium UBA4808 | reverse complement strand
GCGACACCATCCACAACATGTATTAAAGATCTCGGCGTCACCGATGCCTTGGGCTACATGATTGTGAACGAGAAAATGGAGACGAGGATTCCAGGACTCTATGGCGCAGGCGATGTGGTTGTCAAACCACTTCGACAAATCGTCACAGCGGTCAATGATGGGGCGATTGCGGCTCAAATGGCATTCCATTACATCAAAGAATTTGATGCATAACGAATCAATTTAGACTTACACGCATGTTAAAACATGAATGTAAGTCTTTTATTTTCGTCACGCTTTAACGATTGAGATTAGAGAACTTGAGGACCACCCGGATGCGTGGTAGAATGAAACAAAGAGGTTGAACATGAGTCAAAAGAAACATCGCGTCATTTTGGTATCTGGAATGTCTGGTGCTGGTAAAACCACAGCCATGGGGATTTTGGAGGATATGGGCTATCATTGTATGGATCAATTTCCAGTAAAACTTTTACCTGATTTATTGGAAATCATCATACGTCATGATGATCCACGTTTTCAAAATCTAGCGTTGTCGACCAATCTGATCGACTTCAACGCATTTAAGCAGACATTTGGCATTTTGGATATCGATCTGCAAATCATCTTATTGGAAGCGAGCCATACAGAGCTATTAAAACGCTATAAGTTCACACGTCGAACACACCCGATGATTCTATCTCAACAAGCACAGACCCTTGAAGACAGTATTCAAGTTGAACGTGATATGTTAAGCAATCTAAAAGAGCAGAACTGCATGGTTGTGGAAACTTCACATCTGAATGCGACTGAGCTTAAACAACGTTTGAATCAAGTCTTTGCGATTAATGAAAGAGCGCCGTTTTCAATCAGTTTTATTTCCTTTGGTTATAAGAACGGGCTACCGATGGATGCGGACCTCGTCTTTGATGTCCGCTTCCTCCCAAATCCATACTGGAATGAAGAACTCAGAGAACTCACGGGAAACGATAAACCTGTATATGACTATGTGATTGAGAAGAAAGAAACACAACGTTTCATTAAGAAGCTAAAATCATTTTTAGACTATGCGTTTAAAGAGTACATCCGTGAAGGAAAGAATCACTTTACCGTAGCCATTGGGTGTACAGGAGGGAAACATCGTTCTGTTTCCTTAGTCAACTGGGCGTATGAGAATTATGGAAAAGAATATCGTTGTTTCAAGGATCATCGCGATCTGGAGTAAGTATGGAACGTAATTTAAAAGTCGTGGTTATTGGTGGGGGGACTGGCCAATCAACCATTTTAAGAGGTTTGAAGCAAATTGAAAATGTGGACATCACAGCTATTGTGACCGTTGCGGATGATGGTGGAAGTACGGGTCGTTTGCGTCGTGCGTATCATATTCCTGCCATGGGTGATATTCGCAGTGTCATGATTGCTTTGGCTGAGAGTGAAAGCTTAATGTCAATCCTAATGAGCTATCGCTTTGAAAAAGATGAAGCTGCAGAATTAGGTGCAGAAAATGAACTGGTTGGACATAATCTAGGAAACATCATTCTTACTGCTCTCACAAAGAAAACAGGCAGTTTCATGGATGCGGTGACCACCATCTCAAAAGTCTTGAATGTAAAAGGGGACATCGTTCCTTCAACGCATCAAGTGGTCCGACTTTTAGCCAGAATGGAAGATGGGACCATCGTCAAAGGGGAAAGCAATATCCCCACAAGCCGCCATCGTATCCTCGAAGTTTTTTATGATGTGCCTGTTAAAGCAACCAAGGAAGCGGTGAATGCCATTGAACAAGCTGATGTGATCATCTTTGGAATCGGGAGCATTTATACGAGCATCTGCCCGAATGTGATCATTCCGGAGATCCGTAAAGCTTTACAGAACAATAAAGGACAAAAGGTTTATGTGGCTAATGCGATGAGTCAGCCCGGTGAAACGGAGGGTTATGGACTAGAGGATCATGTCCAAGCCATTGAGCAACATGCACAGGTCAAGATGGATGTGGTCATCTATGCGAATGACATCATCCCAACATCTGTCCTTGTTCGTTATGTGGATCGTGAAGCCTTTCCTGTTCAAATCAAAGCCAAGGAACACGATTATAAACTCATCAAGAAGAAACTTTTAAAATTTGATACGGAACGGGTTCGTCATGACCCAAACAAGATTCGTGATGTCTTAGAAGAATTGTTTAGAAAGGTTCGTTGAAATGTCATTCACACAAGAAGTAAAACATGAAATTGCCAATGTGGAGCTCAAAGCCTGTTGTCAGAAAGCGGAAACCGCAGCTCTGATTCAATTGAGTTCTTCCATGGTCATTCGTAACCAAAATCTTGTTTTATCGATTAAAACTGAGAATGCCACAACCGCAAAACGGGCTTTTAAGTTGATGAAGGAACAATTCGCACCAAAGATGAATCTATCTGTGATGAAACGCATGAATCTTAAGAAGAATAATGTCTATGAAATCCAAGTACTTACCAAAGTGACTGAGATCTTAACAGCACTCGGCTTATGGAATGCTCAAGGTTTAACCTCACATCCCACTAAAGCCATCGTTAGGAAAGAGTGTTGCGCACGAGCTTATCTAGCTGGGGCTTTCTTGGCTGCTGGAAGCATCAACTCGCCTAAGAAATCCAATTATCACTGTGAGATCGTTACCCAAGATATCAATCACGCGAATTACATCCAATCGATCATGAATCGTTTTGACTTAGGTGCGAAATATATCCTACGTCGCAAACAACATGTCGTTTATCTCAAGGCATCCGAAAAAATATCAGATTTTCTACGCATGGTTCAAGCAAACAATGCCGTTTTGGATTTTGAAGACATCCGCATCCAACGTGACTTTCACAATAACCTGACACGCTTGGATAATTGTGAAGTTGCGAATGTCATGAAAACCATGGCTGCGGCTAATGATCAACTTGAAGTTATTCGGCATTTGATCGATGAAGGACGCTATGTGGAACTTGAGCCTAAATTGAAAGAGGTCGCGGAACTGAGATTGGCTTATCCTGAAGCGAGTTTAAATGAACTTTGTGAAAAATATGAGATTCAGTATGAAAAACCGATCAGTAAGTCCGGTATGAAACATCGTTTGGCTAAATTGATCCAACAATAGGAACACACATGAAAAATCAATCTTTTTTTAAAGCATTCTTAGGGATTGCCCTAGGTTTCATCCTTTATTTCTTAATCAAGAGCTTTTTTTAGATTTATAACGATAAGAATCATATAGAGACATAATATTAAAATTATGTCTCTAATTATAAAAAATTGTGTCACAAATTTCACAATAAATGTCTATTTTAGGGGTGTTCATATCCTAAAGAGCTTGTTATAATACGGGCATTATGAATCGGAGTTCTTTATTAATGAAAAACACACACAAACATAAAAGATCTCAAGGCAAGCGATTATTCAGTCTTGCCATGTTGGGTCTTTTCTTTATTTTATCAGGGTTTACAAGCATCAGAGCCATGGAGACACAAACTAAAGTAAGTGCCTATGAACTCATCGTCGATGGGGAAACCTGGTTTGTTTTAGAAAGTGTCACCCAGATTGCCAAGGCACTAGAAGATTTTAGCTCAAGCATGACACCTGAGCTCAATGAGAAAACCAGTGTTGTGGATGTGCGTTTCAAACAGAACATTGAAATCGTTCCAGTTCAAGTTGAACGGACACAACTGAATATAATCGACAATCTCTATTTGAAACTGCGACACCAAAAGGCAACTGAGCAAATATACACCGTAAAGGAAGGCGATAATGTTTGGAAGATCGCAAAAAATGTTAACTTGAGTGTGGCTGAAATCGAGCGCTTAAATCCTACGATGAATCTCGATCATATCTGGCCAAATGATGAGATCGTCATCACTGGAAGTAGCTATTACCTCGATGTGATGGTCACACTTGAAACTTCACAAGATGAAGTTATCTATCATGACACGATCGCTAAACAAGATGGAAGTCTTCTGGTCAACACCCGTAAGACCGTTAAAGACGGTGTGGATGGCATCAAACAAGTCGATTATCGTATTTCATACCTAAATGGCTATGAACAAGACATCACAGTGCTTAACGAAACTGTCGTCCTTGAACCCGTCAGTGCGGAAGTACTCGTTGGTACGAAAGTAGTTGCGGCAAGTGCAAGTGGTTCAGCCAGTGGAACGAATTTCATTGTGACGACAGGTCGTCTCTCCAGTGATTACGGTTGGCGTACACATCCTATTTCTGGTAAACGAAGCTTCCATGATGGCATTGATATATCCAATAAGGTGGGGACTTCCATTCTTGCCTATGCGAATGGGACTGTCACAAAAACAGCCTGGACAGATAGCTATGGCAACTACATTATCATTGACCATGGTGGTGGTCTAGAAACCTATTACATTCATTTATCTGGATTCGATGTCTCTGTTGGGGATAGCGTTTCGGGTGGGCAACTCATTGGACGAATGGGCAAGACAGGATCCGCTACGGGCAGTCACTTGCAGTTTGAAGTTCGTGTGAATGGCTCTCCAGTCAATCCTTGGGACTATATCTAAAATAAAAGGCATTCCTTACGGATTGCCTATTTTTTATGGAGATCGGTATATTGATTTTCGAAGTAATGACTGTATTCACCACTGAGGATGTTCTGCCACCATTCTTTATTTTCGAGATACCATTGAATGGTTTGTTTGATGCCGGTATCAAAATTGTATTTTGGTTTCCAGTTCAATTCCGTTTCAATCTTCGTTGGATCGATGGCATAGCGTAAGTCGTGACCTTTGCGATCGGTGACGTATTGAATCAATGTTTCGGGTTTATTCAATTCACGGAGGATGGTTTGAACGACTTCCAAGTTGGTTCTTTCGTTATGTCCACCAATGTTATAGACTTCGCCGATGTGTCCGTTTCGTAGGATCAAGTCAATGGCGACACAATGATCGTAGACATGTAGCCAATCTCGAACATTCTCACCTTTACCATACACCGGTAGACTTTGATTGTTGAGCGCTCTTGAAATCATCAAGGGAATCAACTTTTCTGGGAAGTGATACGGACCATAGTTGTTTGAACAACGGGAGATGGTCACAGGCATCTGGAAGGTGCGATGATAGGCAAGGACCAAGAGATCCGCACCTGCTTTGGATGCACTGTATGGACTGGAGGTATGCAAAGGCGTTTCTTCAGTGAAGAAGAGATCCAAGCGATCCAAAGGAAGATCCCCATAGACTTCATCCGTACTCACTTGGTGATAGCGTTTGACGCCATACTTCTTACTGGCATCCAAAAGGACTTGGGTGCCTAAGACATTGGTCTTAACGAAGATGCCGGGATCCGCAATCGAACGATCCACATGACTCTCCGCCGCAAAGTTCACAACCGCATCGAATTGTTCATCTTTGAAGAGTTGATCGATGAAGGTGTGATCTGCGATATCCCCTTTAACAAACGTATAATTGGGTTTATCTTCAACACTCTTTAATGTTTCCAAATTACCCGCATAGGTCAAGGCATCCAAATTGACAATCACATCCTCTGGATACTGATTGACCATATACAAGACAAAATTCCCACCGATGAAGCCTGCTCCACCTGTTACGAGTATTTTCATTGTGTCCCCCTAGTATAGAATCTTGCCTTCTGCGACAGCCATCAAGTGCTGACCATAAGGTGATTTCCCATAACGTTTTGCGGCTTCGATCAGCTCATCTTTGGTGATCCAAGCTTTATTGTAGGCGATTTCTTCAATTGCAGAAATCTTCAAACCTTGTCGTTTCTCCAAGGTTCTGACAAAATCTGCTGCATCGACGAGACTATCCATCGTACCCGTATCCAACCAAGCGAAACCTCTGCCCAAGACTTGGACATGGAGTTTATCTTCTTCAAGATACAAACGATTGAGATCGGTGATTTCCAACTCACCTCGTTTGGATGGTTTCAAACCTTTAGCCTTTTCCACGACACTGTTGTCATAGAAGTAAAGACCGGTGATGCAGTAATTCGATTTGGGATGTTCAGGTTTCTCTTCAACAGACAATACCTTTCCATTCGGATCGAATTCAACGATGCCGAAGCGTTCAGGATCTTGGACGTAGTATCCAAATAAGGAACAGTTTCCCTTTTCCGAGACTTCAACGGCTTCTTTTAGGAATTGACCAAAACCACTGCCATAGAAGATGTTATCCCCGAGAACCATGGCGACACTGTCTGTGCCAATGAATTCTTCACCCAAGATGAAGGCTTGAGCCAAACCATCCGGTGAAGGTTGAACCTTNNTTAGGAAGGTCTTGTGGGGTTGAGATGATCAGAATCTCACGGATGCCTGCCAACATCAATGTGGACAATGGATAATAGATCATGGGTTTATCGTAAACAGGTAGAAGCTGTTTGGATGTGACCATGGTTAGCGGATAAAGACGTGTGCCTGCACCGCCGGCTAAGATGATACCTTTCATAGTGAATCTCCTTTTATGATGGAATCAATTGTAACGATCATCGGATCGTATAATTTTACATTGAAATGCTCTGTTCTTAGAACCATCGATACTTCCGTACATCCACCGATAATCACTTCTGCTCCCTGTGCAATCAAGGCTTCACCCGCTTTAATCAGTTGCTTAAGCGCGATGCCTTCGGTATGACCACTCTTGATTCCGCTTTGAGGATTATAGATGGCGTCCATGACTTCAGCTTGTGAGGATTCATTTGGTACGATGACTTCGATATCTTTAAGTGCTTTAGGAAAGAGTTGGGTCTTGATGGTTCCACTGGTAGCCAACAAACCAATTTTTTTAATGTTTGCTTGATGTAAAGCTTTATTCAAGGCATCTAAGGCATGAATAAGTTCAAATTGAGCATGGGGTTTGATTTGATCAAAGAAATAATGACTGGTGATGCAGGTGATGAACGCTTTATCAACATTCAATAGATTCAAACGTTCGATGCTTTCAATCAAATAAGGTAGAGGTGTTTCACCGTTATTCAAGATCGCTTGGGTGCGATCGGGAATCTTAGGATTCGCATCGATCATTACATGGAAATGATCTTGGTCCTTCGACGCATGGGTGCGTTTGACCAATTGGGTATAATAATAGGCTGTTGCCTCGGGTCCCATCCCCCCGATGATGCCAATCCGATTGTTATGCATGGAACACCATCCGCTTGACCTTCCGGACAGCTCTTCCGCCCAACATGCCCAACATGCCAAAGAATGGTTTAACATCTTTTACGTCAAAAACTGCGGGTACGATCGGACGTTTGAAAGTAGGGAGCACTTGTTTAAGGGTTAATTGATTGGTTTTGATGTAGTCTTTGATGGCCAACATGTCTTCGTATTCGAACCAGAATGCGATGTTGGTGTCTTCTTTAACTGCATGGTTCGAAAGGGGTTTGCCTGTCAATTCACAGTATTGAACATAAGGGAAGTTGACCCCAGCCCTCTGCAACATGGAATTGAGCGTCGTTGTACGAACATTGATTTCAATCAAGTAAAATTCACCTGTTTTTGCATCTTTTTTGAACTCAATCTCTGCAAAACCTTTATAACCCATCGCTTTGAAGAAGGGTTCGCCAATTTCATGCAGTTCAGGTACATATTTCTGAATGGTGAATGAAGACGCTCCGAAATTGATGGGGTACTGACGGAATTTATTACAGGTCACCCAATGCGTCACATCCGAAGTTTGATTCATATAAGCATCGTAGGTATACATATGATTGTCAAAGCCGGGAATGATGCGCTGGACAATGACGTCAAGCTCAGCGCTATGAGCCTTGTTTAAAGCGGTTTCCAGTTCGCTTTCATCATGAACCATGAAACTCTTAACACGGAATGCTTTGGTGAAGGCAGGGGAGTCTACGGGCTTTACAATGCAGGGATAACCCACATTCTGTGATACTTTAGTTTTTAAGTTACTTTCGTTGGAACGATAGGACTCTGGAACCCGAACACCGTGTTTGACCGCAAGATCATGCAAGGTATCCTTATTCATGACTTCTGTATAAAGCCCCTTTTGGGTTTGAGGAATCAAATAAACTTCTCGAAGTTCATCCAAATGTTTATCGATAAACTCCACATAATTATCCGCACATGGAAAAAGAACAGGTTTTAGGTCCTGTTTTTTCGCATAATTGATCAACCAAACTAAAAATTCAGATTCCTGATCTTTGTAGTGTGGAGTCACATGCGCTTCTTTGACATATTTGGATAAAAAGGCATAACTATTCTTTTTGGAATGATCCAAGGCAACGCAATGAACATCATGCGGACCTAAGGAACGCAAGATGCTTAAAGCAATGAAATAGTTTGAACCTAAGATGACGGCTTTATTTTGCATATTTTTCTCTGTACGGAATTATTTTAACATATTCTAATAAATAAAAAGCGTGAACACAGAGTTCACACTTCAATCTTTTAAGTTTTTCTCGAAAAACCAACTGTCTCGACACATGTCCTCAAGACTCTTTTCAGTCTTCCAGTTTAAATCGTTATACGCCTTGGATACATCGGCATAGGAAGCCGCCACATCGCCCTGTCTACGATCAACGATTTGATAGGGGATCTTAATTGAATTGACACGTTCAAAGGTTTGAATGAGCTCCAACACCGAACTCCCTTTACCTGTCCCAAGATTATAGACATTGACACCATCATGCATCCCCTTGAGAGCAGCCATATGACCTATGGCAAGATCTACCACATGGATGTAATCACGAACGCCTGTCCCATCTACGGTTGGATAATTATCGCCAAATACAGAAAGATGCGTACGTTTTCCCTTTGCAACTTGTGTAAGATACGGCATAAGATTATTCGGAGTTCCAACGGGAATCTCACCTATCAAACCACTCGCATGTGCACCGATTGGATTGAAATAGCGCAATAAGGTAACGTTAAAATCAGAATTTGCCTTGGCCACGTCTGTTAAAATACGCTCAGAAATTGCCTTGGTTTCACCATAGGGATTGGTTGTGGGAAGCAAAGGTAAGTCTTCATGTAAAGGAACGATATTATCGCCATACACCGTCGCAGAGGAACTGAAGATGAACTTCGACACATTGTACTTCACAGCACAATCCGCCAACTCAATCGTTCCCAAAAGATTGTTTCGGTAATACATTAAAGGTAAAGCAACGGATTCTCCAACAGCCTTATAGCCTGCAAAGTGAAGGATCGCTTCAATTGAATGCATCTTAAATAAAGGTTCGATTTCACTGCGTTTGGAAACATCGACGTTATAAAACATCGGACGGATGCCTGTAATGGTTTCAATCTTATCTAAGACATCCAGTTTACTGTTGTACAGGTTGTCTGCGATGATCACATCATAACCCGCTTCCAACAAGACAACGACGGTGTGGGAACCAATATAGCCGGTTCCTCCAGTGACTAAAATACTCATATTACCTCTTTCTATCTTTAATAAAAGATCGGATTGCTTTTAGAATGACGAGAATGAATTGATAGATGATAAAAAAGACTAAGAAACCTACCATCCCAAACAACACATCATCAAAATCCATGATGCCCTGTTGGGTGACACGTTGGCCAAATTCTATCGCCATTGCCAAGGCGAACATGACGGTAAAGGTGTAGATGAACGATAGGGTACTGATTGATACTTTTGCGATACGTCTAAATAGGGCATGGATCATGATGAAAAAGCCTAATGCCAAGAGACCAAACACGATGAAGTGCAAGTCTTTATCTGAAAGTGCCCATGTGTATTGGTCGTTTAGACTGAGAATCCAACGATGGACTTTGTTTACAACTTCGATAAACCATTTAAGTGCTTCAACCATAGTAATATCCTAACACAAATGGTTTTGAGACACATGAAAATTAGGTAAGACATGCTATAATAATACACGGTGATGCACATGAAGCTCTTTAACTCAAAAACAAATCAGATTGAAACATTCAAACCCATTAAATCCAATGAAGTATCCATGTATGTCTGTGGACCTACTGTTTACGGTGAAGCCCACATTGGAAATGCACGACCGATCATTGTGTTCGATACCTTACGTCGACTCTTTTCAGCCTTGGGATACACGGTTGATTTTGTGTCGAATTATACCGATGTGGATGACAAGATCATCCAAAAAGCTATCCATGAGAACGTAGATGAGACTGTCATCACAAAGCGTTATATCGAAGCCTATGAAAATGTTCGTAATAGTTTAAATGCTTTATCGATTGAGCATAATCCAAAAGTTACTGAGAACATTGAGGGCATTGTGGCATTCATCCAAGAACTTGTGGATCAAGGCTATGCGTATGATGTGAATGGAAATGTCTATTTCCGTGTGGAAAAGGCAAATGAATATGGTGAGATATCAAAACAGCGCATCGAAGACCTTCTTGTTGGGGCGCGTATTGAAGCTGAAAGTGAAAAGGAAAATCCTTTGGATTTTACCTTATGGAAAAAAACAGACCAAGGGATTCAATGGGACTCACCTTGGGGCAAAGGCAGACCCGGTTGGCATACGGAATGTGTTGTCATGATTCATGAACACTTTCATCATATGATTGATATTCATGGGGGTGGAATGGATTTGAAATTCCCGCATCATGAGAATGAAGTGGCACAATCCAGAGCCTGCCTCCACCATGGCTTGGCCAATGTATGGATGCACAATGGGATGTTGAATATTGATGGTGAGAAGATGAGCAAATCTTTAGGCAATGTCATGTTGGCGAGAGATGTGATTGAGCAATTGGGTTCAGCTGTCGTGCGTTGGATGATGTTGAGTGTGGATTATCGTTCGCCTTTGAACATCACCGATGATGTGGTTGAAACGGCTAAGATCGAAGTAAACAAGGCTTTGAATGCATTACGTCAAGTTGAAATCAAGGTTCAGTTGAGTAATCTTGAAATCAAAGAAATGGCACACACACCATTTTATGATGCATTCTTGGATGCGATGCAAGATGATTTGAATACACCCAATGCCATGATGCGCATCTTTGATGTAGTGAAAGCCATCAATATCAATCTTCGTGTACATGAGCTCAAAGACGAGCTTTTCGCACAATATCACGACCTTAAAGCGATGTTGGATATTTTAGGAATCGAACATATTTACTTCAATGTAAGTGATGAACTTAAAGCCATCCATCAAAAATGGAACCAAGCAAAAGTTGATAAAGATTTTGCCCTAGCCGATGCGTATCGTAAAGTTCTCATGGAAGCGAACGTTCTCTGATGCGTATCGATCTCTTGAATGGCAGCACCTTGGCTTTTGTGGGTGATGCGGTCTTATCCCTGTATGTGCGAGAGTATCTTGTAAACAAGGGGTTGACGAAAACCAAAGAACTCCAGGAGTATAGTGTTCGTTTCGTACGTGCACAGGCGCAAGCGGAGTATGTCCAATATCTTATTCAAAATGGATTTCTAACAGAAGAGGAGCATAAGGTTTATCTTCGAGGTCGAAATCATAAGAGTGATACCAAGGCGAAGAATACGGATATCGTGACCTATCGACATGCGACGGGCTTTGAGGCTTTGATTGGTCATCTCCATTTGCATCATGAACAAGCTCGATTGGATGAATTGTTCAATCTAATGATTGTCTTTGTAGAAAATGAAGACATCCAACAATAAAATCACACTTATAATGTGTTTATTTATAAGGAAGGCTACACAATCTCAAATAAATATTATAGAATTAGAGTACTGTTTAAGCGAAGTTCCCAATTATTGACCACAGTGTTGGGGAAAACTTTGAAACAAATTAAGAACTAGGTCTTTAAAAAAACATGGCACAATACATCTACGGGAAAAACGTTGTCAAGCAACGCATTCTCAATCACAAGCAAATTCACCAAATAATCTTAAATAAAGCACATCCAGATAAGGAGATGCTTGCTTTAGCGAAACAAGAAAACATTAAAGTAAAATTAAGTGATGTTCAAGAACTGGATCGCTATGGTAGAAATCACCAAGGGGTTGTGGCTGAGGTTGAGGATTACAAAATGTATCAACTCGAAGAAGTATTGGCTACTTTAGGTAGCGATGCGACACTTGTCCTTTTAGATGGCTTGGAAGATCCACATAATTTGGGTGCGATTCTTCGAACAGCCGATGCAAGTAAGGTTGATGCGATCATCATTCCAAAACATAATTCCGTCAGCTTGAATGCGACGGTTGCGAAAGTTTCGACAGGGGCGATTGAAACGGTTAAGACGATTGTTGTCACGAATATGACACAGACGATCGAAACCTTGAAGAAACATCAGTTTTGGGTGTATGGGAGTGAATTCACGTCGGATGCGGTTGATTATCGATCGATTGCATATCAAGGACGTGTTGCGCTTGTAATTGGATCAGAAGGCAAAGGTATATCACGATTGGTTCTAAAGAATTGCGACCAGGTTGTCAAGATTCCCATGTTTGGGGAGATCAATTCTTTGAATGCTTCGGTTAGTGCGGCCTTACTGATGTATGAGGTGCTAAACAAACGGAATCCCCTCTAACAAAATTTGTTAAAGGAGAATTCACATTGTGATTCAAGACGTCAAAGAAATCGAACTTATTGAACGCATCAAAGCAAACGATGAAGAATCGTTGCAGGAACTAATCAGTGCATATCAACGTATCATTTGGTCTGTTATTTACAAATGTGTACACTTTCCAATTCCGCATGATCTGGATAAACAAGATCTCTATCAAGAAGCTTTGATTGGTTTGATGAATGCCATCAAACACCATGATCCAAGATTTGGTGTTCTGTTCTCAAGTTTCGCGAGTAAATGTATTGAGAATGAAGTCCGTTCTTATCTACGTAAACATCGATCACAGAATCGTCAGATGTTGAACCAAGCTGTTTCATTGGATATGCATGTGTCTGAAGATGAGCAATTGACGCTTTTAGACACAATCACAAGCAGCTCAAAAGAGTTCGATCCAGTCTTTAAAGCAGATATCGCTTGGGTTAAAGATCAAATCCCATCTATCCAGGAACAACTTTCTGAGACAGAATGGAAAGTCTTCCAAAAATATCATTTAGGGTATACCTATCGTGAGATTGGCAAACAATTTGATTTGACGGATAAGGATGTGGATAACACAATCCAGAAGATCAAAAAGAAAATAAGGCTCATGTTTGACACCCATAGGAGCTTGTGATAGAGTTATAAAGCAGAAATGGAGTGATGTTATGGCGGATAAAAGTAAGCAGGTTATTTTAACGTGCACAATATGTTTGAATCGTAATTACACCACTTCTCGTAATAAAAGCAATGCGACAACGCGCTTGGAATTAATGAAGTTTTGTAAGCATTGTAATCAGCAGACCTTACATAAAGAAACAAAGTAGGAGGAGAGCAAATGTTGAAATGGTTCAGTCTCTCAGGGATATTTACAGAAATTAAGCGGATTCGCTGGCCAAAGGCTGATGAACTCCAACATAGTACATTGGTTGTCATCATCTTTATCGTGTTCTTCGGAATCTTCTTTGTCTTCAGTGAGGCAGCCATTGCCTTCTTCCTCCGCATGATTGGAATTGGAGTCTAAGATGGAAGATATCGTAAAAGAGTGGTACGTCGTCAATACCTATGCAGGCCATGAAAATCGCGTAAAAGAAAACCTTGAACGTCGTGTTGAAACGATGGGTTTGGAAAACAACTTATTTAGAATATTGGTTGCGGAAGAATCTGAAATCGAAATCAAGAATGGCAAAAAGGTTGAGCGTATGCGTAATCTTTTCCCAGGTTATTTATTCGTGGAAATGATCATGACCGATGAAGCTTGGTATGTTGTTCGTAATACCCCAGGTGTTACCGGATTTATCGGATCTTCAGGTGGTGGTGCAAAACCATTCCCCGTGTCAGCAGATGAAATCGAAACGATTTTTAGACGTTTAGGCTTGAGTGAAAATAAAGTTGTCGTGAATTTCAGTGTCAATGATCATGTCCGTATCCTCAATGGTCCATTCAGTGGTCTTGAGGGTGTTGTGGAAAGCATGAATGATGAGTCACAATCTGCGGTTGTGTTGACCACCTTGTTTGGTCGTGAAACACCTACTGAGATTGCTTACATTGATTTAGAAAAAACACTATAATACATCCGCAAGGATGTATTTTTAATGGAGGAAACAGATGGGCCATATCTTAAAGAAGATGCATGTCAAGACTGGTATGCGACTCGCATATGTGGATCATTGCGTTGAACAGATGAAAGCTAAACGTAAACCAGGCTTCAATATCTGGATGATCTATCCAAACGCTTAGAATGGGTTCAACCCCGATGTCAATCGTGACATCTTATTTGCTTATACCCAAGATAAACATCATCTAATTGCGGATGGGAATATCGCGTTGGATGATTACTCCATATTGAGTTTTAAAGATTTGATTTAATAGAAATGAGGCTTAAGTGGTTAATAAAATTCTAAAAAGTAAGTTTTACTATGGTTGGTTTATTGTATTGTTTGCGGCAGTAGGTTTATTCTTCTCCGGACCTGGTCAAACATTTTCTGTTTCAATCTTCATCAATGCCTACATTGAAAAGTTCGGTTGGAGTCGATCGTTGGTATCAACTTATTATTCGCTTGCGACCTTGGCGGCTGGTTTTACTTTGCCATTTATCGGTCGTATCGTAGATCGAAAAGGTTATCGTTTTTCGCTGGTTTTGATTGCTTCACTCCTAGCATCTGCTGCGTTATTCATGAGCTTTGTGAATACTTCGATTCTATTGATCTTTGGTTTTTTTATGTTGCGACTGTTTGGTCAAGGATCAATGACCTTATTGCCCAATGCACTTGTGCCTCAGTGGTTCAAAGTCAACCGTGGTAAGGCACTGAGTTTGATGTCCTTAGGAGGTGTTGTGGGTTCAGCAGTTATTCCGCCCCTTAATACTTGGATGATCATGCAGTTTGGGATCCAACAAGCATGGTGGTTTTGGGTTGCCGCTCTAGTGGTGATCATGGTTCCAATTGCACAAAAGTTCATCTATGATCATCCTGCAGATCTTGGATTGGTTGTGGATGGATCCACACAAGCTAAGGCATCAGAAATTAAGTATTCCCATTCCATTAAAACGAGTAATCATGATTTTACTCTCGATGAAGCAATGAAAACACGTTCATTCTGGTTGATGTTATTGACGATGGCGATTCCATCGATGATCAATACAGGGATTACCTTCCATATTGTCTCGATTTTGATGCAAAAAGGGCATGATCCAATCTTTGCTGCATTTATTCTAAGCGTTACGGCATTGGTGCAATTTCCGATGACCTTTGTAGCAGGATTTGTCCTGGATAAAGTGAAGGTGCAATATGTCAAGGCGATCAATTATGCTTTATATTTTATAGCGATTTTAGCATTGACTGTTTCGCAATCAACACTGCTTATCATTGCATATGCATTCATGCATGGTGTTTTCAATGCGTTTGAATCGGTGAGCTCTGGTGTGTTATGGCCAAACTATTTTGGCACAAAGCATCTAGCAAGCATACGATCATTGACGATGACGTCAACAGTCATCGGATCGGCACTGGGTCCATTACCTTTTGCGTTTGCTTTTGATGCTTTTGGTTCGTATACATTGATTTTGAGCATTATGTTGGCTTTCCCTTTATTCGCAATCATTGCTTCGATTGTTTCCTCTCCACCAAGGAGAAAAGCAACAAGTGCTTAGAAGGAGAAAAGCAACAAGTGCTTAGTATTGACAGAGTGAAAGTGAAGTCATATAATAATTAAGCCTATAGGCAAATCCGTGGGAGGATGATATTCATCCATTTTAACCGCGGCTAACATTTCAAAAAAGGAGGAATGTCTAGTGAGTAAGAAAATCGCAAAAGTTGTCAAGCTCCAATTCCCTGCTGGCGGAGCACGCCCAGGACCAGCTTTGGCATCTGCTAGCGTCAACATGCCACAATTCTGTGCGCAGTTCAATGACGCAACACGTGATCGTGCAGGGGATATTGTCCCAGTTATCATCACAGCATTTGAAGACAAGTCGTTTACGTTTGTCTTGAAGACAACACCTGCTGCTAACTTGTTAAAGAAAGCTGCAAACGTTGCAAAAGGTTCCGGTAGCGCAAAAGCTACCAAAGTCGGGAAAATTTCCGTCGAAGATTTGAAGAAAATTGCCGAATACAAATTGCCTGATCTCAATGCAAATGATGTGGAAGGTGCTATGGCGATCATCGCTGGCACTGCACGCAACATGGGCATCGTCATCGAAGGCTACGACAAATAGGAGGTCACCATGGCAAAACAAGGTAAACAATACGTTGCGGCTGCTCAGTTGGTTGACCGTACCACACTTTACAATGTCGATGATGCAATTGCATTGGCACGTAAAACAAGCTATACAAAATTCAATGCATCAGTCGAACTTTCATTCCGTTTGAATGTGGATCCACGTCATGCAGACCAACAAATCCGTGGAGCAGTCGTACTACCACACGGTACAGGACGTACTCAACGCGTCTTGGTCATCACACAAGGTGTTAAAGAAAAAGAAGCTCTCGATGCTGGTGCAGATTTCGTCGGAAACAAAGAAATTCTTGAAAAGATCAAAGGCGGCTGGTTCGACTTTGATGTCATCGTCGCTACACCAGACATGATGGCAGAATTAGGAAAATTGGGTAAACTTTTAGGTCCTAAAGGTTTGATGCCTAATCCAAAAACGGGAACCGTTACCATGGATGTCACCAAAGCAGTTAATGACATCAAAAAGGGTAAAGTGGAATACCGTGTTGATAAAGAAGGTAACATCGGTGTTTTGGTTGGGAAGTTGTCCTTTACGGATGAACAACTCCATGAAAACATGAAGACCATCTATGATTTGATCTTGCGAGCTCGTCCAGCTGCAGTTAAGGGAATCTATATGAAGAATTTAGTTCTCTCTACGACAATGGGCCCTGGCATCAAGTTAGATACAACTACAATCTAAACAAAAAACGTTCGACTCATCGAACGTTTTTTCATGCCTTCATCAATTGATACAAAAAATATAAGTCCAACATTTTTTTCTCATTCATCTCAAGCTCTGTTATTTTGCGCATTAGATCCAAGCGGTAGAGGATGGTGTTGTAATGGATGTTCAAAGCACGTGCTGTCTTAGCCTGGTTGAAGCCATTTTCCACAGTCTGAAGCAAAGTGTTGACCAGCTCCGCATGATGGACTTCATCGTATTCCTGAAGTATCTTTAAAACTGGATCCATCAATTGAACGCCTTTATGCATAAGTAGATATTTGTTTACCTTAAAGAGATGATCTTCAAGATGGAGGATATATTCATTAGGATGAACTTGCTTCAAAAGATATCGAAGTGCTTCATAGTAAATCAAAGAATCAGCTAATTGAGTGTATGCTAGTCCATGAAGACACGACAAACCATGTTTCTTCGCGAGTTGAAGGATATCGTCTAAAATATTGGGCTTCAATCGGACTTCTGTATGGTGTATGAACAAAATGATGTTTTGATCATGTAAGATACAATGTAAATTCTTATGGCGATATTCAAGTTCATTGCGGATAAGATCATATGCGAATGTGATTTGATCTTCTTTATGTAAGACCAACTGCGTGATGTATTTATCAAAATCTAGTTTCAAACTGATTTGTCTCTGCTTGATAGAGTCCTCATCCAAAGGACTCTTAAGCAAGTCGATCAGAAAGAAATTAATGTGCTGATTATGAGGTTTTTGGTAAAAAGGGCTTTTCTGCATCTGAACCTGAATGGCCATCAGCACAAACTGGATGAATTGTTCATCCTGTTCACTGAATGGATGAACATAGTCGATGCATCCAAAGAAACCGATCAATTGATCTTTGATACTAACTTTGCCGTGATAGGCTTGGTGCTTAGGATTCTCAAAATGAAGCAATTCAATTTGATTATCAAGTTTTGAACGAAATCCATGGAGGCTATGAATGACTTCGGGATCATCGATGAACCCACGCTTAACCATTTGTGTCCAAACTGGATGGGTGAAATTGGTTAAATGAGAGTAGGCGATCAAACGATAAGAGGCATCAATGAAATAGAAGGGATTACCGATTGCCTCTGTCCCAATTGCGATGATTTTATGAATGCCCAGATTATCAACCAGTGCTTCAAAGATACGTTGTTTGTATATATCCATATCATCTCCTATATATAATTAATAAAAAGTATTCATATTTATGTAAAATAACCACATATAAGCGCTTACATTCCTATGCTATCATAAAAGTAGATAGATTTGATCAAAATTGAAAGAAGATGATCAAGAAAGGAACACAATGGAAGAAAAATATTATGGCTATGCTGGGAAATTACTTTTTGTCAATCTGACGACAAAGGAGATACGTGAAGAAGTTGTGGATAAAGAGGATGCACGTCTCTTTTTAGGAAGTTATGGTCTAGGGGCCAAGGTGTTGTTTGATCGCATGCCACCGAATGTGGATCCACTTGGTCCAGATAATATACTTGGTTTTGTGGCGGGTCCTTTAACTGGAACAGGCGCATTCATGAGCGGACGTTTCATGGTTGTGTGCAAATCACCGGTTACCAAAGGGTGGAATGAAGCCAATGGAGGCGGTTATTTTGGCCCTGAAATGAAGAAAGCTGGGTATGACGGTATCTTTGTATCGGGTCAATCCGATAAACCTGTGTACTTGTTTGTAGATGATGGAAACGTTGAAATCCGCGATGCATCAGAACTATGGGGTTTGGACATCAAGGAAATGGAAGTTAAGCTAAGAAATGTTACGGGTTATCCTAAGATGCAGTCCGCAGGTATCGGTCCTGCTGGGGAGCACCTCTCTTTGATTTCTGGAATCATCAATGATGGTCACCGTGCTGCAGCACGTGGGGGCTTAGGTGCGGTCATGGGTTCGAAGAAACTCAAAGCAATCGTTGTTCATGGAACAGGTAAGATTGAAATTGCAGATGTTGAGAAATTCAGAGCTGTTCAGAAGAAGATCGCTGATGCGATGCGCAAACCAGAGAATGATATATTTGCCTTCATGGGTAAACTGTTTGGAACACTTGGAACCGGGGGCACCACTGAAGGATCGATTCTAAGTGGTGATTCACCTGTGAAAAACTGGGGTGGTATCGGTATCGAAGACTTTGGAGCTGAAGCGGCTAAGAAAGTCGGAACAGGTAGCTTTGATGATAAATACAGTGTAAAGAAATACGGTTGTGCTAACTGTGCGATCGTATGTGGAGCGATGTATAAAGTGGATGATGGAAAATGGCCAATCGGCGATACCGAACGTCCTGAATATGAAACAATGGCCTCATTTGGTTCAAACTGTATGAACAGTGATGTGGAATCCATTATGAAGTGCAATGAAATCTGTAATCGTTATGGCTTGGATACGATTTCTGTCGGCTCTACCATCGCATGGGTCATGGAAAACTATGAACATGGTCGACTGATGAAGGACCAATTGGATGGATTGGAAGCAAAATGGGGTGATCCTGAAGTCATCGTCACCTTAACGGAAAAGATAGCGAACAATGAAGGTGTTGGACAAAAACTTCAAAACGGTCAAAAAGCTGCTGCAGAAGCCTTTGGACTAAGTGATGAATTCTTCACGACATCCATGGGTGTTGAACACGGTATGCATGATGCGCGTTTGGCGAAAGGTTGGATCCGTTCATTCCAATACGATCCCGCACCGGGACGGCATACCACTGGTGGGGCTGCTTCTGTACCGATTGATACACCAAACTGGGGCGAAGCAGATGTTGCATCCATGGCAGTCCATGACACCATAAGTGCAGCAGGCGTCTGTATGTTTGGACTTTATGCGTTCCCGGTTGACTTTACCTATGAATTAATTGAAGCAATCACAGGCAATCCATTCAATGCGCAGACTGCACATGAAACTGGCCAACGGATCTTCACGATGCGTCATGCATTCAATTTGAGGGAAGGCTTGAAGCGTAGTGACTTTGAAACATCTCCTCGATTATTTGGTCAACCCCCATTCAAGAGTGGACCAACTGCTGGTGTCACTGTAGATAATGAAAATCTGGCAGATCAATTCTTTACCGCAATGAAGTGGGATAAAGATACACTCTACCCAAGTAAAGATCGTCTTGAACAACTTGGTGGGCTTGAAGCTGTAATCAATACGTTGTATTCTTAATCCATGCGGATCTATTATCGAATCATTCCACCACTACATCCCAAAGATAAAGAAATCAAATCGATGGATCTCCCTGATCAATCAACCTTACACGATTTTCTCAAAATTTTTGAAACGGGTTTGTTAAGTGACTTTGATTTAAAGTCGATGACGATCCTTGTGAATGAGAAAAATGTCTCGGAAACGACGATACTCAAACATGAAGATTTGATCTATATCCTACATCCTCTTGCAGGGGGATAATAATGCAGATGATTGTAAAGTCTTTGGTAGCTCAAGCATTTGCACCAAAGACTTTTTGATTGTGATATGCTTAACAAGACAGGAGTTGTATCCATGCGTTATATCGTTGAGTATATTAAAGGGTTTTTAGGATTTAGTACAAAGGATTCAAAGAAGAGTAGTAGTCACTACATTATTTCATTTAAGGAGAGTGGCCTAAAAAACATTATGCCTGAGGATGTGAAAGAGTTTGGAAAGTTTAATACTTATGGTACGAGTGGCGTTGCACTTCAAGGCTCAAGTGAACTGACCAAAGATAATCTGCAAATAAGGATTGCGAAGAAGTTCGATATTCCAGTTGACAAGGTTGTTGTCATCTCACCAATTATCTTTATGGGATTAAGAAGCTGAGGTTGGCCATAAGTCGTATATACAATTTAGCCGCAACTTAAAGGGGAAGCCTTGTGATTTAGCAAAGACGCTTCATTTGGATTGTATGCATCGCTTTATTGGCATCAGGAATTTTGGGTGCATGCAAGAAAGAAATTTCTGAAGCCGTAAACATCGCGATATAAAGACTGCTTCGCTCAACCTTTGAAAAATACTTGAATATATATATATATATATAATTAATTTATAAGTCAAATTACCGTTATCTATACATAATATACATTAGGTCGTTATTAGCATTAGAAGTTTGAATTTCAAGGGTTCCATAGAGCCAAAAGTACAAAGATTTAAAGGAACAGGGGGGTTATGATTATGGATGTGTTTATCATTTTTATCCTTATTTTTGGAATACCTTCCATCTTTTTTAGTAAAACAATTGTTGATTACTATAGAAAGAAGAACAAACCAGATCAAGAAGAAAAAGTCACTTATCGCTACATCATTCAATTAAAAGATGGAGCAGTAGGGAAAGTACAACCAAAAGATTTGAATGAAGTCGGTCGCTTTGATATGTATGGAACAAGTGGTGCTGGGTTACAGGGTCAGTCGTATTTGAAACAAGATGAGTTTAAAAACTATCTTTGCACAAAGTTCTCCCTTGCATCAAATTTGGTAACAATCATCGATCCAAATCGGTATATTCGAAAATATTGAGTTTCAATCGAATCTAGATACTTAAATGATACATTCTTTAACAATCATTACATATTTATAGTAATGAGTGATGAAGCAAACGAGCATTTTCATGGGAATTAGTGGCTAATTATTATCTTAAAGGCATATCACGCGATCTATCTACAACTAAAAAGGGGAAGACTTGTGTCTAATCATCAGGGAATTAAGCGGTTTGTGTATATCAGTGTCATCTTGCTTGTGTTTGGGTGTTTAAATGCATGCAAAAAAGAAGAAGCTGCAATCATATTTGATGTGGAAAGTTTAACGAAACAATGCAATGAATTGACGATTCAAGCGATCGCAGGTGATGTCAGTCCGATTTTTGAAAAGATAAAAGAGGACTATAAGAATGGGACAAGTTTAGAAGGTTTTCAAGAATATCTGGATACGCGACTTCGTCAGGCTGAAGACTTTGAAGAAATCATCAAGTCGGAATTTTCACAAGCTGAACATCCACTAGAGAAGTATCTGATTGGATCCGTCGTTGATCTGGTCCAATATACAAATGGATTGATGCGCTTTACCTATCAGTTTAATGAGGCAAATGAACTCATTGGGTTTGCGATTACCTTTGAAGTTCGAAAATTCTAGGATTGATATAAAAGCGTTTGACATTTAATGGATATTTGTTAGAATAGAGACTGTTCAATAGACCAAAGACAGCAACGGCTAAAAGCTTAATCATGTTGCCGAGGACGAAAAGATAAACTCTTTTTACTCACGCTGTCTAATGCGTGAGTTTTATTTTTTGGGATATTGTAAAAACAAGGAGGTGTACAAGATGAACCATTCGATACTCGAAGCAAAGAAACTGGTTGTAACTGAGGTTCGCGAGAAACTCGAAAAATCCGCATCCAGCGTCGTTGTCGAATATCGCGGCTTGTCTGTTAAAGAAGTCACCGAATTGCGTCGTGAATTATTGAAGGAAAATATTGACTTTAAAGTCTATAAGAATTCAATGGTAGAACGTGCCGCAAATGAACTCGGTTACACTGACTTAGCAGAGAGCCTCGTGGGTCCAAATGCATTCGCATTCAGCGATGATGCAGTTGCCCCAAGTCGTGTTTTGGCAAAATTCGCCAAGAAACACAAATTATTGGTATTGAAGAGTGCTGTCGTCGAAGGCAAAGTCGTAGACGCAGACATGATCAAGACGCTTGCAAGCTTACCTGGTCGCGAAGGCATGATCTCTATGATCTTGGGTATGTTACAATCCCCAGTTCGTAAGTTCGCTTACGCTATCTCGCAAGTTGCAGAACAAAAAGAAGCTTAATTAAAAAGGAGAAAATGAACATGGCAAAATTAAATGCTGTAGATGTGATCGCTTCCTTAAAGGAAATGACCATCCTCGAATTGAATGAATTAGTAAAAGCAATTGAAGAAGAATTCGGTGTATCCGCTGCTGCTCCTGTAGCCGCTGCTGCTGCTGCTGAAGAAGCTGCTCCTGCTGGACCAGTTGAAGTTGATGTTATCTTGAAGGAAGTTGGACCAAGCAAGGTCAATGTTATCAAGGCAGTTCGTGAATTGACAGGCTTAGGCTTAGTTGAAGCGAAGGGCTTGGTTGACAAGGCTCCTATGGCAATCAAGGAAAAAGTTTCGGAAGAAGTTGCTGCTGAAGTTAAAAAGAAATTGGAAGACGCTGGCGCAGTCGTAGAAATTAAGTAATCCTTTTCACTAACACTCTGTGTAGTGAAGGGGGGTCAGCTTTGACACATTACTTTAAAAACTCTGAAAATTTACCCCATAACCGGAAGGAAATCGCTTTCCGGTTTTTGGGCGTCAATTACACATTCAATGTGGATGATGGTGTTTTCTCGAAGTCAAAACCAGATGATGGTTCTTTACTTCTTGTTGAAAACATCCTTAAACAGAAGATTCATGGTAAAGTGTTGGACCTTGGCTCAGGTTATGGTTTGATCAGTTTATTGTTGAAGCATCAACAAGCGGATCTTCAAGTCACTGCTTATGAAGTCAATGACCGTGCTGTTGAGTGTGCTCTTCGCACAGCACAACGAATGAAATTGGATGTTAATTTCAGAAATCAAGATGTCTTATTGGGTATTGAGGGTCAGTATGATGTGGTGGTAACCAATCCTCCGATTCGTGCAGGTAAGCAAGTGGTCTATACATTCTTTGATTTGGCAAGCAAACATCTTGTTAAAGATGGCTGTCTCTTTGCCGTCATTCGACGCCAACAAGGTGCGGCTTCTGCTTTCAAAGCGTTGCAACAACGTTTTGAAACCGTAGAACGCATTGATCTCCATAAAGGTTTTGAAATCATCAAAGCATATAAACCATTGACTTTAGACTAGTATTTTGATAGTATTATAAATTGCATAAACGATAAATGATATGATGGGAAAAAACGCCCTTTTTGTGTTATTTATCAAGAAAGGAAGGCGTATATGGAAAACAATAAATCTTACCGAGTTGTAGAATTTGGTAAAAAAGCAAAACGCCGCGATTACTCAAAAGTTAGCGGAAGTCTTGAACTCCCTAATCTTGTAGAAATTCAAACCGACTCATTTGATTGGTTTAAACGTGAGGGTATTCGTGAAGTCTTTGAGGAAATCTATCCGATAACAAACTATACCGGAAACATTCGTTTGAACTTTTTAACATATGAATTTCAAGAACCTAAATATTCCGTAAGTGAATGTAAGGAACGCGAAGCAAACTACGCAGCACCTCTAAAAGCAACCATGATGTTGGAAATCATGAACCCAACGACAGGTGAAATCACAGAACGTCATGAAGAAGTCTTCTTGGGTGAATTCCCATTGATGACGGATACGGGTACGTTTGTCATCAATGGTGCAGAACGTGTCATCGTATCACAAATTGTTCGTTCACCAGGTGCTTACTATGATTCTTTCTATATGAAAGATAAAGAAGCAAGTTTGAATGAAGTTTACAAGAGTGAATTGATTCCAAGTCGTGGTACTTGGTTGGAGTTCATGACTGCATTTAAAAAAGCAAACAATCCTCAAGCAACCTATTCAGGTGAAAACGTAGCTGCAAGCTCCGATTTCCACTTTAATGTAAGCATCGACCGTAAACGTAAGATATTATCCTCCATTTTATTCAAAGCCATTGGTTTCTCTTTGGATATGGAACGTGGTGAGGATGCTTTTGATACGTCTGCCTTCAAGGTCTTTTTACAAGCACTTAAACTTCCTGTTCACAACATTGAAATGGAAGCTGAATCACGTGAGTTCTTAAATCTATATATTCTTCTCTATACCGCTTTCTTTGGTGAAAAGCCTGAAATCGTAAATACCTTGGTATCCGATAAGATCAAAACAACCAAAGAATCCCTTTACGAAATCTACAATAACCAACGTTCGGATGAAATCGCGACTGAAGAAGGTGCCATCAACTTGATGCGTGCTAAATTCTTTGATGTACGTCGTTATGATTTAACAAAAGCGGGTCGTTTCAAATTGGGTAAGAAGTTGGGTGTGACATCACGTCTCATCAACAACATCGTTGCCCAAGACATCGTCAATTCCAAAGGTCAAGTCGTTATCGCCAAAGGAACGAAGATCGAACGTCATGAAAAAGCCATCCTAAGTGAGATCCTTAACCAAGGGCACTATATGGAAGCTTTCCCATTCAACCCACTCTTTGCATATCCTGAAAATGTCGTCGTCAGTACGGCACATCCATTTGCACTCATCGGTCGTATCTTGGCTGAAGAATGTGAAGTCAATGGTGTGGTATTTGACAAAGGCATGGTTTTAACATCAACGGATGTGGAAGCTTTAGCTACGACGTATGAAAACATTCAAATCTATGGTGGTTTAATCGCGCGTCGCGTTGTGCTTGATAAGAGCAATGTTCGTGCTGTCTTGAACTATGGACAACGTTTCTATGTCTTAGGACGGATTACCGCCAACAATCAAGATGTTTTGACAAGCAATCAAGAATACTTAGTCGATCGCTACATGCCTAGTGAAGCAATCGGCAAACTTAAATCCGACCAGGAACAAGCTTTAGTCAATCTCGTCTCCGCAAATGCGGGTGTCGAAGTCTGGTTGATCGGGGCTGCTGTTCAAGTCGTCTTAGCCTATGCTAAGGAAAGTGAAGATGTCGTAAAAGTCATCGGTACCGATCCTTTGACCACTAAGAAAACCGTTACGATGAGTGACATGATCGCATCCTTTGCGTATCTTGTAAACTTGCAAGATGGCATTGGTGAAACCGATGATATCGACCAATTGGGCAATCGTCGTATTCGTACCGTGGGTGAATTGATTCAAAATCAATTCCGTATCGGTTTATCCCGTATGGAACGTGTTGTTAAGGAACGTATGTCGATTACAGACAACACCAACTTAACACCGAAGAACTTGACCAACATCCGTCCATTGACAGCTGCGATCAAAGAATTCTTCTCATCCTCTCAATTATCTCAGTTCATGGATCAAACCAATCCATTGGCTGAACTCACAAACAAACGTCGTATTTCCGCTTTAGGACCAGGTGGTCTGACACGTGAGCGCGCTGGCTTTGAAGTCCGTGATGTCCATGCTTCCCACTATGGCCGTATCTGTCCAATTGAAACACCAGAAGGGCCAAACATCGGTTTGATCTCGAACTTGACGTCTTATGGACGTGTCAATGAGTTTGGGTTCATTCAAACACCTTACCGTATCGTCCAAGAAGATGGCAGCGTCTCTGATGAAGTCATTTATTTGTCCTCTGATGATGAAATGGATTACTACATCGCACAAGCGAATGAAGTCGTCGATGGTCGTTTAGCGAATGAAGAAGTTGTCGTTCGTTACAAAGGTGACCACATCTTGACGAAACGTGAAATGGTTGAATTAGCCGACGTTTCGCCAAAACAAATCGTATCTGTCGCAACGGCTTGTATTCCGTATTTGGAAAACGATGATGCATCGCGTGCCTTGATGGGTGCGAACATGCAACGTCAAGCCATTCCTTTGTTGCGTCCAAATTCACCTTATGTTGGTACGGGGATTGAACACCGTATCGCAACCGATTCCGGAAGTGCTGTCATTGCGACAGGCCAAGGAATCGTCACCTATGTCGATGCCAATAAAGTCGTCGTCCAAGGCGATGCGGGTGAGAAAGTCTATAGCTTACAAAAATTCAAACGTTCCAACCAAGGAACCTGTATCAATCAGAAACCATTGGTCCGTAAGGGTGAAATGGTTGATCGTGGGGATGTCTTAGCAGACGGACCTGCAATGCAAAACGGCGAATTGGCTTTGGGTCAAAACGTTCGTATCGCATTCATGACTTGGTATGGTTATAACTATGAAGATGCTGTCATCATGTCAGAGCGATTGGTTAAGGAAGATGTCTATACCTCGATTCACATTGAGGAGTACGATATCGAAGTCCGTGATACCAAGTTGGGACCTGAAGAAATCACACGTGATATTCCAAACGTATCCCAAGACGCATGCCGTCATTTGGATGCACGCGGTATCGTTATGATTGGTGCTGAGGTTAAGGAAGGCGATATCCTTGTGGGTAAAGTCACACCTAAGGGCCAAAGCGAAATCTCACCTGAAGAAAAACTTCTCTTGGCGATCTTTGGTGATAAGTCCCGTGAAGTACGTGACAACTCCCTGAAAGTTCCTCATGGGGGGAGTGGCATCGTTCAATCTGTTCGTATCTTTAAGCGTTCTGAGGGACACGATCTTGCACCAGGGGTCAATGAAGTCGTAAAAGTTTACATCGTTCAAAAACGTAAAATCTCCGAAGGGGATAAGATGGCTGGACGTCATGGTAATAAAGGGGTCATCTCTAAGATTCTTCCAGTTGAAGACATGCCATTCTTACCCGATGGTTCTCAAGTCGACATCATGTTGAACCCATTCGGTGTTCCATCGCGTATGAATATCGGACAAGTACTTGAAATCCACTTGGGCTTAGCGGCTCAAAAGTTGGGGGTCAAGTTTGCGACTCCGGTCTTCGATGGTATCAACAATGAAGATCTCAAAGAAATCATGCGTGAAGCTGAACTCAGTGAAGATGGTAAGACCACGTTGTTTGATGGTCGTACCGGTGAAGCCTTTGATGAACGTATCTCTGTCGGGGTCATGTATATGATTAAATTGGCCCACATGGTCGACGATAAATTGCATGCACGTGCAACGGGTCCATACTCACTCGTAACGCAACAACCTTTGGGTGGTAAAGCCCAAAATGGTGGTCAACGTTTCGGGGAAATGGAAGTTTGGGCACTTGAAGCCTATGGTGCAGCGAATACCTTACAAGAAATCCTAACCATCAAGTCCGATGACATCATGGGTCGTACAAAAACCTATGAAGCCATCATCAAGGGTAAAGATATCCCAGAACCTGGGGTTCCTGAATCCTTCCGCGTTCTTAAGAACGAACTCAATGCTTTAGCAATCGATGTTCGTCTCTTAGATGAAAACGGGGATGATGTGGGTATGAAGAAGATTGAAGTCGAAGACGCTGTTACGGTGAACTTAGACGAAGAACTTGTTCATACAACCTATGCATTAGATGAAGAATTTGTCGCTGAAGCAGCAGTCGTCGGAGTCGATGACTATACTGAGATCAGCGAGGAAGAATAGGAGGAGACCGCATGAGTATAAACAATTTTGCAGCGATCCAAATTGGATTAGCTTCGCCTGAATTAATTCGTGAATGGTCCCACGGTGAAGTTAAGAAACCAGAAACCATTAACTACCGCTCACAAAAACCTGAACGGGATGGTCTATTCTGTGAAAAGATTTTTGGACCTTCCAAAGACTGGGAATGTTACTGCGGTAAGTATAAGAAAGTACGTTACAAAGGGGTTGTTTGTGACCGTTGTGGCGTTGAAGTAACCAAATCTTCCGTCCGTCGTGAACGCATGGGACATATCGAATTGGCGGCACCTGTTGCCCATATCTGGTATCTCCGTGGTATTCCTTCACGCATGAGCTTGCTTTTAGGCATCACACCGAAAAACTTGGAAGAAGTCGTATACTTCGTATCATGGGTCGTTACCGATCCAGGATCAACAAACTTACAATTCAANNACTTTCGTCGCTAAAACCGGAGCTGAAGCGGTCAAGGAATTGTTGGAACGTGTCGACCTAGAAAAAGAACACAAACATGTCATTGAAGATCTAAAGGAAGCACAAGGCGACAAGCGTAAGAAATTAATCAAACGTTTGGAAACCATTGATGCGTTCCGTAATAGCAATAATCAACCGGAATGGATGGTCTTGACCATGCTTCCTGTTATTCCACCTGATTTAAGACCGATGTTGCAGTTGGATGGTGGACGCTTCGCTACCAGTGACTTGAATGATCTCTATCGCCGTGTCATCACCCGTAACAACCGTTTGCGCAAACTCATCGATATGGGTACGCCAGCAATCATCGTTCAAAACGAAAAGCGTATGCTTCAAGAAGCCGTCGATGCCTTGATTGATAATGGACGTCGTTCCAAACCAATCTCGGGTGCCGGTGGTCGTGCCTTGAAGTCCCTTTCACACAGCTTAAAAGGTAAGCAAGGTCGTTTCCGTCAAAACCTTTTGGGTAAACGTGTCGACTTCTCGGGTCGTTCCGTTATCGCTGTTGGACCAGATTTGAAAATGTTCCAATGTGGTATTCCACGTGAAATGGCGATTCAATTATTCAAGCCGTTCGTCATCAACGAAATCGTAAACCGTGGCATCTCTTCGAATCCGAAGAGTGCTGAGAAGCTAATCGAGCGTCAAGATCCACGGGTTTGGGACGTCGTTGAATCCGTTATTGAAAACCACCCGGTTCTCTTGAACCGTGCGCCGACCTTACACCGTTTGGGTATCCAAGCCTTTATGCCTAAATTGGTTGAAGGACGTGCCATTCGTTTACATCCTTTGGTAACCCCAGCGTTCAACGCCGACTTTGATGGTGACCAAATGGCGGTCCACGTACCTTTGTCTGAAGCGGCACGCGCTGAAGCTGAAATCTTGATGTTGGGTTCCAATAATATTTTGGGCCCAAAAGATGGTAAGCCAATCGTTACACCTTCACAGGACATGGTCATGGGTAACTTCTACCTCAATATGGAAGAAAGTGCTCAAGAATACTTTGCGAAAGCCGATGCATTGGAAGCGATTGGTGACCTTGAAAATGCACGCATGTGGCGTTTATTTGGAACCAATGAAGGTCATGTCTATCGTGATATCAATGAAGCCGTTATCGCATACGAAAACAAACACATTCATTTACACACCCGTATCGCAGTCAAAGCAAAGACCTTAGGTAAACTCGGTTTCACACCAGACCAAAACAAGGGTTACTTGATTACAACCGTTGGTAAGTTGATCTTCAACGAAATGTTCCCAAGTGACTTCCCCTATTTGAATGAAGTCACCAAAGAAAACTTTGTTGCGACACCAAGTCGTTACTTTGTGGCTCAAGGCCAAAATGTTAAAGACTATGTAGCAAAACTCGAAATCAGTAAGGACTATAAGAAGAAGGATCTTGGATCGATCATCTCAGAAGTTTTCAACCGTTATGGCACATCCCAAACCTCACAAATCTTGGATAAGATCAAAGACAATGGATTCAAATACTCCACTGTTGCGGGTATGACCGTTGCCCTCAGTGACATCGTCGTATCCCCAAACACCCATGATTATGTTGAACAAGGTAAAGTCCAAGAATCCAAATTGATGGAACTCCGTCAACGTGGACGTCTGACACCACGTGAGTGGGAACGACATGTGACCATCTTGTGGGATCGCATCAAATCTGAAATTGGAAAAGACTTGGAAGCACATCTTCCACGTAAGAATCCAATCAACATGATGAAGACCTCTGGAGCGCGTGGTAACGCGTCCCACTTCACCCAGTTGGCGGGTACTCGTGGTTTGATGGGTAAACCCTTCAAAGCTGCTACTTCAGGGGATGTTCTCCAACAATATGAATCCGAAGACGTTACAAAGAATAAAGAACCTTTGATTGATAAGGTCGTTGACTTGATCGATTGGGGTGTTCTAGATTACCTCATTCCAAGTGATGATATCGATAAACTCAATAGTCTTGAAGAAGGACCGAATAAAGTTGAGTTCATGCGCAACATCGCCGATATGTTGGTGGATCGTAAGAAGAAAGAAGGCTTGGATGATATCTTGCGTAAAGCAACTTCCAGCCGTCAGAAACAAAGCCTTATCTTGGAACTTCTCAAAGAAGAATCTAAGGAAATCTACGCAGAACTTTCATCTGCTGAAATCAAAACCATCAAGTCCATTCGTGATTTGAAGGAAAAAGCAGAAGTCTTGCAAGCCTTAGGTCGTCGTTTGGTTGAAGACAACCGCGTAACCGAAGAAACCTTGCATAAAGCAGAACTCTCCCGTCAATTACGTGTTACGGTCATGGAACTCTTGAGTAAAGAATCCCCAATGATTGTCGACCTCTTGACACCAGATCAGAAGTTGGAACTCAAATCCATCAATCGCACGAAGAATCATGAAGGTCTACGTAACTTTGCGTTGAGCTTGATGAATGATAATGCCTTGAACTTGGATAAGGTTCAACAAGCACACATGCTCTTGATTGTCCCTGAGTTCATTAAGAAACATCTTGAAAAAGAAAGTAATTTCATTAAAAACATCACCACGCAGAAAGAATTGGACGGTTTACGTTTGAAACGTGCGAATCGTGATGAATATGTGAATGTACTTGCTGAACACTTGGTGGATGAAAACCGTGTGTCCATGCAGATGTTGGAAAAACTCGAAAGCGATATCCGCAAGGAGAAATCTTCCTTGTTGGCAGAGCACCTTGCTTTAGCAACACCTGAAATCATGGAGCTCTTGAGTGATGAAGACAAACTCATCCTTAAGAACATCAAGGGTAAGAAACAACGCTCTGAAGAATTGAAACCATTAATTGAAACATTGATGAATGATTTGCGTTTGGATGATGAACTCCTCCAAAAGGCAGAACTTCGCAAGGTCATCATGGATGGTTTGAAGAATCAAGATGATTTCATCATTGAATTATTGAGTGATGAAGAAATCATCGCATTGAATGAACACAAAGATAAAAAGCTTAAAGCAGATTCCCACAAGCGCATCAGTGATGCGATCATCGAAGATGGACGCTTCACGCAAGTTCAACTTGAAGAGTACACCGTTCTCAAGGAAATGGTTTCTAAAACCGTAAGTTACCTTGAAGATGGCGCTCGTGAAGTCTTGGCCTTGGTTGAAGAATCTTACGATCTCGGACAAATCGAACGTAAACAATTCCCAACGATCGCATTGGAACTCCTAAAAGCGAATCGTATCGATCAAGCATTCTTAGATCGATTGGATACTAAGAAATTAGTCATGGAAATGTTGGCACTCGATGCGGCAGAAATCCGTGGCTTGCTCACCGGCATACAAACCGAAATTCTTGCGGAAGCAAAAGGCAAAAACATGGAGCTTATCCGCAATGTAGCCGAAGGCTTGATTGCGGAAGATAAAGTATCCACGGAACACATAGCACGTTGGCAACGTCGTGAACTCATCGCAAAGACACGTAAGTTGATTCAAGTTGAGTCCGATAAGATTTTGCAGACATTGAACCCTGAAGAAATCAAACAACTTCAAACGAATAACAAGGATTTGGATGACTCATTCTATGATTTGGCGAAGAAACTCATTGATTCTGAAAAGATTTCTTACAAGAAATTCTTGGAAGTCAAAGACAATGAAGTGGCATACACACCAGATCAAGGCGGAAATGAAGTTCGTGATGCCGTTAAAGTTGAAGCCTTGCGTGAACGTAAGTATGCAACTTCGATCTTCGAAGTCCCAATCTACTCATCATTCCGTAAAGGTTTGAACGTGTCTGAGTTCTTTATCTCTACACACGGTGTGCGTAAAGGTTTGACCGATACCGCTTTGAAGACTGCGGAATCTGGTTATTTGACACGTCGTTTGGTTGACGTTGCGCAAGATCTCTTGATTTCTGAAGAGGATTGCGGAACCGATCGTGCTTATGTTGTTGAAGACATTATGGATCGTAAGACCAATTCCGTTATTGAAGGCATCTTCGACCGTTTGGTTGGACGTTATGCCAAGGAAGATGTCATCAACCCAACAACCCAAGAAGTATTGGTTGAAAGTGATGAACTCATCACCGACGACATCGCTCGACAAATCGTTGAAGCGGGTGTTAAGAAAGTTCTCATTCGTAATGTATTCTCCTGTGAATCCATCTACGGTGTATGTAAGAAGTGTTATGGTCGCAACATGGCAACGGGTAAGATTGTTGAAGTGGGCGAGGCTGTTGGTATCATGGCTGCTCAATCCATTGGGGAACCAGGTACTCAGTTAACCATGCGTACCTTCCATACCGGTGGGGTTGCTGCAGCTGAAGGGGGCGATATCACACAAGGTTTACCGCGTGTTGAAGAACTCTTTGAAGCACGTCGTCCGAAGAAACCTGCGCTTTTAGCGAAGATCTCCGGTACGATTACCACGATTGAAGGGGTTGACCCGAATATCTACTCGTATCTCTTGTCGGTTGTAAACACGGAAGAACAGAAGTTTAAGAAGATTCGTGATTTGGAATCCTTCAAGACACCTGAAGAGGGTACGGAAAGTCGCGGAAACAAAGACTTGTTGATGCGTATCGTCATCACGAATGAAAAGGAAAGCGTTGAGCACTTCGCATCCTTGACCCAACATATCCGTCCATGGATCAAAGTTGGTGTTGAAATCGAAGCCGGCGATAAGTTGACCGAGGATCATATTGATCCAAAGGAACTCTTGGAAGTCGGTGGCGTCCTCAGCGTTCAAAACTACATCCTCAAAGAAGTTAAGAAAGTTTACCAAAGTCAAGGGATTGAAATCTCTGACAAACATATAGAAGTCATGATCAAACAAATGTTGCGTAAGGTCGTGGTCACGGATGGTCGTGATACACACATGAGCGCAGGCGTACAGATCAGTTTGCCGAACATCACCAACCTTAATAAGAAAGCCTTGTTAAGCGGTCGTCGTCCAGCAACCTTCAAACCTGTGTTGTTGGGTATTTCGAAGTCCTCGGTTGAAACCGATTCATTCTTATCCGCCGCATCCTTCCAGGAAACAACTAAGGTCTTGACCGACGCGTCCATCAAGGGCAAAGTCGACCACTTGTTAGGTCTCAAGGAAAATGTCATCATCGGTAAGAAGATTCCTGCTGGAACAGGTTCACCTGCCGAACGTGAGAGCACAACGCAAATTATTGCGCTAGCTGCTCAAATGAAAGATGCACGTGAAGAAGTCAATCGTAGACTAATGGAAGAACAAAGCTTACCTCCGGAAATGATCCGTGATGGTAAGGATGAAGAAGCTGACTATTAATCAACAGGATACGCATGAAATATTTCATGCGTATCCTTCACTCATGTATTGACAAGCAATATAAAAACATTTATTATTTACTAGCTTATGAAATGACATTTCCTGAAAGGGAAATATCATTTTGTAGAAAAGTTAGGCACACCCGGAAGTGTGTGCAAAGGAAAGAAAGGAGTAGCGTATGCCTACAATCAACCAATTGGTCAGTCAAGGTCGTGTAAACAAAACATACAAATCAAAGTCGCCTGCATTAAACAGAGGCTTGAATACATTGCAACGTCGTCCTACTGACATCTCTTCCCCACAAAAACGAGGTGTTTGTACTCGTGTAGGGACGATGACACCGAAGAAGCCAAACTCTGCTTTGCGTAAATATGCGCGTGTACGTTTGAGCAATGGAATGGAAGTCATGGCCTATATCCCAGG
>DHGC01000017.1 GCA_002402585.1 Erysipelotrichaceae bacterium UBA4808 | reverse complement strand
CCAATGATGAGACCGATGTAGAGCATCGATACGAAAAGACCAAGTATACTTTCCAAAATAAACCTCCATTATGTCTCACTTAAGTGTAAAATCGAGCTAATTATATATTTATTTTAATAAAAGCACAAGGTTTAGTGAATTTGATAAAGTTCGATGATGAAACTGAGTTCAGTCTCAAGTGTATCATTTAACTTTAAGCGCTCCAAGGCAACGGGACTGGTTTTAAAACGATAAGGGGTCATTGTTAGCAGATTTTGAATCATTTCACTGTTGTTTAGTTGTATTGTGACATTGAGTGTTTCTGTTTCAGTTAAATGGAAACGTGGATCATCGATGGTGTTGGATGGATTCAAGCGAACTTCTTCATAAAGTGCTTCCTTTAAGCCATAAAGATGTCGTGGACCTGGGTTGACGGTGACAAAGTAGCCATCCGCTTTAACGATGCGATAGACTTCATCAATGTTGTAAGGCGCAAAGATGCATAAAGCCCCATCCATGCGCTTATCCAATAGCGGCGTCTCTGCGATGCTTGCACAGAAGTACTTGACACTTGATGACTTACTTGCAATCTTAAGCGCAGCCTTAGAGAGATCCAAGCCAATCCACTGTGTTTGGGATTTTGCCAATGCATTGGTGTAATAGCCTTCACCACAACCCAAGTCGACACAATAATTGAGCTTCAATTGATCAAAAATCTCAATTAGGGCATCGCGTAGAAAGGCATAGTGACCGGCTTCTAAGAACATGTGACGCGCCTTGATCATGTCGGGATGATCCCCTAAAGTACGTGTGCTGTTGGATACGAAAAGATTGGTATAGCCTTGCTTGGAAATGTCAAAACTGTGTTTGTTTAGACAGACCCAAGTGTGTTCATTTTGAGTGAGTTGCGCATTGCAATGAGGGCATTTGAACATGATGCTTAATTTTATCATAGATGACAAAGTTTGACACTTTGTTTATACTGAAGGGGAGGTGTGAATATGAAATTTGTATCATGGAATGTGAATGGGATTAGAGCCATTTTTAATAAGGGNNAAGATGCAGGAAGGTCAATTTGATTTCAGTCCAGCTGGCTATGTGAAGTATTTCAATTATGCTGAGAAGAAGGGCTATTCAGGAACAGCTATTTATACACGTCATGAGCCGATTTCGGTTCGCTATGGCATCAATATCGATGAACATGACCATGAAGGTCGTGTTGTGACGTTGGAGTATGAGCGTTTCTTTTTGGTCTGTGTCTATACACCCAATGCGCAAGAGGAACTCAGACGTTTGAGTTATCGCATGGATTGGGAAGATGCGTTTAGAGCCTATTTAGTGGGGTTGGATCAATTCAAACCCGTCATCTTATGTGGCGATTTGAATGTGGCCCATGAAGAAATCGACCTTAAGAATCCTAAGACCAATCGTAAGAACCCTGGTTTCTCGGATGAAGAAAGAGCGAAGTTCACGGAATTGTTAAGTGTTGGCTTCATCGATACCTTTAGAACACTTTATCCTGAAAAGATTCAGTATTCTTGGTGGTCGTATCGCATGCGTGCTCGCGAAAACAATACAGGATGGAGAATCGACTACTTTGTGATTTCAGAGCGTTTGAAAGCAGAGTTAAAGGAAGCCTTGATTCATGATGATGTATTGGGATCGGATCACTGTCCAGTGTCCATAGAGGTGTTCTAATGTTTGAAGAAATCGTACCGGAATACAGTTTGAATGAACAGGAAGTGCTGGATATCAAGGCAAGTAAAGCGCCTAAGAAACAATACTGTCCTTATTTTGAAGAATGTGGTGGTTGTCAATTGTTAAGCTGGGACTATGCCAAGCAGGTTGAATGGAAAAAAGCGAAACTCGCAGAGACCTTTAAACGTGAATTGCCGTTTATTGAAGCTGATGGCATCACAGCGTATCGTCATAAGAATAACTTTTCGTATAAACAAGATAAATTGAATATCATTGCTGGATATTTCAAACCGAAATCTCATCGTTTAATGAACATCAAGCATTGCTTGATTCAAGATCCAATTGCCGAGAAAATCTTCTTGGACATCAAAGAAATCATGCGTAAGACGCGCATCCTTCCTTATGATGAGACAAGAGGTGAAGGTGTGCTTAGACATGCCTTGGTTCGTGTATCCAATGCGACAAAAGAAGTCATGCTTACCTTGGTGGTGGGACAAAGTCCGTATCCAGGTCGCAAGAATTTCATCCAAGCGATTCGCACTGCACATCCAGAAATCACGACGATCATTGAAAACGTGCATCCAGAAAAGAGTCCTTATCTTTTGGGTAAGAAGGATAGTGTNNCGTACCTTCTTCCAAGTCCATGTGCCTCAAGCTGAGAAACTCTTTAGTGAGATGATGAAGCGCAGTTCGTTCAGTCAAGATGATGTGGTGGTGGATGCCTACGCTGGGGTTGGTGTTATTGGCATGTTGGTGGCAGACAAAGTCAAAGCTGTGATCAGTGTTGAAAGCAATCCAGATTCCATTGCCATCGGTCAAAAGAACGCGAAGTATAACAGACTTGATAACATGCGTTTCATCAAAGCCGATGCGACACAATGGATCCAAGAAACCAAAGAGTCCTTCAATGTCTTGATCATGGATCCTCCACGCTCAGGCGCAGGGGAAGGCTTTATGATTGAGGTCTTGAAAAAGGCACCGAAGAAGATCATCTATATTTCTTGTAATCCGTTGACGCAAGTTCAAGATATCCGTATCTTAGGCAAACGCTATATCGTTAAAGATAACTTTGGAATCGACTTGTTTCCACAAACCGTTCATGTGGAATCGGTATTGATCTTAGAGCGTGTATAATCAAAAGTTCCAGACATGTGTTTGGAACTTTTCTTAAGCAATGTTTTTTAATTAGTTAAAATGAATAACGACGTGGACGTTTGGTGATGCGTGTGGCAAGAACCAACAAGAGGACACCTAAACTTAATAATATGAAACTAATGGCTAGAAACAGATAAGCATGGTCAATTAGATACCAAGCATTGATTTCTGTTTCGAAGAAAGTAATCAGCCAGAGGATGAAAAGTCCACGCGATTGGTTGGTGCTAAGCATGAGGTTGAGTAAGGCTGTGATTAAGTCGATTTGAACCAATACAGCAAGTGTGATGATAACAAATGACGTTAAATATAGAAATGTTTTTTGCATTGCGAAACCCTCGTTCCTAGTTTAACAAAAATCATACGATAAGTGTACTAGAAATCGAAGCTTACAGAGACGTTTTGGCCCTGTATATAAGCGACGCTGTACTCAATAACATTACCATCGAGTCCATAGGCGATCGTATCCAGTTTGAAGCCTGGTGAACCTGCATCAATTTTGAAATATTCACACAGTTTATCGTCTAAAACAACCGCATAAATGGTTCGTTTGGCATAATCAACAATATTGTTTGGATGCGATGCAAGAAACTGTGAAATCGATGTTTTTGTGGTATCAAGATGCTCAAGTTCTGGAAACAAACTGAGTGGTCGGTAGAACTCGAAATAAAAGAGAATTTGATCGTCTCCTTTATAAAGGCGTTTGATCTTCATGAATCTTGAATCTTTTTCACAGTTGAAAATCGTGCTCTGTATCTCCTCACAATCAATGATCTTATGTTCAAGCTCAATCGTACTGGGTTCAAATCCAGACATTCTGATTTTCTCACTGAGCGGTTTTGTGGAAGCCAATAAACCATAGTGAACTTCTTTATGCTTAACAAAACTACCTTTGCCTTTTTGGCGATAGATTAAATGCTCATCCAAGAGTTGTTTGTAAGCTTGTCGAATGACAGGGCGTGAAAGTCCGAATGCGATGCGATAATCTTCTTCTGTCGGGAGTTTCTCACCGTTTTTAAGCACCCCACTTAGGATTGCCTCCTTGATAAAGCGATACAATTGTTGGTGCAAAGGAATTGGACTGTGTTTATCTAGATTTAGTTTATTTAACATCGTCTTTCTCCTTTGCGATGATTTCAAGAATGTGTCGTTCACCCGGGAAATATGAGATGCGGCTGAAGTAAGTCTCACCTTTTTCATCCATCATGTTCATGAAATAACGAAAACAAGCAGATTTACGCTGTACTTCCAAGATGTCTGCAAGGCTGTCATCCAGAATAACAACGTTGATGGAGGTATCAACGATATACTTCACATCGGGATAGTAGGACATCAGTGCTTTTGTGAGGCCAATGTTTTCTTGATAAATTTCATCGAAATTGGGAAATTTATTTTGAGGAACATAGAAGTACTCTAAATAAACGGGGATATGGGAAGCTTTTCGGATTCGTTTGATACAGTAGACATTTGAATCCATATCACGAATGCCATGTGGTAGGTCTTCTTTGTCGATGATTTCAAAGCTAAGTTGATTGGATTCTGGCTTAAATCCTAAATCTTTAATGAGTGTATCATAATCTACATTATAAGGTAGATTCGTAAAGATCATCTCGCGATGGACGAATGTTCCTTTACCTTGGATCCGTTTTACAAGACCTTCGTTGATTAGCTCCACATACGCTTGACGAACAACTGGACGTGAGATGTTAAAGACCTCACAGAGAGCGTATTCGGTAGGAAGTTGATCCTTGTCTTTTAGGATGCCTGAAAGGATGGCATTTTTGATGCCGTTTTTTAATTGAAGATAGAGGGGAATATTCGAGAATTTATTGATCGTGATGTAGTTCATAGATCTCCTAAAAGAATTTAATATTCATGCTTGTCCCCAAGCCCTTCACATAGGTATGACTCAATTCAGTCACACGTCCGAACTGATCGTATTCGATTGTTTCAATACGAAAGCCTGCCGACTCAGAGGGTAGATTTAAATGTTCGCAGATATCTTCACTTAAGATAAGTGCTTTTGTATGACGTTTTGTTTGAACAGGTCTAAATGGGTGGTGCTTTTTAATATAGGTTGAGAGCGCTTGGTCAGAAGGCATGTTCTCAAATAATCCAGGATAAATGATTTCGGGGAGAAAGGTTTCAAAGTAAAATTGCGGGATATCATCGCCATAATAAACGCGTTTGATGTGGATGATTGAGCTTTGTTGCGTTAGTTCCAACTTTTCGATAAGCTCATTTGTGCAGTCGATGCGTTCTTTGGAGAGTTCATTGATACTAACGCTCATATTATTCAGTTTGATTTGCTCGTTCAGTGTCACGATTCCGTCAAGCATCGTGTATTGAATATCGGTCTTTAAGACGAAACTCCCTTTACCTTTATGACGGTAGATCAACTCTTCGCTCATCAATTGCTTATAGGCTTGTCTGACGACGGGGCGTGAAATGGCGAAATGTTGACAGAGCTCCTCCTCAGTAGGAAGTTTATACCCCGGTGGATAGTTCTTTGATCGAATTGCCATTCTGATTTCGTTCGCAAGTTGTTGGTGTAAGGGGATCGAGCTTGTCTTATCTAGTTTTAAGTGTTCCATATCGTATCCTCGCGTAGATTTACATCGATGCTATGACGATCACCGGGATAATAACTGATTTTGAAATAAATGAGTTTTCCATTTGTGTCATGGTGAATCAAATCAAATTTTATGGCTGCAGATTCCGCATCAACCTCTAGCAGTTGAGCAATGGAATCATCGAGCTTGACTGCTGAAAGTAGACATTCACTGGTTAGATTGCGATAACCATAAATCTCAGTGATGGTACGTGTGATTGAAAAGTTATCCGTAATGTGTTTTTCGAGATCAACGAATAAGGTTGGAGGCAAAAAGAAACTTTCAAAGTAGAGTGGTGTTTGATCGGCTTTACGGATGCGTTTCAAGACATAGTAGTTGGGATAGCCAGGAAGGTCAAAATGAAAGGGTGGAAGATCTTCTTTGTTTATGGTGTCAATGTTTATGATTTGCGATGAGGGTTCAAATCCATGTGCACGTAATTCTTGGTTGTAATTTTGCTTAAAAATAAGATTTGAGAATTCGATGTGCTTGCGAACATAACTTCCTCGACCTTGGAAACGATCAATCAAGCCTTCTTCATGAAGCGCACGATACGCTTGTCGAATGACAGGACGCGAAATGTTGAATGTCTCAGCCAAGACCTCTTCAGGAGGGAGTTTATCTTTGTCTTTGAGTTGTCCACTTTGGATCGCAGCTTTAATGGAGTCATAAAGTTGTACATATAAGGGGACTTTCGAGAATTTGTTGATGCGGATGTAGTTCATACGGTTTTCGTCCTTATGGTATACTTATATAAAGCACTGCATACAGTATAACAAATTTAACACAGATTGGTAATGTCATAACATGATATCGTACAAACTTCCAGATTCCGTGAAAATCGTCTTGAATCGCTTGGAAACAAATGGTTTCGAGGCTTTTGTCGTGGGTGGGTATGTCCGTGATTTATTATTGCAAAGAGAGACGCATGATTGTGATGTCACGACGAATGCGCAACCCCTTGAAATTGAGAAGGTATTCATGGATTATAAACAATCCCATATTGGTAAGGACCATGGGACTGTTGGTGTGAAGGTTGATGGGGAGTGGATTGAAATCACAACGTATCGAGTGGATGAAGCAACGCTGGACCATCGACGTCCCAAAGCGGTACGTTTTTCTGCGCATCTTAAGGAAGATGTGTTAAGGCGAGACTTTACGATGAATGCATTGGCAATGGATATCTCAGGAGCGTTGATTGATTTTGTGGGTGGCCAGAGTGATATTGAGGCGGGGATGATTCGTTGTGTAGGGGAGCCTCATTTGCGTTTCGATGAGGATGCTTTACGTATTTTGCGAGCATTACGCTTTGCGGCTCAATTGGATTTTAAAATCGATGTGAAAAGTGTCAACGCGATGAGAACGCATGCCCATTTACTAAGTGGCTTAGCTGTTGAAAGGGTCTTTCAAGAGCTTCAGCTTATTTTTGAGGCGAAACGTTCATCCCTTGCTTTGTTTTATGGTCAAGGGATCCTGAGTCATGTCGTATTGGAGATGGATCAGCTGAATGACTTTGAGATCAATATGCTGGATGAATTTGAAGATGTTCGTATCAAATGGGTGATTTGTTTTCGATCCAACACGATTGACGAAATGCGAAGTCGACTTGGTGCACTGAAGGCTCCGAAACAATTTGTTCACGATTGTATCCAACTTCATACCTGTTATCATCATCGCTTTAGTAAAGATGAATATGAATTGAAGCTGATGATGCATCAATATCCGAATACGATTCTAAAGATGGCCATGGACATGCAGATGAAGCTGCAGGATCCGATGTACGATGTGGAAGCACATCACATATTAAACAGTTTGATGGAAGCGAAGGTCTGTGTGCATCTTAAAGATCTGGATTTGGATGGACATGACTTGATGGAACACCTGATTAAAGGTAAGCAGATTCAAGTTCTCTTGGATAAGGCTTTGGATGGCGTCATGAGAGATTTGGTTGTCAATTCCAAAGCAGAGCTCTTGGCTTGGCTCAACTTGACATCGTGAAGTGCTCTGTGTATGATTAGACATATTTTATAGGAGGATTTTATGAACGACGATACTGGTTGTGACCAGCGATGGTCCACCACTACCAATAAGAAGTCTACAGCTTGTAGCCGGGGGTTATACACTGTATGACGGCTGTGTTCCTATTACTCGTATTAACTGCGATCAATGCTTTCTTTACTGCTTCTGAAATGGCTTTGATCTCAATCAATGATAATAAAATGCGCATGTTGGCGGATGAGGGGCATAAACAAGCAAGACAATTGCTTAAAGTATTAGACTCTCCCACCCGCTTTTTATCAACCATCCAAATTGGTGTTACCTTGGCTGGCTTTTTATCGTCTGCTTTTGCGTCGGATCAGTTCAGTGAACCCTTGGTCGAACTGATCATCCGTTTCGTATCCATCGATCCTGATATTGTAAAGACGATCTCCGTTGTGTTGATCACCTTAACTTTATCGTTTTTGACCTTGGTCTTTGGAGAATTGGTGCCAAAGCGAATTGCGATGAACAAAGCAGAGTCGATTGCGTTTGGTGTTGTTGGCATTTTGCAGTTTGTCGCTTTCATTTCCTTACCGTTCGTCAATCTCTTGAGTTTGACGACCAATGGCATCCTGCGTCTTTTAGGTTTCGATCCGAATGCGCATCCGAATGATGTGACGGAAGAAGAAATCCGCATGATGGTTGATGTGGGTGAAGAAAAAGGTACGATTCGTGAAACTGAAAAAGAGATGATTAATAATATCTTTGAGTTTGACAATAAACTTGTATCAGAAATCATGACCCATCGCCGTGAAATCAGTGGCATTTCTATTGATGCGACACTTCCTGAAGTTAAGAAAATCGTTAAGGATGAACAATATACACGATTTCCGATCTATGATGAATCTTTGGATAATATCGTGGGGATCGTGCATTTGAAGGATGTGTTGAAGTATTATGATCAAGCGCGGACGAAAACGTTTAGTTTGGCTCGCATCATGCGTAAGCCGTATTTCGTGCCAGAATCGAAGCATTTGGATGAACTCTTCTTTGAATTACAAAAGAACAGCACCCATATGGCGGTTGTCATCGATGAATACGGTGGAACCGCTGGCATCATCACCATCGAAGATTTGATTGAAGAAATCGTTGGTGATATCTCGGATGAATATGATGAAGATGAAAAAGCGTTGGTGAAAATCAGTGATCAAACCTATGATGCGGATGGCAACCTGGAACTGGAAATCCTTGAAGAGAAAATTGGATTGGCTCTACCACAAGAAGATTATGAAACCTTAAGTGGCTTCTTAATTAGTAAACTTGGACGTATTCCAGATGATCATGAGCTTATGGATCTGGAACATGAAGGGGTCTTGTTTAAGATCTTGAAGATCAAAGATAAACGTATCCTTAAGGTTCGCATCGTCATTCCGCATGATTTAGCAGTTGTTAAAGTAAAAGAGACAGAATAAAAGACTCACCGCTGTGAGTCTTTCTTTAATCTATTAGGATTTAACTAAATCAATTACGATTGACTTCATTGATGATATAAGCTGCATCAACAGAAAGTTCGCCTGTATTGGTAACGTAAGGAGCATATTTAGCATCCGTGAATTGACCCATACCGCCAACGTTGTAGATCTTGCTCATGTCATAACCTTTGACTTCGAGGATCTTCATCATTTGCGCAACACGACCACCGGATTGACACATCAAGAAGATTGTTTTGTCTTTTGGGAACAAGGCATTCAACAATGCGTCTGATTCTTTGTATACAGCGACAGGAGCATCAATCGCACCACCGTAGAGTTGAACCATTGTTTCGTCGGTGTTAGCATTTGCATTGAAGATGTAAGCAAAGTAAGGGATTACTTCAAAATTACGTAAATGCTTCATTGAATAGTCTTTGAAATCACGGAGGTCGATGTATACGACATCATCGCGATTCAAGAATTGATCCAAATTCTCAACACCGATGGATGAACAACTCGCAGCGTAGACACCCGCTTCACAGTTCTTTTCAGGTTGATCTTTGGCGGCAATATACGTTTTAGTTGTATCGATTGGAGCTGGAAGTTCAGCTTGTAAGACGTATCCATTTTCAGCAGGATTCAAT
>DHGC01000082.1:396-11635 GCA_002402585.1 Erysipelotrichaceae bacterium UBA4808 | reverse complement strand
AAAACGGGTCTTCACAGAAAGCTTATGTGAACCTAAACGCAACGCTTCGCGTGCGACTTCTTCACTTACGCCTCCGACTTCAAATAAAATACGTCCTGGTTGTACGACGGCAACCCAACCTTCAGGTGCCCCCTTACCACTACCCATACGGACTTCAAGTGGTTTTTTTGTAATAGCTAAGTGCGGGAATATCTTGATCCAGACTTGTCCGCCACGCTTCATATAACGCGTGATTGCAATACGAGCAGACTCGATTTGACGGTTGCTTACGTATGCGCCAGACTCAGCTACCAAACCATATTCACCAAACACGACTTCACGACCCGCTTTAGCGCGGCCTTCGTGAGAGACACGGTGCGGTCTTCTATATTTTGTACGATTTGGCATCAACATATTATTCGGCACCTCCCTCTTTAGCGACTTCCGTTGCCGTCTTCACTTCTTGAGCTTGAGGACGACGGGAATCATTGCGACGTTTGTCATCACGACGTGGACGACGATCGCGTTGTTGTTCCTTTGGAGCTTCAGGTTCTTGAACCATTTGACCAGGCAAGACTTCACCACGGCAGATCCAAACCTTGACACCTAAACGACCATACGTTGTTGCGGCTTCCGCATGTGCGTAATCGATATCGGAACGCAAGGTATGCAAAGGTACGACACCTTCGGAATACCCTTCGCTACGTGCGATATCGTTTCCACCCAAACGACCGGAAACCAAGGTTTTGACACCTTTCGCACCAGAACGCATGCATTGTTGAATGGCACGTTTCTGAGCAGTTCTGAAGGATGCACGTTGTTCGAGTTGATCAGCGATCAAACGAGCAACCAATGTCGCATCCAAGTTAGGATTCGCAACAGCCAACACAGTGATTTTAACTGTCTTATCACCGATCAACTTTGTTAATTCTTTCTTTAAGTTTTCGATTTCTTTACCATCTTGACCGATGATCTCACCGGCTTTACCAGCACGGATGATGATTTCGACACGATGTTTTGAACGTTCGATTTCGATACGGGAGACCGAAGCTTTCTTCAAACGTTTGAAGAGAAACTCACGAATCTTGATATCTTCTTGAAGCAATGCTCCATATTCTTTTTCTGCGTACCAACGGGATTCCCAATCGCGGATAATCCCAACGCGTAATCCTATTGGACTTACTTTTTGACCCATGATCGTTCCTCCTAGTTTCTCTCAGCCACAACGACTGTAATATGACTTGTACGCTTTAAGATTTGTGTTGCTGAACCTTTAGCACGAGGCATAAAGCGTTTCAAGACAACACCTTCATCCGCATAACACGCTTTCACGTATAATTTTTCTTCAGCCAATTGGTGATTGTTTACGGCATTCGCCACAGCTGAATGTAAAACCTTTCCGGTCGCATTCGATGCACTGGTCGGGGTGAACTTCAAGATCGCCGCAGCTTCCTTGACATTCTTTCCACGAATCAGGTCGAGAACGAGACGAGCCTTACGCGGTGGGACACGAAGTGTCTTTGCAGTAGCTTTAACATCCATTATCTCTTACCTGCCTTCTTATCATCAGCTCCATGACCACCATATTTACGTGTTGGGACAAACTCACCGAGCTTGTGTCCAACCATATCTTCGGTTACATAGACTGGAACGTGTTCCTTACCGTTATAAACAGCAAATGTGTGTTCGACAAATTCTGGGAAAATGGTAGAACGACGAGACCAGGTTTTAATGACTTCTTTTTTACTTGCCGCATTCAATTTTTCCACTTTCTTCATCAAGTGGTCATCAACGAATGGACCCTTTTTCAAACTACGACTCATGTGTATCTCCTTTCCTACTTGTCATTTCTACGTCTTACAATCAATTTAGTAGACGCTTGTTTCTTCTTACGCGTTTTAACACCCATTGCTTTTTTACCCCAAGGTGTCATTGGAGCGGCACGACCGATTGGGTTCTTACCTTCCCCACCACCATGCGGGTGATCGACTGGGTTCATTACAGATCCACGGACAGTTGGGCGAACACCCATCCAACGCATACGACCTGCTTTTCCAACGTTGACCAAGCTGTGATCTTCGTTTCCGACGGTCCCAACTGTAGCACGGCAGTTACTTGTGATTCTACGTACTTCACCACTCGCTAAACGAATGATGGAGTATTTGCCTTCTTGACCCAAGATTTGAGCACTGACACCTGCTGAACGAGCCAATTGTCCACCCTTACCAGGTTTCAATTCAACGTTATGAATGAATGTACCATCAGGCATGCTGCCCAATTCCATCGCATTCCCGACTTTAACGTCGGTTGTCTTTCCACTGACAACTTCCATCCCAACGGTTAANNCCCTTAGGAGCCAAGATGTAGCGTTTTTCACCATCTTTATAGTGAAGTAATGCAATATTTGCAGAACGATTTGGATCGTATTCGATCGTTGCGACTTTCGCTACGATTTCATCCTTGTTCCGTTTGAAGTCGATGATACGGTAGAGTCTTTTGTGACCGCCACCTTGATGACGTGTTGTGATACGACCGTTGTTATTACGGCCACCCTCTTTACCAAGAGATTGAAGCAATGAACGTTCTGGTTTGTTTGTTGTGATTTCATCAAAAACCAAACTGGTCATGCCACGGCGACCTGGCGTGGTCGGCTTATACTTTTTAATCGCCATGTGTTTCCTCCTTACGCAGTGTTATCCGGAAATAGCGTAATTTCTTCCGTTATTTGATCAGCTTAGATTAAGTTGATCTTGTGGCCAGCCGCAAGCTTAACAACCGCTTTACGGACAGCACTTGTTGTCCCAACATATTTGCCAACACGTTTTGATTTAGGACGTTGGTTGAGAATGTTGACCTTTTCAACTTTGACGTTGAAGATTTCTTCAACAGCAATCTTGACTTGGGTTTTATTAGAACCACGAGCCACTTCGAAGGTCACCTTATTGTCAACTTCTTGCAAATGCATCGACTTCTCAGTGATGATCGGACGAATGATGATATCTCTTGCGTTAGACATTAGGCTAATACCTCCCCAGCGGTTTTAACAGCGGCTTCCGTGAAGACGATGTTTGAAACACGCATCATATCAAACATATTGAGGCCTTCAACGGTTGTGAAGAATACATTTGGTAGATTGCGCATCGCTAAGTATGCTGTTTCCCATTCTTCTTCACCATTGAAAACGTACAATGTTTTCTTTGTGCAATTCAATGCGTTTTGGATCTTAACGAATTCTTTTGTCTTCGGTGTATCCATTTTGATTTCATTAATAACAACGATCGCATTTTCCAATAGTCTTTCAGACAAGACCGAACGAACAGCCAAACGTCTTACTTTACGATTGATGCGGTATGCATAGGAACGCGGTGTAGGACCGAATGCGATACCACCACCTCTCCATTGAGGTGAACGGATGGAACCTTGACGAGCACGTCCTGTTCCTTTTTGACGCCAAGGTTTACGACCACCACCACGGACTTCCGCGCGGGTCTTAACACTGTGCGTACCTTGACGCATTGAAGCTCTTTGCATCAAGACAGTATCGAAGATGGCTTGTTGGTTTGGTTCGATACCAAAGACCGCTTCAGCCAATTCGATTTCATGAAGGGCCTTGCCTTCTTGATTTAATACAGTAATTTTTGGCATGGCTTAGTCCTCCTTTGTTGTCTCAACAACTTCTTCTACTTTTGCCGTACGAACCAAGATTTCCTTAGCAGGAACGGATTTAACACGTTTTACTGTGGTCTTGACAACGACATAACCACGTTTAGGTCCAGGTACATTACCTTTTACCAACATGACGTTCTTGTCTGTATCAACCATAATGACTTCTAAATTTTGATTCGTTGTGGACAAGTGACCTTCATGACCAGCCATGATACGTCCCTTATTGATGATCCCATTGTTACGACCGATGGTTGCTAATGAACCAGGTCCACGGTGATGTCCAGAACCGTGTGAGTTTGGGCCGGTGGATTGGTTGTTACGGTAAACCGCACCCATGAATCCTTTACCCTTTGATGTGCCGGAAACATCGACGATCTCTCCAGCTGCAAACAAATCGGCTTTGATAACGGCACCTACTTCATATTGACTCAATTCTTCCGAACGAATTTCCTTGATGAATTTTTTAGGGCTTGTGTTAGCTTTAGCGACATGTCCGACTAGTGGTTTATTGGCGCGTTGAGGTTTAACATCTTCATAACCCAACTGCGTTGCCACATAACCATCTGTTTCTTTGGTTTTTTGTTGAAGAACGACATTCGGCAATACTTCTAATACAGTTACTGGAATCAATGTTCCGTCTGTAGTGAAGACTTGCGTCATACCGAGCTTTCTTCCTAATAGTCCTTTCATGATTTTGTGCTCCTAACTATAGTTTGATTTCGATATCGACGCCACTCGGCAATTCCAAACGACTTAATGCATCGATGGTTGCCGCGGACGGACCAACGATTTCGATTAAACGTTTGTGTGTACGAATTTCGAATTGTTCACGCGAATCTTTATATTTATGAACCGCGCGTAATACTGTGATTACCTGTTTTTCGGTAGGTAGTGGAACCGGTCCGATGACTTTCTTTGAACCAAAGTCATTTGCTGCATCAACGATCTTCTTTGTTGCTGCATCCAATGATCTTGACTCATAAGCCTTTAGACGAATGCGAATGCTATTCTTTGCCATGAAATCCTCCTATTTCTTACGCCTCTGGATTAATACCAATCGCTCAGTACGAATTCTCTGTCTTCTCACTGATCATGACAACGCTTGTCAGTGTGTCAGTAACCTCGTACGTCTTTGCGTGCGCTTCAATATTATACTGCTCTGTCAAATAAAAAGCAAGAACTTTTTGTACTCGCTTTGTTTCAACTATTTTCTTTCTTCAAGTGGATAATACGTCTGCTCATCGCCTAAGGTGATGTAAGCTGGGCGCATGATCTTGTCATCGAGGATTTGTTCCAAGCGATGGGCTGACCATCCAGCAATGCGACTGATCGCAAAGACGGGCGTGTAGAGATCTTCTGGAATATTGAGCATATCCATGACGAAGCCTGCATAGAAGTCCACATTGGCTGCCATCGCATTGTCATTCTTGACTTTCTCATTCAAGAGTTCACATCCGATCCGTTCAATGTCCGCATAGAGATTGTACTCTTTAATCCGATCTTTGTGAAGAGCCAATTGTTCTGCTTTTTGCTTTAAGATGATTGCTCTTGGATCAGACAAGGTGTAAACCGCATGACCCAAGCCATAAAGCAGACCTTTTTGATCAAATGCTTCTTTACTTAGTATTCTACGCAGATACGTTCGAAGTTTGTCATCTGTATAGTTCAAACCCACCGCTGCTTTGATGTTCGCAAACATCTCCGCCACCATCTTATTCGCACCTCCATGTTTAGGGCCCTTTAATGAGCCTAAAGCAGTCGCAATCGCAGAGTAAGTATCCGTACCGGTAGATGAGACGACATGGGTCGCAAAACTCGAATTATTACCACCCCCATGTTCTGCTTGGAGCACCAGCAACAAATCCAAGGTTTCAACTTCTTCTCGGGTGTAACGGCCATCTGGTCGAATCAAATGGAGAAAGTTTTCAGCTGTTCCGACGCCTTTTATGGGACGATGGATCACTAAACTTTCATGATTGAAGGCATGCCGTTTGACTTGGTAACTGTAAGCTGCCAAGAGCGGAAGTTTTGCAATCAAATCAATGGATTGACGTAAGACATTGTTCACACTGACATCGTCTGGATTTTCATCATACGAATATAAGGTTAAAATCGCACGCTGAAGTTTATTCATGATGTTTGGTGCCGGAATCTTGATGATCACATCTTCTTTATAATTGCGTGGCAATTCTCTGCGAATTTCGAGAGCTTGATTGAATTCCATAAGTTCTTGTGCATTCGGACACTTCCCAAACAAGAGCAAGTATATTGTTTCTTCAAAACCCAAACGTTTTTCCTTCTGAAACCCTTCGACCAAATCAAAGAGATTATATCCACGATAAAAGAGTTGACCATCGATCGGTATCTTCACATCATTCTCTTTGCGATAGCCGATGACGGATCCCACCCGCGTTATCCCGACTAAAACACCTGTTCCATTCTCGTTTCTTAAACCTCGTTTGATGTTGTGTTGAGGATAGAGTTTGGGATCAATCGTATTTCTTTCTTCAATGATTTTCGACCATGACTCAATATGCTGCTCAAAATCATTCTGTTTTGGCATTTACTTTACCTCTTGAAGCTTGGATGATTTGAATCAGCTTCGCTGTATATTCATGTGTATTCAATGGGCCTTTGATGTCCTTGGTAAAATTCGCTTCATCTCGATACAATTGATCAATAGCATAGCGCAATGACGCTGCTTGCTTATTATAGTTAAGATAATCCAGCATCATAGCTGTACTCATCAACATCGCTGTTGGATTCGCGATACCCATACCTGCGATGTCCGGTGCAGATCCATGCGTTGCTTCAAATAAAGCTTTGTCGACACCGATGTTTGCACCTGGTACAAAACCCAAACCACCGACAAGTGCAGCACCTAAGTCGGATAAGATGTCTCCATAGAGATTTTCCGTTACCACCACATCGAACTGATTGGGGTTCAAGACCATCTGCATGCACATGTTATCGATAAGAATTTCTGTGAATTCAATCGTTGGATAGTGTTTTGAGACATCCCGAACCGTATCCAGAAACAAACCATCACTTAGCTTCATGATGTTTGCCTTGGTTACGACCGTGACTTTCTTTCGATTGTGTTTGAGTGCATATTCAAAAGCAGCGATTGCGATTCGTTTGCTTGCAGGACGTGTGATGACTTTGATGCTACGTGCTTCATCATCACCGATCTTCTCTTCTAGACCCATATACAAATCTTCGGTATTCTCGCGAAACAACACAATGTCCACATTCTGATAATGACTCGGTACATTACCAATTGATTGAATGGGGCGTACACAAGCATAGAGATCATAGCGTTTGCGTAGTTCGACATTGATACTACGAAAGCCCGTCCCAATAGGTGTTGTAATGGGCCCTTTTAAAGCAACTTTATTTTTCTCGAAGCTATCGTAGATTGATTGAGGTACAAGGGCACCTGTTTCTTCAAACACTTTCAAACCTGCATTGTGTTCTTCCCATAGGATATCCACATCCAATGCATTCACAACTTGTTTCATGGATGCTGTGATTTCAGGCCCGATGCCATCACCCGGGATTAAGGTGACAATGTTTTTATGCAATGGATTTAGCATAGTTCAAATAGCCTCCTTGAATTAAAATTTCACGTTCCCGAGCTGTCGCATTGAGTTTGACTCGAATAGCTTTCTGCTTGGTTTTGTTAAAGACAGTAAAACTTTCATCCTGTTTAATATGTTCAATGAGATCATTGAGTTCAAGTTCATCCAAAAGATCAAAATCATTTTCCTCAATGACCAAAGGGAGAATCCCCACATTAATCAAATTGGAACGATGGATACGTGCATAGCTCTTTGCCAATACAGCCTTGATGCCCAAATATAAAGGAATGAGTGCTGCGTGTTCACGCGATGAACCTTGACCATAGTTTTCACCCCCAATGATGATGCCTCCTTCTAGTCCTTTGACACGTTGAACAAAGTCAGGGTCTGTCCCATGGAAACAATAATCTGCTAAGTAAGGAATATTTGAACGATAGGGTAAAAGTTTCGCATAGGAAGGTACGATATCATCCGTCGTCACATTGTCTTTGGTTATTAAGACGATTTGGCTAACAAATTGATTGACGAGTGCTTGCGCTTTAGGGAAAGGTTGAATATTAGGACCTAATGCGATTTCGATTGAACGCGGGTCTTCACTTGGATAGATGAAATAACCATCGACTTTGCCAAATGAATCCGGTTCTTGTATATCTAAATTCAAGTCAAGACGACTTGGATCACTCAAGACACCCATAAGCGCCGAAGCCGCAGCCGTTTCAGGTGAGACCAGATACACTTGGGCATTGGATGTTCCAGATCGACCTTTGAAGTTTCGATTGAACGAACGCACTGAGATTCCATTCGAACGCGGAGCTTGCCCCATTCCAATACATGGACCACAAGATGATTCCAAGATGCGTGCACCTGCAGAAATCAAGGTCGATAAACCACCATTTTCCGATAATAATCGCAATATATTTGCAGAACCAGGTGAAATAACCAGACTGACATCCGGGTGAATCGTCTTCCCTTTTAGGATTTCCACAACTTTCATCATATCGGTATAGGAAGAGTTTGTGCAACTACCAACCGCAACCTGATCGACCTTTAAACCTTCAATGTCATGAACTTCAACCACATTGTCTGGCATATGGGGTTGAGCAACCATGGGTTTGAGCAAGCTCAAATCAATCGTAAGTGTTTGATCGTACACTGCATCTTCATCCGCAGCTAATGCCAAGTAATCCTCAGCACGACCCTGTTGGCTCAAATAGCGTAGCGTGTTTTTGTCACTCGGAAAAATGGATGTCGTCGCACCCAGTTCTGCGCCCATGTTACACACGGTTGCACGATCGGTGACACTTAGATATTGAAGCCCATTGCCGCTGTATTCCATGATAAAACCAACCCCACCTGTAACGTTAAGCTGTTGTAAGACTTTGAGAATGATATCCTTACCATTTATATAAGAATGTGGTTGATTGATTAAATTAATATTGAATATTCTTGGCATAACGATCGTAGTCATCCCCGTTGCCATGGCAACAGCCACGTCCAAACCACCCATTCCAATCGCAATGGATCCCAAACCCCCTGCGGTCGGTGTATGACTGTCGGACCCTAATAAAATCGTCCCAGGTTTTGCAAAACGTTCCAAGTGAACCTGATGACAGATGCCCGCTCCAGGCTTGCTAAAGATGATGCCATGTTTCTGAGCAACGGATTGAATGAAAGCATGATCATCCGCATTCTCAAAGCCGGTTTGAAGCATGTTGTGATCAATATAAGCAACACTTAAATCGGTTTGGACATGCTCGACATCCATGGCTAAAAATTGCAGGTATGCCATTGTACCTGTAGTATCTTGCGTAAGTGTTTGATTCACTTTCAATTGGATCTCTTGACCGGCGATCAATTGTCCTTTTAAAAGATTTTGTTCGAATATCTTAGTACTTAAACTCTTTTTCATCGTATTTCTCCAAGGATACATTCATTCTATGACTACTTAGCCATATAAACAAGATAGTTTTCTGAAAGTTTTCTGAAAATATTGTCAGTTATCCCTGGATATGCTTTAATTGAACCATTAAGTTGAGGTAACCCATGGACTATCGTTTTGCACGTCGAGCACAATTGACACAAGATTCCTTTATTACAGAAATCTTCAAGTACTTACAAGATAAAGAAGTCATCTCCTTTTCAGGTGGTTTCCCTAATCCATCTACATTCCCATTGCTTGAACTCCAAGCCAGTGCTCAGAAAGTCTTTACTCATGAAGGAAGCTCTGTTTTACAATACGCAACGACGAATGGTGATTTAGACTTACGTAGGTTCATCTCTGAACGTTATCGAGTCCGTCAAGATTTAGAAGTACCAGCTGACCAGATTTTAATCACCAGTGGGTCCCAACAAGCCTTGGATTACATTGGTAAAGTCTTTCTAGAACCGGGTGATACGATTCTTATTGAAGAACCTTCATATCTTGGTGCGATTCAAACATTCACTTCGTATGATGTGGATATCCAAACCGTGAAACTACAAGAGAATGGGATTGATCTTGTTGAATTAGAGACGAAAATTGTTCAATTCAATCCTAAATTGATTTATTTGATACCAAGCTTTCAAAATCCCAGCGGAATCTCTTACAGCCAAGAAAAGCGCTTTGCAGTCGCTGAACTTCTTAAGAAGCACGATGTCGTCTTAGTTGAAGATGATCCTTATAACGAACTTTATTACGAAGGTAACGTTCAACATCCGATTAGCACACACTTAAAGGATCGATCGATTTTATTGGGAAGTTTCTCTAAGACGATCTCACCGGGGATGCGTGTCGGCTGGGTGAGTGCCAGTAAAGAAGTGTATAAGAAGTTGTTTACTGCTAAAGAAGCCAGTGATCTTCATTCAAGTTCGCTTGATCAAAGAATCTTAGTTAATTATCTTTATGACTATGATTACGATGATCACTTAAATAAACTTAGAGAACGCTATGCTTCACAACATCACATTATGTTAGAAGCAATACAAATCTATTTCCCAAATGAAGTCAAAGTATATCCAAGCAATGGTGGCATGTTCATCTGGGTGGAATTACCCGAAGGCATATCATCCGTAAAATTGTTTTATGAGGCGGTCAAGGTAAAGGTCGTTTTTGTGCCTGGTGATCCGTTCTATGTTAATGAACAAGATACGAATACATTACGCTTAAGCTTCGCAAACGAAACTCCTGAACGTATCCTAGAAGGAATTAAGCGTTTAGGTAATCTAATTCAACAAAGCATCTAAAGACATCCCAAATGGATGTCTTTCTTTACAAAGAAAAAAGCCAGTATAAACTGGCTTTAAGCTTTAAACTGGTTAAGCGATGATGGAAATAACGTTTCCAGCACCGACAGTACGGCCACCTTCACGGATGGAGAAAGTCGTACCTTGTTCAACAGCGATTGGAGCGATCAAAGTAACTTCCATTTCGACGTTGTCACCTGGCATAACCATTTCAACGCCTTCTGGCAATTTGATAACACCCGTAACGTCTGTCGTACGGAAGTAGAATTGAGGACGGTAGTTCGCAACGAATGGTGTGTGACGTCCGCCTTCTTCTTTACTCAAAACGTAAACTTGCGCTTTGAATTGAGTGTGAGGTTTAACGGATCCTGGTTTTGCCAAGACTTGTCCACGTTCGATTTCATCACGGTTGACACCACGGAGCAATGCACCGATGTTATCACCAGCAGAAGCGAAGTCTAACAATTTGCGGAACATTTCGATACCCGTAACAACGGTTTTCTTCGTGTCATGCAAACCAACGATTTCAACTTCTTCAGACAATTTCAACATACCACGTTCAACACGACCTGTCGCAACAGTACCACGACCAGTGATCGTGAAGACATCTTCAACGCTCATCAAGAAAGGCTTGTCCGTTTCACGAACTGGGTTAGGAATGTATGCATCAACTGCATCCATCAATTCACCCAACTTAGGTTCCCATTTTGGATCGCCTTCGCCACCCTTCAATGCAGAACCGCGGATAACAGGCGCATTATCGCCATCAAAGCCGTTAGCACTCAAGAGTT
>DHGC01000082.1:0-355 GCA_002402585.1 Erysipelotrichaceae bacterium UBA4808 | reverse complement strand
GGTACACCAACTTGGTGTGCCAACAAGATGTGTTCACGCGTTTGTGGCATTGGTCCGTCTGTTGCAGCTACGACCAAGATAGCACCGTCCATTTGAGCAGCACCGGTGATCATGTTTTTAACATAGTCGGCGTGTCCTGGGCAGTCTACGTGTGCATAGTGACGAGCAGCAGTTTGATACTCAACGTGAGCGGTATTGATGGTGATACCACGAGCTTTTTCTTCAGGTGCACCATCGATTTGGTCATATGCCATAACTTTAGCACCACCGGACTTAGCCAAGTAATGCGTGATCGCTGCCGTTAAAGTAGTTTTACCGTGGTCAACGTGACCAATGGTACCAATATTTACGTGCG
>DHGC01000021.1 GCA_002402585.1 Erysipelotrichaceae bacterium UBA4808 | reverse complement strand
AATAAACAGGGCATCAAAGCGGGTGACCTTGTGAAAGAAGCAGCAGTGCTTTGTGCAGGAAATGGGGGAGGTCGACCTGATTTCGCTCAAGCTGGAGGCAAGGATGTGTCCAAATTAGGGGATGCGCTCCAGATGATTGCACAAAAACTCATCTAAATGCTTTCAAAAGCTTAGGGACTAGTTTAGAATAAAGAAAAAGGAGGATTATGGTATGAGTCAAAACCACACGGAGACGGTTGCCTTCAAATCAGATCAAATACGGCGCGATAACATCAAGCAGATCTTAAAACAAGTGCAGGCCGCGCTCGAAGACCGCGGGTATAATGCAGTGAATCAATTGTCAGGTTATCTCATTTCCAATGATCCTGCTTATATCTCAAGTCATCAGAATGCACGCTCCTTGATTCAAACGGTTGAACGTTATGAGATCATTGAAGAATTGGTTCGCGCTTACCTGGATGATGCGGAATGAGAAGTATCGCATTGGATGTCGGTTCTAAAACGGTTGGGGTTGCGATCAGCGACCTCAGCGGTTTTTTAGCGAGTCCTTTGGTCACGTTGCGCTTTGCGAGTGAGGACTATGACGATGCGCTTAATCAGATCGAAGCCTTGCTTAAAGAATACCCCGTGGATGCGATCATCTTGGGTTATCCCAAACATATGAATGGGCGTATCGGGGATGGGGCTTTGCGTTCGGAGTTCTTTAAGGATGAGATTGAGAAGTTTGCGTCAGCTACGGTCATTCTATGGGATGAGCGTTTGACGACGGTTATGGCGCATCAAAGTTTGATGCGTAATCAGATGCGCTATGAGAAGCGTAAGAAGGTTGTGGACCAAGTCGCAGCTGTTACGATGTTGCAGGAATACTTGGATCAAAAAAGACAGAAGGAGTCACAGAATGGAAGAAAATAGTATCGTCGTCATTGACGAAAGTGGAAAAGAAATCAATATGGAGATCGTCTTCACCTATGAAGATGAGGAATCGGGTAAAAACTTTGTTTTTTACTTTGATCCAAGTCAAGAAGATGGGGAAGTCTTTGTGTCTTGTTATGATGCGGAAGGGAATTTATCACCAGTTGAAGATCCTGAAGAGTGGAAGAAGCTCGAAGTCATCTTTGAAGATTATGTCTTGACCCATGAAGAAGACGAAAACGCGAAAAATTAAAAAGACAAGCTTAGGCTTCATCCTAATCTTGTTTTTTATCGTTGTGGTGGGGATTGGGTATGTGACGGTGCAAAGCAAATTGGATGCGGTCGGTCCTGAAGGTGAACAGGTTCTTTTTGCCGTTGAAAAAGGCGATACCTTGGATCAGGTCACAAGCAAGCTTTATGAAATGAATCTAATTGAAGATAAATTGGTTTTTGAGGTCTATGCGAAGTATGTGAAACTCACTGATTTTAAAGTTGGGGTGTTTCGCTTGGATTATGGTTATGATGTGAAGACCATTCTCAGCACCTTGGTAGATGCGAGTAAGATCGTACCGACCGATGTTGTGGTCACGATTATTCCCGGGGACTGGGCAAAACAAATTGCAGTGAAAATGTCGGCGCAAATGAACAAGACCACGGCTGAAGATTTGATGGCTTTGTGGAATGATGAAGCCTACATCCGGTCCTTAATGAGTGAATACAGTGTTTTGACTGAAGAAATCTTCGAAAACAAGGGTGTTCGTGTTTTATTGGAAGGGTATTTGATGCCGGAAACCTATTTCATGAATCCCAACGCATCGGCGGATTCACTGACCCGTCGTGTCTTGAATCAAACACAAAAAGTCTATGATGAAAACAAAGCTTTGTTTGATGCCTTTGGTATGTCCATCCACGATGCAATCACTTTAGCTTCCGTGGTTCAATTCGAAGCCGGATTGGTTGAAGACATGAAGATGATCTCACAAGTCTTCTTGAATCGACTGGAAATAAACATGCCGTTGCAGTCGAGTGTTACCGTATGTTATGCCTTGTATGAGTATGATAGTTGGAAGGATTGTGAGAATTATGACAATCAGAAACTGGATTCTCCTTACAACACCTATCTGTATCGTGGTTTACCGATTGGGCCCATTACGAATCCTTCTAAACAGGCTCTATTGGCAACGATCCAACCGACCGCCAATGACTATTATTTCTTTTTAGCGGATATCTATGGCGATGGCAAAGTGTATTATGCAAAGACTTACACTGAACATCTCCAGAACGAAGATAAGTATCTTAAACGATAGGAGGATGACATGAGTAAACGCATCATCATAGGAGTAGCAGGGGGCAGTGCCTCTGGTAAGACATCTTTAGCCAAACGTTTGAAACGTGAGTTTGAAGAAACGAATTCTGTCGTGATCATTCGTCAAGATGATTACTACAAGGATCAAGCAAAGATGACGATGGAAGAGCGTCTAAAGGTCAATTATGATCATCCCTTTGCCTTTGACAATGATTTATTGGCTAAGCATTTGGGTGAATTGCGGAGCGGTCAGACCGTCGACATGCCAACTTATGATTTCATCGAATATACACGTTCGGCAGTTGTTGAGAAATTAGAACCCCATGATGTCATTGTTGTGGAAGGTTTGTTTGTGTTGGAAGATGAAGCGATTCGTAAACACTTGGATATCAAACTCTTTGTGGATACGCCTGCTGATGTTCGTTTCATACGTCGATTGAATCGCGATGTCCGTGATCGTGGACGTAGCTTGGACAGTGTCATCACCCAGTACATGAATACCGTTCGTTTGATGCACGATCAGTTCATTGAACCCTCGAAACGTTATGCGGATGTGATCGTACCTGAGGGCGGAAAAAATGAAGTTGCTGTGGATCTGCTCACGACGAAAATTGGTAGTATTATCAAGATGAATATGCTATAATCCAAAAGTTAAGGAGATCATAAGATGGCACAAGAAAAAGTAAGAGTAACACAACAAGGGTATGATGAATTAAAGCGCGAACAAGAGCATTTGATTCATACTGTTCGTAAAGAAGTCATTGAAGATTTGCAAGCAGCACGTGCCCAAGGGGACTTGTCTGAAAATGCGGATTATGATGCGGCTCGTGATCGCCAAGCGCGTGTAGAAGCACGTATTCGTGAATTGGAAAATATCTTCAACAACATCGAGATCATTGATGTCCAAGGTGGTACCCGTGTCGTTAAACTTGGTGCACAAGTTACCATTCGCAGTCGTGATGGTTTCGAAGAAACCTATACCATCGTTTCTTCGGTTGAAGCGGATCCAATCAATGGTAAGCTCTCCAATGTCACACCTTTGGCAGTGGCTTTAATGGATCGTATGGTCAGTGATGAAGAGATCGAAGTTGAAGTTGAACCTCGTGAATACATTCGCATCATCGATGTCAAATAATTAGGATAAAGTTAAACATTAACGTATAAAGAAGGATGAAAATCCTTTTTTTATTGTTGGTTCTGAGTGCATGTGCCTCCGTGGAAATTCTTCCCAAACAAGAAGACATCAAGATTCATGTGCAAGTACGTCACCTCAATCAAAACATCGAAGTTTTTGAAGTACCGCTTTATGCACCACTTGAATTGATTCTTGATCAAATTGAATGTGAAGCCTGTGATCTGTCACGTTTGAATCCCCAACAGATCTTGCATGATCAAGATTTAATCGTACTCTATCCCAAACAGGAACAGCGCATTTCAATAAACCAAGCAAGTTTAGAAGAGTTGTGTGAACTTCCAGGCATCGGCCCTTCCATCGCGGCAAGAATCATTGCCCATCGTGAGCAAGTCGGTTTATTTCAATCCCTTGAAGATTTGATGCTTATCAAAGGCATTAAAGAACGTTTATTTGCGAAGCTCAAAGACCACATAAGCTTATGAAGTCCTTCTTTGTGTATTTATCTATCTTGATGTGGATCGGCATCAAGTCACCTTGGCTTGCATTGTTTTTGTGTCTCTACTTTATCATCACTAAATCCATCCCTCTAAAAACTTTATTTGTCGTCGTTTTCATTTTGTTTCTATTACGTTCGAACCTTCAGCTTTGCCAACCCATCAATCAAGGTCGTGTCGTACGTTTGAACAAAAGCTCACTTTTGGTTCAAAAAGGCTATACCAAGGTGTTGGTTCAAGTTCAGGATGTCTCCATCTATGCGATGGATGATCAAATCAAACTCTATGCTTTGCATCCCATTGAGGCCAATATGAATCAAGATGGCTTCAATCCAATTGATTGGTCAAAGGCCAATGGCATTTGTTATCGAACGGCAGAAGCGGATAGCTATCGCATTGAAGGCAGTGGATTGATGCATCAATTAAGTAAAGGTGGATTTAATCAAGACAAACGCTTCATACAAGAAGTGAGAGCACTCTTGTTTCAAAGTGATCCAGATGAAATAAGCAGTTTATGGATATCGATGGGATTGGTCTATCTAGCGCTTTTGGATGTGATCAAGCGCGTGTGCATCCACTTCAAATCGATTTGGGTGGAACGTTTAATCAGTATTACAGTACTACTATATTTGGCATATGTTTTAGGCATGCCTTTGGTTTTATTGCGCATCTTGATCACCTATGCAGTGGGAATGTTTATAGAGGATCGCATGCTTAAATGGGCATTAAGTATCTTTATCTGCTTATGGTATTCACCTTATGGCAGTAGCCAATTGGCTTATATCTTTCCTTTCAGTATGCAAGCAGTCACTTTGTTTGTGGATAAGAAAGCAGTCAAATGGGTACGCTTTAGCGTTGCTTATTGGTGTTTGCTTATGAACATGAAACGTGTATCTTTATTAGGAATCATTTTATTTCCCATTAATCGCATTCTCAATCTTGGCTTGATTGTGATGGGTATTTTAAGCTCGTTTATCCCATATATACATAAACCCTTTAGTTCTATTTATCGATGTTTAGATCTGTGGTTCGTTTACACACAAGATGTGTTTGTGTTGCGTGGAAGAGCTTCAGTTGTGCTGATCAGTTTTTCTATTTATCTTTGGCATCGACTTCGAAACAAACATTTTGGAATTAAGATCATAAGCTTAATCATGATCAATTTTTTAATGGTTTTTATTTCGTATCCTTGGTTCTATACCGTGACGATGCTTTATGTAGGACAGGGGGATGCGATTTTATTACAAGCCCCTTTCAATCAAAGTGTCATCTTGATTGACACGGGTCCACCTTCACACTATGCAAATTTAAAAGCAAGTTTAGATCATCGTGGTGTTCATACCCTGAATCATTTGATCATCACACATGATGATGCGGATCATAATGGAAATGTTGAGGCATTGCATAGAGATTATGCGATTAAGAACCTGGTTAAGCTCGGGAGAGATATCCAAGATGAATGGTTCCATTTGCAATATCTACCCATTCTCGAAGCAAAAGAAGATAATGATCTGTCTTTGGTTTATCAAGTTGGTATTGCGTCGTTACGCTTCTTATTCATGGGGGATCTTGGGACAGCTGGAGAGCTCCAACTCATCAAAGCCCATCCAGAGCTAAAGAGTGATGTCATCAAGTTGGGTCATCATGGTTCCAAAACCTCGAGTAGTTTAGCGTTTCTAAGCCATGTGCAAGCACGCATCGCTTTAATCAGTGCGGGAAAGAATCCCTATGGTCATCCAAATTGGGAGGTCATGGAGCGTCTGAAACGACTTGCGATACGACCTGTTGTGTCACAGGCATCTGGAACGGTACAAATCGTGATCACACCTTGGTTTCGGTTTATGTTCAATCGCTTCAATCGCTTCACCTTCTTTTAAAAAAGGGGGGATTCTTTGTTATAATACCCATGTATGAACACCTTGATCTATGGCAATGAATCTTATTTATTAAATCAAATATTAGCTGCTCGCATCAAAGCCTTGGTTGGTGAACAAGATGGCATGAACACTGTTTTTTATGATGCCTCCAGTCCAAACTTCTCAATGCAGGCTCTATTGGAAGAGGCTCAGACACTTCCGTTCTTTTCAGAACATAAGGTTTTGGTTCTTCAGAACTGTGCCTTTTTGACACGTGGTACGGCATTGAAAGAAAGTGACCAAAAGGATTTGATGAACCATCTTAAGCAAGAAGTCGAATCCTGTTCGATTTTCTTCTTGCATGATAATGATAATTTAGATACACATAAGAACATTACCAAGAAAATCATGGAAGTTTGCGAAGTAGAATATGTCAAAAAGTTAGAGCCCATTGCTTTTCGAAAATATCTCCAAAAATTGATAAGTGATCATAAAATTGAAATGAGTAGTTCAGCGTTTGAGGAGTTTCATAAACGGATGGACTCGAATCTATCGGTTAGTCATCATGAAGTTGAGAAACTGGTCTTATATGGAAGTCGTTTGGAATTGAGTGATGTGGAGGCTCTGGTCAGTCGACCTTTGGATAATGAAACCTTCCATTTGGTCAATGCCTTGATGGGTCAAGATCTTAAACAAGCTTTGAGCATCTATCGTGATATGATGACTTTGAATATGGAGCCTTTATCTTTCAGTGGTTTGATTGCAAGTCAATTAAGATTACTCTATCAAGTGGCATGTCTACAAGAAGCAGGTTATCATCGTCAAGAAATGATCAACAAGCTATCTGGAGCAAATAACATCAATGTCTATCGTTTGAATAAATTATTGGATTTAGCGAATCTGACACGACCGGATCGTGTGCTCAAGGTCTTGAATGCCTTGGCAGAGTTTGATCAAAGGGCTAAGAGTGGACTGGTGGATAAGAAGTTTGGATTTGAATTATTTCTAATCGAGGCAAGTCAAGTATGGAATCACTAAAAGAACTCTATAAATTAGGTCCAGGACCCAGCAGCAGTCATACGGTGGCACCGTGGCGTGCCGCACAATTATTTAAAGAACGCTTTCCGGATGCGGTGGCTTTTGATGTGGAATTGTATGGGTCGTTATCTTTAACGGGTAAAGGTCATTTCACAGATCAAATCATGATTCGTACCTTTGCACCAAAACCATGTAAGATCTATTTCCGCTTGAATTGGGAACATCCCTTTGATAATGGTTTGATCATCAAGGCTTATGATGTAAGAAGCAATCCCATTGGACAATGGACGATCTTTTCATTAGGGGGTGGAAGCATCAAAGTCTTAGATGAAGACTTTGATTTCCAACGACACGTCTATCCTCAGCAATCTTTAAGTGAGATCTATCGTGAGGTCATTGAGAAACATCATAGTATCCCTGCCTATGTACTGCATTATGAGAAGGATGTGGAAGCACATTTGATGGATGTCTTGGAAGGTATGTTTAAAGCGGTTCGACGTGGTTTGGAAACAACGGGTATTCTTCCAGGCTTATTGGAAATTCCGCGTGTCGCGAAGTCACTTTATCTACAAGCAATGAGCAAAGATGACATGTCGGCTCAGAATCGTTTGAAGTTGGTGGCGTATGCGTATGCGAACAATGAAGAGAATGCGGCAAGTGGGATGGTTGTGACGGCACCAACACTTGGGGCGAGTGGGGTCATGGCGTCACTCATGTATCATCTCTATACAGATATTGGGATTTCAAAACACAAATTAGTTCAGGCTTTGATGGTCGGTGGTGTCTTTGGAAATGTGATCAAAGAAAATGCGACAATCAGTGGTGCGATTGGTGGATGCCAAGCTGAGATCGGCAGTGCATGTTCAATGGCGGCCGCAGCCTTAGCGTATGTCAATGGTTTGCCTTTGGAATTGATTGAATATGCTGCGGAGATCGCCATGGAACATCATCTGGGTCTCACCTGTGATCCTGTAGGTGGTTATGTGATCATACCGTGCATTGAACGCAATGGAGCCGCAGTGCTTCGATCGATCGATGCGGTCATGATGGCAGAGACTGTAGGTAAGGCCAAGCCTAATCGTGTGTCCTTTGATATGGTTGTCAGAACCATGAATTATACGGGTAAGAAGATTGCTTTAGAGTTGCGTGAGACATCCTTGGGTGGCTTGGCTACAGAAATCAATATTCATCCGATTCAAGAATAATGAAAGAACCCCAGGTTTCGACGATGGTAACATCTTGAAATTTGGGGTTTTTGGTATAAAAAAACAATCCGAAGATTGTTTATTGAAGCGAATTAACTGCTTTGGACAAGCGCGCTTTTTGACGAGCTGCGTAGTTTTTATGATGAATACCGCTAGTAACTGATTTATCCAAACGAGAATTAGCCAAATCATATGCGGCTTTAGCTGCATCTACGTCTTTGACAGCTACAGCTTTCAAGACATTTTTGATGGCGGTTTTTAGATAGGATTTTTCAGATGTTACTGCGGTGCTACGTTTCAGATTCGTTAGAGCGCGTTTCTTTTGCGATTTAATTTGTGGCATGCGTGCACCTCCTTTTTAATAGTCCTTACGCATTATAACAAAGAACAAGTTCCAATGCAAGATAGTTGCGTGAAATGTCTGTATCAACACAAGCGATTTGTCATGATCGAGTTCAACCATTAACAATATTCTATGCTATAATATGCAAGCAAGGAGGAAAATGATGAAAAAACGTGTTTGTTTCATGGGAACACCCCAATTTGCCGTCGGTATTTTGGATGCTTTATTGACTTGTGAAATCGAACTTGTGGCGGTTGTGACACAGCCTGATAAAAAGGTTGGACGTAAACAAGAAGTTACAGCGTCACCCGTTAAGATTGAAGCACTCAAACATCAGATTCCTGTCTTTCAACCCGAAAAGATTGGATCTTTAGGGGATGAAATCATAGCTTTGGATTTAGATTTGATTGTGACCTGTGCTTATGGCCAGTTCATTCCAGAACGGATTTTAAATACACCGCGTTATGGGGCGATCAATGTCCATGCATCGCTCTTACCGAAGTATCGGGGTGGTGCTCCGATTCATAAAGCCATCATCAATGGTGAGTCACAGAGTGGTATCAGTTTGATGCGCATGGTGAAGAAGATGGATGCAGGGGATATCTTGTTTCAAGAGGCTTGTCCAATACATATCGATGATGATGTTCAAACTTTACATGATCGTTTGATGGACTTAGGCTCCAAGATGATCAAGGAACATCTCCCTAAACTATTTGATGAAGGAATCGTGAGTCATCCTCAAGATGAATCAATCGTTAGTTTTGCATACAATATCACAGCTGAAGAAGAATTTGTTGATTTCAATCGACCCTTATTGGATGTCTATAACCAAATTCGAGGACTCCATCCTTGGCCGGTTGCACATGCGATTTTTGATGGGAAGAAGGTTAAACTCTACAAAGTACGGATGTTAAAACAAACCCTTGGTGACTTGCCGGGTACGATCCTCGGTTTGATGGATGAAGGCTTGGCTGTAAGTACACACGATGGGATTTTATTGATTGATGAACTACAATTGGAAGGAAAAAAACGCATGCGTGCCCAAGCCTTTTATCAAGGTGTTGGGAAACAGTGGCTCAAGCGTAAATTTGACTGATATGAAGATTAAACAACTTGCACTTATATCCGTATTCATTGCGGGCATTACCTTGATGACGATGGGCTTCACCATCACGATTTTCCAGGGGTATATCAACTTTGGGGATACCCTTGTCATGGGCATGGGCTTGGTCGTTGGTTGGCCATTTGCACTCTTGGGTGGCATTGGGGCAGCTTTGGCCGATGTTCTATTAGGCTATGGACAGTATGCTTTCTTTACCTTGGTGATCAAGGGCATTGAAGCAAGCATCATTGCTTTATTAGCTATGCGTTCTGGAAAAGTTCAGCTCTGGGGCTATCTCTTGGCAGGGACTTGGATGGCCGCTGGCTATGGTTTGACCGATGTTTTATTGGCTGGGGAATGGCGTGTCTTTGTCATTTCGTTTGGCTATAATATTTTACAGGGTTTGGTGTGTGGCGTGCTTGCATTCTCCATCCAAGGCTTGCTTATTCGTTTAAAGAAACTCTATTCCGTTTAGAAAGGAATTGATATGGATCAATCGCTTATCCGTAATTTCTCCATCATCGCACATATCGACCATGGTAAATCCACGTTGGCCGATCGTATTCTTGAATTGACTGAAACATTCATGTTGCGCGAGATGATGGCTCAAATGCTTGATACCCTTGATTTGGAGCGTGAGCGTGGCATCACGATTAAATTGAATGCAGTCCAATTGATGTATAAAGCGTTGGATGGTAAAATCTATACCTTGCATTTAATTGATACACCAGGTCATGTGGATTTTACTTATGAGGTATCTCGTTCATTAGCAGCGTGTGAGGGTGCCGTTTTAGTCGTGGATGCGGCACAAGGGATTGAAGCTCAAACCTTAGCCAATGTTTATTTAGCTTTGGACAATAACTTGGAAATCCTTCCTGTCATCAATAAAGTTGATCTTCCTGCGGCACGTCCAGAGGAAGTTCGTCATGAGATTGAGGACATCATTGGCTTGGATGCGTCTGAAGCACCATTGATCAGTGCTAAAAATGGTCTAAACATCCGAGATGTCTTGGAACAGGTCATCAAACACGTGCCCGCACCTAAAGGGGATCCGAATGCACCTTTAAAAGCGTTAGTATTTGACTCTATTTACGATAGTTATCGCGGTGTTATTTCCTATGTCCGCATCAAAGAAGGAAGTGTCAAAGTGGGCGATAAGATCCGCTTCATGGCGACCAATGCAGTTTATGATGTGACAGAGGTTGGCATTCGTACACCGCGTGAGATCAAGAAACAAGAACTTTCTTGTGGTGAGGTTGGTTGGATCGCAGCGAGTGTCAAATCGGTTAAGGATGTGCATGTTGGGGACACAATCACCATTCATGATCGTCCAGCTGAAACACCTTTACCGGGCTATCGTCAGTTGAATTCAATGGTTTTCTGTGGTTTATACCCGATTGATTCCAATCGCTACAATGACCTTCGGGATGCCCTTGAAAAGTTACAGTTGAATGATGCCTCACTTAAATATGAAGCCGAAACCTCACAAGCCTTAGGTTTTGGATTCCGTTGTGGTTTCTTAGGTTTATTGCATATGGATGTGGTACAAGAACGTTTGGAACGTGAATATAATCTTAGTTTGATTGCGACTGCTCCGTCTGTTGTCTATCATGCGTATCTAACCGATGGATCCATGGTTAAAGTCGATAATCCTGCTTTATTGCCTGAAGTCCAACGTATTGAACATATGGAAGAACCTTATGTCAAAGCAACCATCATGGTTCCGAAGGAATACATTGGATCGGTTATGGAGATTTGTCAGAAGAAACGTGGAACTTATATCAATTTGGAATACATTGATATCACACGAAACAATCTCATCTATGAACTCCCACTTGGTGAAATCGTTTATGATTTCTTTGATAAATTGAAATCTGCCACAAAGGGCTATGCCTCATTTGACTATGAGTTCATTGGTTATCAGGCCAGTAACTTGGTTAAGATGGACATCATGATTGCGGGTGAGCATGTGGATGCTTTGTCCTTGATCGTACATCGTGACTTTGCGTATGGTCGTGGTAAGATCATCACCGAAAAACTTAGAACTTTGATTCCAAGGATGCAGTTTGAGATTCCAATTCAAGCTGCTATCAATCATAAAATCATTGCGCGCAGTGACATCAAAGCTTTACGTAAGAACGTCTTAGCGAAGTGTTATGGCGGGGATATCAGTCGTAAGAAGAAACTATTAGAGAAGCAAAAAGAAGGGAAGAAGCGGATGAAGCAGGTTGGGAATGTCGAAGTTCCTCAAGAAGCGTTCATGGCGGTTCTTTCAATGGATGAATGATGCAGGATATCTATGATATGATTCAAGCTTTTCGTTTGAAGAAAGGCTGGGATCAAAGTGATGACCTCAATGTCTTGGCGAAATCAATCAGTGTCGAAGCTGCGGAACTTTTGGAGTGTTTTCTCGAGGATGATTATAAGCTCGAGGATGTCAAAGGTGAATTGGCGGATGTGTTGATGGTGGCTTTGACTTTAGCCATGGATTTGAATTTAGACGTCAAAGAACTGATTGAAACCAAGTTACTTGAAGTGGATCGTAAATATGCGGATAAATGATCCTAAGGCACTGTACGTACATGTGCCTTTTTGTGATGTGATTTGTGCGTATTGTGATTTTACACGCGTTGTGACGCATCCTAAATTGATTGAGGATTATCTTTATGCACTCCATGAAGAAATCAAACTGTATCCTGACATTCAGTATGAAACGATTTACTTAGGCGGTGGAACGCCTTCCGCATTGGACTTGGATCAGCTTCAAACTTTGTTTGAAATCATCAAACCCCATTCCAATGCTGTAAAGGAATATACGATTGAAGTCAATCCCGAGAGTCTGACCATCGAAAAGGCAAAATTGTTTGTGGATTATGGCATCAATCGCATCAGTTTTGGTGTCCAAAGCTTCAATCAAGATGAATTGGATTTTATGCATCGAGGTCATACCACAAACATGATCAAACTAGGAATTGATTGGCTAAGACGTGTTGGCATTACAAACATCAGTATTGATTTGATCTATGCCTTACCGAAGCAAACCCTTGATAAATGGGCATTTAATCTTAGACAAGCACTCCTATTGGATATCGATCATATCTCATTGTACGCTTTGACGATTGAGGAGAATGCGGAATTTGGCCGGATGAAGATCAAGCCGATCGCATCTGAGATTGAAGAGGATATGTATGAATGTGCGATCGAAAGTTTGGCTAACGCGGGCTTCCATCGCTATGAAATCAGTAACTTCACCAAAGCGAAGCCTTCTCAACACAATCTGCATTACTGGCATTACGATGATTATATTGGTTTGGGTCCAGGAGCGGTATCTTTATATAAGGGTAAACGGATCGAGAATACCAAGAATCTTCTGTATTACAGTCAGCTCAAGTTTCATGGTGAGATCATAGATTTATCTAAAGAAGACTTAATGTTTGAGTTCATCATGATGGGTTTACGTGTTCACGAGGGGATTGCATTGAAACGCTTTGAGGAACGCTTCAACACATCACTATTGGATGTGTATGCATCTGCGATAAAATCAGAGTCGAGCAAGGGTTTGATTGAGCTTGTAGATGGCTATGTTCGTTGTACAGAGCGCGGCTATGGCTTGTTGCATGATGT
>DHGC01000018.1 GCA_002402585.1 Erysipelotrichaceae bacterium UBA4808 | reverse complement strand
GAATTTACTTTAATAATTCGCGAAAAAATAAACACTTAAGTTTATTCTTTTGGTTTATAGAAACTACGGTTTTCAAGCGGGAAGATGCGCGGTGTCCACTCACCTGGTTTGACGCTTTCCAAAGCTTTTGAGAACATGTTCATACGTGCATCCACGTTATCAATAAAGGTAAGCATTTCTGCCTCCATAACCATGGGTAACACCGGTGAACCAAATTCATATTCCCCATGATGAGACAGAATCATGTGTCGCATCAAGGTGACTTGTTCACTGTCTTGGTAACCTAAAGCTTTTGCCTTTTCTGAGACTTTGCTCTGCATGATCGAAATATGGCCAACCAACTTCCCTTCAACGGTATACTCGGTTAATATTGGACCGGATAATTCATCAATCTTACCCAAGTCATGTAAGAGGATTCCCGCCATCAACAAATCCCGATTTAACATTGGATAGAGGGTGCAGAATGCATCGCCAAGGTCCAGCATCGAAATCATGTGTGTTGCCAAACCACCGACAAAGTCATGATGATTCTTTGCGGCTGCGGGATAACTATAAAGCTTTTCTTGAAGATCTTCGATGATAGAAGTACAGACATCACGATACACCACATCCTGCATGGACATCAATGTTTCATGAATACGCTTCTGCATAAACTCCAAACTTAAATCCGTAGCCATGACATAATCTGCAGGATTGAATTGATTGTCTTCAAGTTTCGCCAAACTGTAGATACGTAATTGCAAAGCATTGCGATATTTCAGTACTTCCGCACTAACAAGGACAACCTTCCCTGCCTCAATGCCGTTTAGTAGTTCATCTTTCGCATCCCATAACTTCGCATCGATCGAACCACTTTGATCCTGTAATACAAACGATAAATATGGTGCACCAGAATTGGTGATGCCTCGATTCATTTGTGTGATTAAAAGACTTGTTTGTATCTTTTCACCTTCTACAAAACTGTTGATTGTTTGTCTACTCATCGTTCCACTCCATTTCATTTAAAATAATATAGATATCATCAAGATTGAAGCCTTGGTGATCCAAATAATTGAACAATGCATTTCTGAGTTGCGTTCCTTCGTGTTTAGAAGATAGACGTCTTCTTGCTTTCAAAGCCGTTTTACGTAAGTTATCCAACTCACCCTTCTCTTCTTCTTGGAAGTTCAAACTACGCATGACCACTTCAATGACATTGAACTCAAAACCTTGGCTCATCAAACGTTGAATCAATTTCTGTTTCAAGGAACGTAAAGAACGATCGCGAATGGAAGGGTTTACCTTCTCTGCCAATGCCAACGCATTCGCTACTTCTGCTTCTTGACCATCCTCTTGAATCACCTTATCTATGAGTTCTTGGGCAATACCCTTATTGCGAAGACTTCGCATGATTTTTTGCTTGCCTTGAAGCAAAGCCTGTAAAGACTGAACCATGGATCGCGCATACTGTTCATCATTGATGTATTTTTTCTGTTCGAGATAATCAACCAATTGATTGATTTGGCCGATATCCAAGGTTGTCTTTTCAATCAAGAAATCATACATCTCTTTGCGACTATGATCCTTCACACTGATTTTTTGAATACAAGCCTGATACGCTTTCACAAACCGCTCATTTTCAAGCAGCGTTTCGATTGCTTCTTTTTCCAATTCCTTCCCCTTCCTTAAGCCCATCTCTACAAACATTTCCATGCTCACCAATACACTGAGACTTCGATATTTGTTTTCAAGTTGACACTCCACAACTGCATGTTTGTGATTGACTTCAGTCAGAACCATCGCTTCTTTTGAAACACGAATGGATTCCGCATAAACACATAGTACACTCCGAATAAACGCTTCGTGATCGTAAACTTGAACGCTTTCTAAAGCATTGACACGCATCTGTTGTTTAAGTTCTGGTTCAAGTTTCGCATAATGAACAATCTTTTCCGCAAAGTCCTCAGCATTTTCAAAGAAATAGCCATTTTTGTTGGGTTCAATCAAATCACTAAGAACCTTGTCTTCTCGTGCAAAAACGATTTTCCCACTGGCTAAGGCCTCTATGAAGGTCATTCCTTGTGTTTCTGTTAGCGATGCGGATACGAAACAATCTGCCGCATGATAGTAAATCGGAATGGTATTGGATGGTCGTTTACCCGCAAAGATAATGGTATCCGAAGCATTCAGACGTTTTGCCAAATGTTTCAAATCATCTTCTTGCGGTCCTGCTCCGATGATGATCAAACGACTCGGAATCTCGTTTTGATTAATCTTTGCAAACCCTTCTATGATTAGATCAATACTTTTCTCTTCCGCAATCCGCCCTACATAAAGAATGACTAATTTATTTTGTAAGTGGTATTCATGCTTGAATGCTTGAATGGCTTCTTTATCGACATTCTCAACTTTAAATTTCTCCAGATTCAAACCTGTCGGAATGACATTGATCTCACGTTTAATGCCATAGCCTTTAAGCATTTCTTTCGTTTTCTGTGAGGGTGAAATCGCCCCATCACTGGTTTCAATGTAAATCTTGCTCAACTGTGATACAGTTTTTTTCGCAATCTTCTCGACTGCTTTCGACTTGAACACATTGACATAGTGCGTGTAGTCCTCATACGTCGTATGATAGGTGACGACCAAAGGTTTATGCATCAAACGAGCGACGATACGCGCAAAAATGCCGATACCAAACTCGGTATGTGCATGTAAGATATCCAAGTCCATTTCTTTGACGATTTGATAAGCACGGATGTGTAAAGGACTGGTTAAAACATAACCGTACATCTGTTTTAGTTGAATCCCTGGTAATCGAAGCACATGGTTCTCATAACTCAAATTCAAAATCGATACATGCGTCGTGATGATGAACACTTCATGCCCAACCGCTTCCAAGCCTTCTTGTAAAGTAACGACCGAAGAGACAACCCCATTGATTTCTGGTGTGTAGGTATCTGCAAATAATCCGATTCTCATTCTGTGTTCCTCACCTTTGTATAAATTGCTTTTAATTCTTGTCCAATAATTTTTATATCGCGTTGTGCTGCGACTTCATACGCAGCTTCCGTACAACTTGGGTATGTTTTATTAATGATTTTTGTAATCTTATCGACGAATTCCAGATTGCTTCTTCCCTTATGACAGTGCACACCATCAAGCAACCAATCCGCATAGACAGGAATGTCACGTATCAATACGGGACACTTGGAGGCCAATGCTTCCAAGACGACGATTCCTTCAGTTTCTTCATACGATGGAAAAAAGAAACAATCCGCACTGGAATATGCACCTTCGATGATCGGACCTTTGACATAGCCAGGTAAGATCACATTGCGTGGCGCACTTTTGATCACATCACGAACTGACTGTGGCACGGTATACAAAGGCGTATGGCCAAACCAAATGAAGGTCAACTCTGGAAAATACTTGGCAACTTCCATAAAATCTTGAATCCCTTTTCGCTCAAAATAAAGACCGACACCAATGACGACTTTTTGATCATCACCCAAAGAGAAATAGCGTCGAAACGCTTTAACCTCATCCGCATTGTACGTGTAACGTTCAATTTCGATACCATTGGACACAGCATAGATCGGCACATCGATTCCATAGTTTTCTAATAGACTTTTAGAATACGGAGTTGGCGTAATAATGGCATCCGCCAACGAATAATTGTGAATCAGATGATGGCGAACAAAAGGTGCGATTTGGTTTGATAGCACAAACGAATTGCGAAAGTCTTCCTCTGTACTGTGTGCATGATAGATAACTTTTGCCCCTTGCTTACGTGCTTGTTCAATCGCATTCGTGCTGTTTATCCCTACTGTATTGATATGCAAAATATCGTAGGTATCCTCAGGATTTGTTGTGTAGGTGATACCCGCACTCTCCAATGCTAATTTTTGATGCGTAAATGCACGACCAATTCCAGAGGTTCGGATGAACTTCTCCGATTCAAAATAGAGCGCAACTTTCATGTGTTCATGTCCTTATAACACATTCATTATACCATATAAAAAAAAGGATGACTTTATGTCATCCTTCAGGATTAAGCTGCTAGTTTAACTAAACGCGAATAACGTTTCTTCGCATCATCCTCTGATTTTTGGAGCAGGAACTCAGCTTGATCCGCATTCACGAATGGCAACTGATTGAAACGTGTTTCGTTCATGACAAACTCTCTGAACTTCGAGAAATCCGGTTCTTTCGAATCGATCGTCAATGGTTTTTCTGTATTCAATGGATTGTAGCGGTAAAGCGTCCAATAGCCACTTTCAACAGCTTTTTTCTGTTGGACTTGATGATTTGCCAAACCACCCTTGATACCGTGTTCGATACATGGGGAGTAAGCCAAGATGACAGATGGTCCATCATAAGCTTCAGCTTCTTTCAAAGCCTTGATCGTATGCATACGGTTCGCACCCATTGAAATGGAAGCAACATAGACATGTCCATAAGCCATTGCGATTTGACCAAGGTCCTTCTTCGCTGTCGGTTTACCACCAGCCGCAAACTTCGCAATTGAAGCAGCTTGAGATGACTTGGAGGATTGACCACCCGTATTCGAGTAGACTTCTGTATCCAAGACCATGATGTTTACATTCAAGTTGTTCGCAATGACGTGATCCAAGCCACCGTAACCGATGTCATAAGCCCAACCATCACCACCAACGATCCATACAGAGTTGGAGACTAAGTCGCGTTTCATTTCGACGACTTCACCAACACGTGGATGTGAGCAGGATTCCAATGCCTTCAACAATTCCTTAACAACTTTACGTTCTTCATTACGATTGCCCTTGACNNAAGATTTCAACGATACGATTTGCCTTGAATTCTTGAGCAACCTTCATACCGTAACCGTATTCTGCATTATCTTCAAACAAGGAGTTACCCCAAGCGATACCTTCACCATCTTTATCCGTTACAAACGGTGTCGAAGGAGCGGAACCACAATAGATCGAAGTACAACCTGTCGCATTTGCAATCATCATATCGCGACCAAAGAGTTGTGATACCAAACGATAGTATGGTGTTTCACCACAACCTGCACAAGCACCGGACACTTCAAAGTAAGGCATCAAGAATTGAGAACCCTTAATCGTATCGGTAGGCATGTATTCAGATTTGTAAGTGGTGTTCTTATAGATGTAATCCGCTAAAGGAGCTTCATGGAGACGATCATGTACGTCTTCCATCGTAAGAGCTTTCTTACCACCCTTACCTGGACATTCCGTAACACACAGTGCACAACCGACACAGTTATCTGGTGAAACCATGACACGGTAACGGAGTTCTTCAACACCTTTACCAACTGCTTGCAAGGTTGCGAATTCCATCGGTGCATTCTGGATTTCATTTTCATTCAACAAGAACGTACGAATCGTGCTGTGTGGACATACGAATGAACAGATACCACATTGGATACAGTTCTCTTCATGCCATTGTGGGACTTGCGTCGCAATCGCACGATGTTCACTGAACGCTACGTTGTTTCTGAACGATCCATCTAATAAACCATGTTTGGTGAAGGCTGAAACAGGCATATCGTAACCATCCAAAGCATTGATGACATCGACATGTGTATCAAAGTATTCATCGCCTGTCGTACGACGAGTACGAGCGACCGTCAAGTCAGCCCATTCTGGTTTGACTTCGATTTGAACCAAACCATTTTTACCTTCATCAATGGCTTTCCAGTTGAGTTCGACGACTTCATCGCCCTTCTTCTGGTAAGATTTCTTCGCCATTTCCTTCATGTAATCCAATGCGTTTGCATAAGGAAGAATGGTTTCATTCAAAGCAAAGAAGGAGGATTGAAGAATGGTGTTGGTACGACGACCCATACCGATTTCTTCGGCGATCTTTGTCGCATCAATGATATAGAACTTAGCTTTCTTTTGAGCCAATTGCTTCTTAACACGATTTGGTAATTGCGCTTCAATGTCTTCCTTCTTGAAGCCGGTGTTCAATAAGAATGTACCACCCTTCTTCAAGTTCTTGATCATGTCATAACGAACCAAGAATGAATCCAATGAACACGAAATAAAGTCCGCATTGTTCACATAGTAAGTCGAGTGAATTGGACTTGGTCCAAAACGCAAGAACGAACGTGTGACACCGCCCGCCTTCTTCGAGTCATACGCGAAGTAAGCTTGGCTATAAAGATCGGTGTGATCCCCAATGATCTTGATCGAGTTCTTATTGGCACTAACCGTACCATCGGATCCCAAACCATAGAACAAGCAGGATGTGTAATCCATCTTGACTTCAAAGTCTTCATCAACCTTCAATGATTTGAACGTGACGTCGTCATTGATTGAGATGGTGAAACCGTCAAATGGATTTTCACTGAACAAGTGGTCATAAACTGCCTTGACGTCTTTTGGTTGTGTATCTTTGCTGGACAAACCATAACGTCCACCAATGATCAACTCGATGTTGTTTTGGTTGACCAAAGATTGATGAACATCCAAGAACAAAGGTTCATGAGCACCCATTTCCTTAGTACGATCCAAGACAGCCACATGTGTAACCGTCTTAGGCAATACATTTAACAAATGATCGGTTGAGAACGGACGGTAAAGATGAACCTTAACCAAACCAACTTTCTCTCCACGAGCATTCAATTCATCCACGACTTCGCGCGCTGTTTCCGTAACGGAACCCATTGCGACGATGACACGTGTCGCATCTTCAGCCCCATAATAAACAAATGGCGCATAGTGACGACCCGTTAATTCGGACACCTTTGCAAAATAATCTTCTACGACTGGCAAAACATTCGCATAATGCAAGTTTTGAGCTTCACGACCTTGGAAATAGACATCATCGTTTTCAGCACCACCACGGGTAACTGGATTCGTATGTGGATTCAAAGCTTTGGCACGGAAGTTTTCTAAACCATCTTTGTCGATCCATTCTTTTAATTTTTCAGTATCGATGACTTCAACTTTTTGAATTTCATGCGACGTTCTGAAACCATCAAAGAAATGGACAACAGGAACACTCGCCTTGATCGCAGTCAAGTGAGCCACTCCCGCCAAATCCATCGCTTCCTGTACGGAATGAGATGAAATCATTGGAGCACCCGTTTGACGGATCGCATAAATATCTTGGTGGTCACCAAAAATTGACAATGCACGTGTTGCTAAAGAACGCGCAGAGACATGGATGACACCTGGAATCAACTCACCTACCCATTTGTAGATGTTTGGAATCATTAACAATAAACCTTGGGATGCAGTAAAGGTTGAAGCAAGTGTTCCACCTTGCAAAGCACCATGTACAGCCCCTGCTGCACCGGCTTCCGATTGCATTTCAACAACCTTGACAACTGAACCAAATAAATTTTTTCTGCCTTGACTAGCCCATGCATCAACCAATTCTGCCATGGTTGAAGACGGTGTAATCGGATAGATGGCCGCAACTTCTGTAAACGCATACGCGACGTGTGCTGTTGCGTTGTTACCATCCATTGTCATAAAACGTTTAGACATAGATGTCCTCCTTATTTGCCATACATAATTATACCCCATTTGAGGTGAATTTGAATGGTGAATTTATACTTCGATTTTGACCCATTCCGCATTTTTGAAACGAGCACGCGAGAACATATAACGGATCATTTGATCGAAAACGACACTGAACCAAGCTCCATACAAACCAAAGCCAAGCGTATAGGCCATGATGTAAGTCAACACAGGACGCAAGATCGTGACACTAACCAAGGATAATGTTGCAACGAACTTAACATCCCCTGCACCACGAAGACTTCCCACAGTGATGACCTGTGCGATTTGAAATTGAATGATGAAGCTCAAAATGATGAGAATCTGTGCACCAAGTGCAATGATCTCATGATCTCGACTGAACAATGCAATGATCATGCTGCGATTCAAGATGATCAATACAGCCAAAGACAAAGAGATCACAAAGCCGATGCGCTGTGAAACCTTACCATGGATATAAGCCAAATCCGTTCGCTTCGCACCTAAGCTTTGACCGACCAGAGATGAAGTCGCAATCGACAAACCATCCCCAACACTAAAAGTCAGACTCATGACCTGCATGACGATATAATGGGTTGCGAATTCCAAGGTGCCCAAGCCTGCGACCGCTTTGGCATACATGATGAAACCGATGCGGATGAAGACTTGTTCAACCAAAGCTGATGAAGAAATCTTCCAAATTGTTTGTAAGGTTTCTTTATCAAAAGACCAGTTTTGTTTGAAATTGATGTGTAAGAAATTGTCTTTCTTCGACACATTGTAAATGGCTAAAATCAAAGCTACGATGTTTCCCATCGTCGTCGCAACCGCAGCTCCGGCAATGCCCCATCGTGGAAAGATCCATATCCCATTGATCAGCAGATAGTTGAAGACGACGTTGACGACGTTCGCACTGAGGTTGGTAAACAATGAGATTTTGGTATTCCCAACACCACGTTGTGCAGCCGTCAAGGTCAAACTGACCAGATAAAACGCATTCCCAATCATGACGATCCTGAAATACACAATCGCATCCATCAAGTAATCAAGATTCGCCCCTGAGAACAATAGAAATGGACGCGCAAAAACAATCCCAATAACAGTGGTCAATCCCGCAATCAATACACTGAGGATCAAGGCATTGCGCAACGCCTTTTGTGCACCAACTTGATCTCTTTGACCCTTGCGACGTGAAATGATAACCGTTGTCCCAACATTAAGTGCTAAAACCAAGCTCATCATCAAGAACTTTGGTTGGGTTGTAATGCCAACCGCCGCAATCGCATTGGTTCCGATGCCGCCGACCATCATCATGTCGATCGCACCGATCAAGCTGATTAAAATAGCCTCCATCGCTGAAGGCCAAGCTATTTTTAAGGTCTTTTTATAAACCTCTTTACTCGTCGGTAAAGGGTTGGTGTGATAAGCTTTAGGAATTAAGTTTTCAACGGCAAATATTTTTTTAAGTATGTTCATGTTCCCCTACAATTCTAGCACCGATTGAATGATTGGTCTAACTGACCTTGTCATAAGGTAGATAATTTTCAAAGATGATGCCATCCACTTCACGTTTGACTTGATGTTCAGCTTCGATACTCTTTACAGTCCAAACCGCCGTTCTACCATTTAATAAACGGAATAATGCGTAGAACCATACATCATAATGAATGTCTTTTGACAGGTAATCTGGACGAATCAAAGGCACAAAGACACCTAAACTCAGAATCAATTTGACCCAGATTGAATGCTTGCGATTCAACCATGGATCTTCCATGATCAAACCTCTGTGCATCATTGGGGCATGGCGCTTTAGTTCCAATATAATCAAAGGGTCGAAGCTGCACACACTGAATTGACCTTTATAACTCTTCAATTCCTTAAGCAAAGCCAAGACGACTCGTTGCCGTGCTGTGGTCCCTTTGATTTCAATCAAGAGTTCCTTCAACTCCAAATCCAAGACATCTTTAAATAAAGGAATCCGTTCATGGGTTCCCAACAATCTTAGGTTTTCCAATTCACTGTATTTCAGCTGCGATACCAGGCCTTCAACGCCCGTCATGCGTTTCAAATCATCATCATGAAATACGACAAGTTTACCATCCTTGGTGCACTGAACATCCAACTCACATCCATAGCCTTGGTGTTTTGCTCGACGAAACGCCATCATGCTGTTCTCTGGAATCCCTGTTTGATGATCATATAAACCACGATGCGCATAATGATTTGTGCACAGCTTAGTTTTAAGGATGCGTGGATTTGGACGATAAAGATAAAGCACCAGCAAACAAAAAAAAGAAAAGATGGCTAGAGCAGTCCACATCATCCATCAATCCTCTCTAAGATGAGTACGGCATCCGTCCCATCCACTTCATTTAATGTTACTTTAACGGACTCTTCATGCGATGTCGGGACATTCTTACCCACAACATCCGCGCGTATTGGCAATTCACGATGTCCTCGATCGACTAAAACAGCAAGTTGGATGGATTGAGGACGTCCATAACTCATGACGCCATCCATCGCGGCTCTTACCGTTCTTCCTTTATACAAGACATCATCAACCAAGACCACGGTCTTTTGATTGACATCCCAGTCCATAATGGGCTTTTCAATACCCGTCTTATCAATATCATCCCGCCAATAACGGATATCAAAACCATACGTCTGAACATCAATCCCTTCGAAGCGTTTGATGTTTTCAGCAATACGTTTGGCTAAATTCTCACCTCGTGTTTTTATTCCCACAAGGATGATGTGTTCAACCCCTTTATTTTTTTCTATGATTTCATGTGTCACACGTACCAATGTACGAGCGATCATGCTTTCGTCCATGATTGTTTTCATCACATCAATTATACAGAGTTTAGACTGTCATTTCTAGTTGATTTGGGTATTCTCTTATGGTATTATAAGTAAGCGTTTAGGGGTATAGTTCAATGGTAGAATATCGGTCTCCAAAACCGCTGATACGGGTTCAACTCCTGTTACCCCTGCCAGAAAACAAATGAACCACCAGTAGGTGGTTTTTAATTTAAATTTAAACTTATTTGTAGACATCTCTTCGATGACCAATCGAAATGATCACAATGATAAGTTCCTTATCAAGCAGCTCGACTAAGATTCGATATTGGCCAACGCGATATCGCCAATAGGAACTGAGTTTCCCTTTCAAGGGTTTTCCAAGTATCCTTGGATCATCCGTTCCGTTTAGATTTTTATCGATCCATGCCAATATCAAACGGGTTTGAGTTCGATCCAATGCATCCAGTGCTTTAAGGGCTTTTGCGTCAAAGACAATTGTATACTTCATTACAAACCTAATTGCTTCTTAACTTCATCCAAAGAATAAAACTGAGTTTCACCCATTTCTTTTCTTTTCTCATACGCTTCGATTTCACTTAAATCAAAGGCATCTTCAATTCGTTCAATCACAGAAGTTTTCACAAAATCACTTACACTCATACCAAAAAACTCCGCATACCTTTTAATCATTTCTTTTTCTTCCTCAGTAGCTCTTACGCTTATAATACTCATGTGAACACTTCCTTTTGTTAATATTGTAATACATTTGTATGACAAATTCAATCAATGCCCAAAGCTTCTATATTAGAGATAACATTCGATCGCCTCGTTAACGATTTTCTACCTTTTCAAACACCAAATCCATCTCCTCGACATGTCCTGTCGCACGTTGAATGGCAGGAACCGTTCCCACATAGCGCCATCCATCCAAAGCACGCTTCTGGATGATTTTTTGATAGTCTCCGTGACCATATACAGTCCCATTGATCAATCCAAACCCCTCCATGGTATACCGTATGCGTTCAAATTCGTACTTAAACATAATTCTCCTTTTTGCTTGACCTTTAAATGATTTATCGATATTGTCAAATCAGTAAACACATTGTATTCATTCTATCATTTAACTTAAAGGTAATGGTATGTTCTCGAAAATCTTACAAACAAATCGACTTCATCTTAAAATGCTTTCTTTAGAAATGGCCAATGCCATTCATTTAAATTCGATGGATGAAGAAACACGCCTGTTCATACCGGATGAAGTCTTTGCGACGGAAGCGATCGCGACTGAAGTCATAGAATGTCGATCTCAATTCGATGCAAACAAAAACGGTCCACTTGTCTATGCGATATGTTTACGCGATGAGACCGTCATTGGTTATGTTCAAGCTGTGCCCATGCAAAATGATTGGGAACTTGGTTATCAAATAGCGAAACCCTATCGCAATCAAGGGTATGCTCGTGAAGCAGTTCAACACTTTCTGCCTTGGATCTTATATGAACTTAAAATTGAACAAATCGAAGGTGTTTGTCTTGTGGATAATAAATCTTCAATGCATGTTCTAAAAGCCTGTGGATTCCGTTATTTAGGACGCTTCAATGCGCTTTATCAAGGTTAAGAAGCAGCGGTCGAGAAGTTTGTATATACTACACATTCCCAAGATGAACATACTTGAGGTATTGCTTGGCAATTGCCTCAAGCTTGAACAAAGTATCAATGAGTGTACTTTGTTTATCCATCCATAAATGATTTGGAAAGAAGCGTGATAAATGCAAGGGGATCTCAGGATTCACTGATGCGATCCATCGGGCTTCTTTTTCTATGTCTTCCTCACTATCGTTCTCACCAGGAATGATTAAACTGGTGAGTTCCACATGGGTTCGTGATTGACTTAGTTCAATTGTGCGTTTGACCTGTTCAAGATTCCCATTGAGTTTTGAATAGTATTCCTGCGTAAATCCTTTGAGATCAATGTTCATCGCATCAATGTAAGGGAGTATTGCTAATAAATACTTCTCGTTTATGGTGCCATTGGTTACCAAGACGGTTTTAAGCTTGTTTTGTTTTGCAAGTTTCGCTGTTTCCAATACAAATTCATAACCAATTATAGGTTCATTATATGTAAATGCGATTCCAATGTTTCCTTGAGGAATAAAATCAAGTGCCAAGTTCACAAGTTCTTCAAAACGCATCTGTTTCGCATGCTTATTATGGAAGGACATCGTTGCGATGGAATGATTCTGACAAAATGGACAAGCTAGATTGCAGCCAAAGCTTCCGATGGATAAGATCTTCGAACCTGGGTAGAAGTGATATAACGGTTTCTTTTCGATGGGATCAAGCGCTAATGAAGTGATCCACTGGGCATTTATCGGTACGATAATGCCATTGATATTCCTGCGTGCGCGACAAAAACCAGTTTGACCTTCTTCTAGACTACAATTATGAAAACAGAGTTCACAGGTAGGCATGGTGTCGGGTGACCTCAAAGCGTTCGATTGTATAAACATCGTTTGTATCAATGCCTGCTTTTCGTAAAGCG
>DHGC01000059.1 GCA_002402585.1 Erysipelotrichaceae bacterium UBA4808 | reverse complement strand
GAGCGGGCTTTCACCTTAGCGGGTTCCCATTATGGTGAACAAGAGAAAGCTAAAGTCTATGCGTATTACGTGAGTCGTCAAAAAGCTCTTTTTGCCTTGGATTTTGATGATTTACTTTTGGAAACCGTTCGCATGTTTGGTTTGAATCCCGATATCTTACGGAAATGGCAACGTCGTTTCAATTTCATCCATGTGGATGAATTTCAAGACATTGACCGTGTTCAATATAAACTCATCAAGCAATTGGCAGGTAAAGAGAATCAAGTCTATGTCGTGGGCGATCCCGATCAGACCATTTATACTTGGCGCGGTGCGGATGTGAACATCATCTTGGACTTTGAAAAGGATTATACGCCGAGTGAGACCATCGTCTTGAATCAAAACTATCGTTCGACCCAACATATCTTGAATGGGGCGAATTCTTTGATCCAAAACAATCAGTATCGTGTTAAAAAAGATTTATTCACGGAAATACACAGTGATGAAAAGGTCACGCATTGTGCATTCACCTCTGAAGATCATGAGGCGAATTGGATTGCGGCCAAGCTCAATGAAAACAAGCAACAAGGTAAGAACTTCAAAGATATGGCGATCTTGTATCGTTCCAACTATCTTTCACGTTCTTTGGAAAAAGCGTTTTTAGATCATCAGATTCCCTATGTCATCTATGGAGGAACACGCTTCTACGATCGGGCTGAAATCAAAGACATGCTCAGTTATCTGCGGATGCTTACCCATGGGGATGATTTGGCGTTCATGCGTGTTATCAATCAACCGAAGCGGGGGATTGGATCCAAGACCTTGGACAAACTCCGTGATGATGCAAAGTCAAATAAGCGTACGATGTATGAAGAGATGAAAGTGAGTACCGAATTTTCAGGTAAAGTCTTGAACACCTTTGAACGTTTCGCTCAATTGATTGAGGGCTGTAAAGCGAGTCTAAAAGAGAAACCTTTACTCGAAATTTTGGAACGTATGGCCAATGACAGTGGTTTGCGTAAGATGTATGAAGAAGCGCATGAAATGGATCGTATGGAAAACATCAAGGAATTGATCAACGATGTGATCACCTTTCAGAATCAATATCCAGAAGCAACTTTGGATGAGTACCTTCAAATGGTATCACTCTATGGCGATAAGACCGATTTGACGACTGGGGATTATGTCCAGTTGATGACCATCCACGCTGCAAAAGGTTTGGAATTTGATACGGTGTATGTCATTGGTTTGAGCGATGGTATTTTTCCGAATGAACGTGCCATGAGTGAGGGTAGACGTGGTCTTGAGGAAGAGCGACGTTTGGCCTATGTGGCGTATACACGCGCAAAACGTAAACTCTATCTAACGGAAGTTTCGGGTTATAGTTTTGTTTTGATGAAGAATCGAACCCGTTCACGCTTCATTGATGAGATCGATCATAAGCATTTGGATCATGTCGGTGTGAATTACAATTTCGATCAACCTAAAGAATTGAATTTGAAAGTTAAAACGAAAGAACCGAGTCCGTTTGCGGATGCGATGGATAAACGTAAGGCTTTACCGTATAAGAAGGGTGAAATTGTTTATCATAATGTGTTTGGGGAAGGTTTGATCATCAAAATCGATGGTGGTTTGGCTGAAATCGCCTTTGAGTTCCCCCATGGTTTGAAGAAGATCATGTTGGCGACACCTGCCCTCTCTAAAACAAAGCGAGAAGTTTCATGATTAAGGAACGCATTGAACAATTACGGATGGAGATCCGTAAACACAATCACAGTTATCATGTCTTAGATAAACCGACGATCAGTGATCAAGAATACGATCGCTTGATGCAGGAGCTTTTAAGCTTGGAAAATGAATACCCTGAGTATCGAGATACCTTATCGCCTACCCAACAAGTGGGTGGGCTGGTCTTGGATAAATTTCAGAAGGTTAAACATGACGTGATGATGTTATCGTTGGGAAATGTATACAATCAAGCAGAACTTGATGAATTCATCGATCGTGTTGAGAAGGAAACGGGTTTGAATGAATTTGTTTTGGAGTTGAAGATTGATGGGTTGGCCATGAGTCTACGTTATCAAAATGGACGTTTTGAAAAAGCCATTACGCGTGGCGATGGGGATACAGGAGAAGATGTCAGTCTCAATGTGAAGACGATCAAATCCATTCCCCTAACCGTTTCTGATGTGAGTTCATTTGAAGTGCGGGGTGAAGTTTATCTACCCAAAGCCCAATTTGAGCGCATCAACCGAGAGCGTGAAGCGAAGGGTGAAGAGCGCTTTGCCAATCCAAGGAATGCGGCTGCAGGCAGTATCCGTCAACTGGACTCAAATGTTGCGGCATCCCGTAATTTGGATGCCTATTGGTATTATTTGATACAAGGGCAACGCTTTGGCTGTCAAAGTCATCTTGAAGCTTTGGATTGGATGCGTGCACATGGCTTCAAAGTCAATCCGCATACCCGGCTTGCCAAAGGGAAAGAAGCCGTATGGCAAGCCATCCTTGAATTGGGCGAACTTCGTCGCACGCTTGGCTATGAGATTGATGGGATTGTCATCAAACTCAATCGATTCAGTGGTCAGGACCAGATGGGCTTTACCGCCAAGACACCACGTTGGGCGGTTGCGTATAAGTTTCCAGCGGAAGAAGTCTTGACGACCTTAAAAAATATCTTCATCACCATCGGACGGACTGGGAAAGTGACACCGAATGCAGAACTCGCACCGGTACGCATCGCAGGGACGACGGTTGGTTTTGCACAACTTCACAACGAAGATTTCATACAAACAAAGGATATCCGGATTGGGGATATCGTCAAGGTTCGTAAAGCAGGTGAGATTATTCCAGAAGTTGTGGAAGCAATTTTGGAAAGAAGAGATGGGACACAAAAAGCCTATGTCTTTCCGACAGAGTGTCCGCATTGTCATGGACCTTTGGTTCGTGATGAGAAGGAAGCTGCTCATTATTGCATCAATACCGACTGCGAAGCACGGATTGTCGAAAGTTTGGCGCATTTCGCTTCCCGCGATGCGATGAACATTGATGGTTTAGGTGTGAAAACGGTTGAGACCTTGGTACAAGCTAAATTGATCAAGACCATTGCGGATATCTATACATTGAAAGAAAAAAAAGATGAACTATTAGGGCTTCAAGGCTTCAAAGAAAAATCAGTCGATGGTTTGATTCAAGCCATCGAAGCAAGTAAAGGCAATTCAATGGAACGTTTGATCACAGGCTTAGGCATCCGTCAAGTGGGTGAGAAAGCGGCGCGCTCATTGGCTTTAAGCTTTGCGAACATCGACGCATTGAGTCAAAGCAGTGAAGAAGATCTGAGTTCGATTCGTGATATTGGAAAGATTACGGCAAGTTTCATCACAGGATACTTTAAAGAAGAACACAATCAACATTTGTTACAAAGACTCAAAGATGCGGGTGTTCAAATGGAGAGTCGTCTACCACAGATTGAACGTTCAGCCTTTAGTGACTTAACGGTTGTGGTAACGGGAAGCATTCCCAATCATACGCGTGAACAAGTCGAGGAATGGTTTAGAATTAAAGGGGCAAAAGTAAGCTCCAGTGTATCCAAGATAACCGATCTTGTCGTTTATGGAGAAGCAGCGGGTTCGAAGCTTAAGAAAGCACAAGAACTGGGTGTAAGAACGATGAATGCAGAAGAATGGTTAAAGGAGCTTGAGACATGAAGAAGCTCATTGTAATTTTAAGTTTATTGTTTCTGGTGGCTTGTCAGAATGAATCGACGGGTCCGGATGTCCAGGTCATTGACCGAATTGATAAAGATGACTACATGATGTTGCTTCCATTTACTGCGTCCCCCATTCGAAATTATCATGGGACCTACCTTGGCCGAACGGATTTCATGGAGATAGGTTCACGTTTGGAAGCGAAGAGTAAGGAACATTTTAGTCCTGAAGAATATTATCTAGCGGAAGGCCAAATTTTGACCAATAGCTTATTGGGTCAATTGGTTAAACGTGAGAGTACGGATAATCCTTATGGTTTGAATCCACCGAGCGACAGTGATTTTTTGATTGGAACTTCAAACATCAGCGTTAAAGATGCCGTCGTTGTGGCGGATGTGATGGAGATTGATTTTCATATCCAAGAAAACAGTGCGTATCCACTTGCTGGGATTTCCTTGGCGATTGTCTTAAATCAAAACCTACGTACAGCTGATGGTTTTGTGACGATTACCGATCAGGTACTTTATGATTATGGGACCAACATGGGTCGTAAATTGGATCGATTCATTCGCAGTTTGACAGACTTGGAAGATATTCCGCTTTTCATTGCCTTGTATGTGACCAATCCAACGGATGCATTTCTACCAGGACGGTTTATTGGAAGTGGATATTTCACAGCCCGCGGGGGTCAGTTCGCAAGAGATGATGAAGTTTGGGCGCTCTTGCCTTCTACACAAGCCAGTAGTTTGAATACGAATCTGGTTGAGCAATTCAATCAGATCAAATCTTCATTGACGGTGTTCACACCTGAAGCTGTTGGTGTGATTGGTGAGGTTCGATTCGTCAATCAGCAAGCGGATTTCATGCGTTTGACCTTGACCTTACAAGCGAAGACTTATGCGGAGATTCAGGGTTTGGCTCAATATACAGCACAATTGATTCAGGAGATTGACAACCGGGACTATCCGATTGTGGTTCGGATCAATTCAATATCGGAGACCTTGGTCTTGATGGAGTTATCGGTGGATGATGAATTGAACATCATCTATACCTACTAGGAGGACGTATGAAGCGATTGGATGTACAAGGGTTTAAGGATTTGGCGAATCAGTTGCGCTTTTCACTCAGCGATGAGGAAGCCAATGACATCAAGAATGAGTTTGATGTCTTGCTTGACCAAATGGATTTACTCAATAAGATTGATACAGAAGGGGTAGAACCCATGGTTTATCCTTTTGATGAAGAGACAAACTTCTTGCGTGAAGATGTGGCAGATCAAGTACTTCCTGTGCAAGAAGTCCTGAAGAACGCGCCTAAGGCAAAGAATGGTTTCTTCGTGACACAGAAGGTGGTGGGATGATGGATATCACCATGTTAAAAGAAAAAACGAGTGTTCAAGAGCGTGTTGAGGAAGCTGTTGCGAAAGCACATGCATTTCAAGCGGATCTCAATGCCATGGTCAGTTTCATCGATCCCAGTGAGCAAGTTGAAGCGTTAAAGAATGTTGATCCACAGGCACCCTTATATGGTGTACCCGTTGTTTTAAAGGATCTTGTGAATATGAAGGGCAGCTTGACGACAGGCAGCAGTGGTATTTTAGAAAACTATGTCTCACCTTACGATGCGACCATCGCAGAAAAATTGAAAGCTGCCGGAGCGATCATCATCGGTAAATCATCGTGTGATACCTTTGGCATGGGCGGAACGAATATGACTGCTTGGACAGGACCCGTCATGAATCCCTATGATTTGAATCGCATGTCCGGTGGATCTTCAGGGGGCAGTGCGGTTTTGGTTGCCAGTGGTGTCGTACCGATGGCAATCGGGACAGATACCGGAGATTCCATTCGTAAACCTGCTTCCTACAACAACATCGTTGGCTTGAAACCAACGTATGGACGTATTTCGCGCTACGGTGTGATTCCCTATGCCTCATCACTTGATCATGTGGGTGTCTTCACACGGACGGTTAAAGATGCGGCCTTGTCGCTGGAAGTTTTGGCCGGTCGTGATGATAAAGACATGACAAGCTCACAATTGCCAGTCGAAGCATATGCGCAACTTTTGAACAGCGATGTCAA
>DHGC01000031.1:9914-12979 GCA_002402585.1 Erysipelotrichaceae bacterium UBA4808 | reverse complement strand
GCTAAGCTAGTGGATATTTATTTAGTTACTTTTGAGTGTCTAATTACAAATTGGCATTTAAACAGGTAAAATATTGATATGATACTCAACACAGGCTCACGAACAGATATCCCAGCGTTCTATTCGGAATGGTTCATGCGAAGAATTGAAGCGGGTACAGTTTGTGTTCGCCACCCATTTCAGCCAAAGCGTGTCTTACGTTATCAACTTGATCCAAGCAGTGTGGATGTTTTAGCTTTTTGTACAAAAAATCCCAAGCCCATGCTGGATCATCTTGATCATTTAATGCGATTTAATATGTTTTGGGGAGTAAGCATTACACCTTACGACCAAACGATTGAGCCTTATGTACCACCTGTTAGACAGGTTGTGGAAAGCTTTAAACAACTTTCATCAAAGCTTGGGATGAAAGCTGTGGAATGGCGCTATGATCCGGTTTTTATTGATGATAAGTATACTTTGGATGTCCATATCAAGAGTTTTCAATGGATGGCATCTGAATTATCAGGCTATACGGAGGCGTGTGTTGTGAGTTTTATCGATCTCTATCAGAAGACAAAACGCAACTTTCCCAGTGTTCGAGCCTTGAGTGAAGATGAACAAGTTGCTTTGATCAAAGCATTTGTGAAAATAGGGCACCACTATGGTATTCGCATCAAGACCTGCTTGGAAAATGCTTCACTCGCTCAGTATGGTGCAGATGTTCAAGGATGCATGACACAAGCTGTACTCGAACAAGCTCTGGACATTCAACTTCATTTTTCAAAGAAAACACAAGCACGTAAGGGATGTGATTGCTTGTTGGGAAATGATATCGGAGCGTATGATTCATGTCCACATGCGTGTGTTTATTGTTATGCGAATCAAAATAAAGCAAGTGTCATTCGAAATGTTAGACTTCACAATGTGGATTCACCTTTACTCATTGGGAACCTTGAAGTCGATGATGTGATTATTGATGTTCATCAGAAATCAAATATAGATCGTCAGATCCGCTTATTTGATATAGGATAGTGACATGAGTGAAAATGTTTCCATTGGAACCTTAGCTGAGAAAAGCCTTCATGCTTTCGTTAAAAACCACATTGAACCCAATGCCTTGAACCATGAGGTCAAGTTGTTGGGTTACCATGTGGATATTTTCAATGCACAAGGTGTCGTGGAAATTCAAACGCGTCAACTCTACAAACTAAAAGCCAAATTGGATGTCTTGCTTATGGAGTATCCTGTAACCATCGTTCATCCCATTCCTGCCACGAAAACTTTGGTGTGGGTGGATCCTATTACGTATGAAGCCACTAAGGAGCGTAAGTCACCGAAGCGGGGTTCGATCTATGATTCAGTTCGTGAACTTTATGGATTAAAGGATCGCATTGGACACCCCAATCTATCCATCGCTTTGATTTTCTATGATATGCGTGAGACACGTTGGTTGAATGGGTGGAGTCCGGATCGTAAGAAGGGTTCTGTGCGTCATGATCGTGAACCTTTGGCTTGGATTGAAACAATCTATTTTGGTTCTCGACAAGATTATCTAAACTTCCTTCCTTTAGGGTTAAGTGAACCATTTACCGTAAAGGATCTTGCCTTAGCAACACCACTGAATGAACGCAATGCGTCATTATTGATCGGTTTACTTAAGCATTTAAAACTCATCGAACAGGTCGGTAAAAAAGGTCGAGCGTATCTCTATCAACGGAGCCATTAAAAAACACGATTCAGGAATGAAACGTGTTTTGTTTGATTAGAGTTTACTGAGCTCAACAGCGATTTGTGCACCAACCTTGGCGTTGTTATAGACGAGTTGGATGTTGGAATCCAAGCTGTCACCACCGGTTAATTCTTTGACTTTCGCTAAGAGGAAAGGGGTGCTCTCTTTACCTTTGACGCCTTGTTCGTTCTGTTGTTTAACAGCTTCAAGAATGGCATCGTTGATGACGTTTGGATCCATTTCATACGCTGCAGGAATTGGGTTCGCGACAATCATGCCACCCTTGAGTTTTAGATCCCACTTTGTTTTAAGTGCTTGCGCCAATTCTTTGGGAGTATCGACACGATAATCGACCCCAAAGCCACTTTTACTCGTGTAGAAAGCAGGCAATTCATCGGTTTGATAACCGACAACTGGGACACCATTGGTTTCAAGGTATTCAAGTGTCAAGGCGATATCTAAGATGGATTTCGCACCTGCACAAACAACCGCCACATCGGTCTGAGCCAATTCCAAGAGGTCAGCCGAAATGTCAAAACTGGTTTCCGCACCGCGGTGAACACCACCAATACCGCCTGTCGCAAAGACTTTAATTCCTGCCATCGCTGCTAAAATCATCGTCGACGCCACAGTGGTCGCACCGGTCAAACCCTTGGAGATAATGAAGGGGATGTCACGGCGGGAAGTTTTCTGCACATTTGGTGCTTTGCCTAAGAATTCAATTTCTTCAGGACTTAAACCAACTTTAAGTCGACCATTGAGGATGGCGATGGTTGCTGGAATTGCGCCATTGTCACGAACGATCTTCTCCACATTCAATGCGGTTTCCACATTCTTAGGATAGGGCATGCCGTGGGAGATGATGGTGGACTCAAGTGCCACAACCGCTTTATTGTTGGCGAGAGCCAATTTAACTTCTTCACTGATATCAAGATATTTTTCAAACATGTCGGAGCTCCTTTAGTGTTTCATGTAGTGTTTGTTCATTCAAATTCGGATTGATGGTATCGGGATGAGACAAGGCGAGACGTGATGCGGCCATTGCCACAGTGCATGTCTCTTTGAGTTCATAACCCTTGAGATAAGCGTAAACCAAACCAGCCATGAAGGCATCGCCTGCACCGGTCGCATTCATCACCTCAATCGGCCAAGATGGGAAATGGTGATGTGTCTTACCCTCAAAGACTTGGACGCCTTGAGAGCCAAGGCTGATGAAGCTTCGTTTGCACATCAACATCCCTCCTAGTTCTAACAATGATGTGTTTTCATTGCTTCCAGTGAGGACTTCAGCCTCCATACGATTGGGTTTCAATGTATGAATATTTTTTAGGTGATCTTTGATCTTCAAGGCCTT
>DHGC01000031.1:134-9829 GCA_002402585.1 Erysipelotrichaceae bacterium UBA4808 | reverse complement strand
GAATCCATATGATTGATGGCTAAAGCCATATCATGCGTTTCATCGAGGATACTCAAGTAGGTGGATGTGGATTCACCAGATAGAACCACAGTGTCCTGCATGTTCAAACCGATTGCTTGAGCTTCTTTGAGGATTTTTTGACCGTAAGGATCATCCCCGATCACACTCATCAAACGAGTAGGAACACCCAGCCTTGCGCAATTCTCCGCAATGTTACGTCCAACACCTCCTAAAGACACTTTGACCGTCCCAATGTTTGAATCTCTTTGAATGAGTTTCTCTTTTGGGAAGCCTTGGATGTCCACATTGGAACCGCCAATCACCAAGACATAGGGTTCATCTTGAACGATGTATCCTTTACCCAAGAGATAACCTTTCTTGAGGAGGTTGGTGATATGCACAGCGACCGAGGAACGTGTGATGCCTAAGCGCGAAGCAATGTCATTTTGTGAAATAGTGGGCTCTTGCTTTAAGATGTTTAAGATTTCTTGTTCACGTTGCGTCATGGTTTCCTTTATATTAGCTTAGTAACTAAATATGTGCTTATTATAACATTTACTTTAACGAAAATCAAACCATAATTTATTGAATGCGATACTTTCTAGGCGTACACTGAAAGTAACTAAGGGAGGGATTCCAATGCGTGGCGTATTCACAACCGTAAAATTCTTACGTAATGAAATTTTCAAGAATGTAGCAGCCGCAGCCTATGAGAATTGGAGTGTAGAGCAGATTGAAAATATCCCGAATGAAGTATTGGCGGAAGGAGCACCCAACTATCGTGATTCCGTCGAACTAGAACGTGAAATTGTTCGTGCTCGTATCAAGGCAGCCATGAATATGGAAATGGGCACTAATTTTAGTGAACATTTCATCGAAGAAGATTTAGCTGCCCTTAAACACAAAAAGGTGGGTCGTGACTTGGTCACCGTTATTCCTCAAGCCTGTGAAGCTTGTCCTGAAAAGAGTTATTTCGTAACCAATGCATGTCATGGTTGTTTAGCACATCCTTGTGTTGAGGTTTGCCCTGTCAATGCGGTGAGTTTGATTGATAAACATGCCTATATCGATCAAGAGGCGTGTATCAAGTGTGGTAAGTGTTACGATGTTTGTCCTTATGGCTCGATCGTCAAGAATGATCGGCCTTGTGTTGCGGCCTGTGGTGTCAATGCGATCACTAAGGATGAAGTGGATCGTGCAGTAATTGTTACAGATAAATGTGTCAGTTGTGGCATGTGCATGGTGGCTTGTCCGTTTGGAGCCATTGTTGATAAATCAGAAATCTATCAATTAATTGATGCCTTGAATGGACCTGATGAAGTGTGTGCCATCATCGCACCGGCTTTCGTGGGTCAGTTTGGTGATAAAGTCACAGCCGACCAGGTGGTCGAAGGCCTATTACAACTTGGTTTCAATGATGTGGGTGAAGTTGCGTATGGTGCGGACATCACAGCGGTGGATGAAGCACGTCACTTCTTGAAGCATGTGCCTTTGGACCAACCCTTCCTCGCCACTTCCTGTTGTCCGGCGTGGTTGCAGGTTGCGAAGAAGGAATTGGGACCGAAAGCGTATTGTGTATCCGATTCAGCCTCGCCGATGGTCGAGACAGCGAATTATCTAAGAAGAACGTTTCCGAACACAAAGATCGTCTTTGTTGGACCATGTTCGGCAAAGAAGTTTGAAGCAGCGTATCTCGATGTGCAGAACAGTGTTGATTTTGTTATCACCTATGAAGAAATCAATGCGATGATGATTGCCAAGGGCATCGACTTGGCAAAACTTGAGCCTTCACAAAAACTGAACCATGCCTCTGTCGATGGTCGTGGCTTTGCAATATCGGGTGGAGTCTTAAGTGCTGTTGAAAACGTCGTCAAACGTTTGGATCCAGATCGTGTCATCAAAGTTGAAAAAGCTCAGACACTTGCAGAGTGTAAGAAACTCTTGATGTTGGCGAAAGCTGGCAAACGGGATGGTTATATTATCGAAGGTATGGCTTGCCTAGGTGGTTGTGTGGGTGGAGCGGGTACGATCATTCATCAAACGCGTGCGACTGCCAATGTGACAAACTTTGCTCGTTCTTCCGAACGTTCAAGTGCCTTGAAGACCTACGAAGAATCGAAGCCGTGATAAAGGGGATGCAGTGTTGAGTCTGAATGGGGATCGTTTTGATCCCATGATCGAAGATCTTGCGGAGATAAAGGAAAAGCTTAGCCAGTTAAGGTTCAATCACAATCTGTTGTTGGTGGATTGGACGATACGTCCACTGTCACCTCAAAAGATCCTACAAACGTACCTTCCGCTTGTGGAGTTTGCACATGAATTGGGCTATCGCGTTCAGCTTAGGATCCCGCTTGTCTTGATGAGTCGTTTCTCGTATGATTCCGATCCAATTGTGTTCTGTGGCCATACTTTAAATCCATTTGCTTTTGATCAAGTGGATGTTATCCTAGAGTAATTAAAAATGAGAAGACGATTGGTTAATCCCATCCGTTCTTCTCATTTTTCTATTCATTGGTTTTGATTTGATAGAGCCGACCTGCATCCGTAATGGCATAGAGTGAACCATCGATGCCTTGAGCCACATCACGGAACCGTTGTTTTTCACTTGTTAGGATGTGTTCTTCAGCCAAGACCATATCACCATCTAAAATGACACGTACAATTGCTTCAGCGCGTAAGCCAGCAATGAAGAGATTGTTCTGCCATTCTTCAAACATCGCTCCATCGTAGAAGATCATACCACTCGGTGCGATGACGGGATCCCAATAATAACGAGGTTCTTCCATGCCATCTTTTGATGCTATATTTTCACCGATTGGATTGCCATTGTATTCTTCACCATAGGATACGATTGGCCAACCATAGTTCTTGTCTTTTTGAATCCAATTGAGTTCATCACCCCCTTGGGGTCCCATCTCGTTTGCCCATACTTCTTTGGTGATAGGATGGATATCGATCCCTTGAACATTGCGATGTCCTAAGGAGAATACAGTACTCGTGAATCCATCAACGATATTGACATCTTTGCTTAGATAGTGGATCTTACCATTGCCATTGTTGATATCTTGAGCTTGCATACGTCGATCAAAATCTTGACGATCTCCTGTTGTTAGATAAATATTTTGCTTGTCATCAAAGATAATCCGACCTCCAAGATGGTTGTTTCCAGAGAGATAGGGAAGGGCAACAAATATGGTTTCAAAATTGTCTAAACGATTGCTTTGTAGATCAAGTTCAGCTCGACCGATGGTGGTTGCGGAACCTTGTGTTGTGAGTGATGCGTAGGTGAAGTAAAGCGTTGAATCCATTTCGAACTCAGGACTGATGGACACATCCAACAACCCCCCTTGGTTTTGTGTATTGATTGTAGGAAACCCTGTGATACGCGTGATCAAGCTGCCATCCGCTTCGAGAACCACTAATTGACCTTGTTTTTCTGTGATGACAAGTTTACCATCCGGTAGAACATCGATACCCCAAGGTTCGACTAGATCTTGATTGATTATTGAATAGGAGTAAGCGATTTGAGTTTGTGTGCTGGATGCACGTGTTTGACCCACAAATGCTGGTTTAAAATCCGTATTGGGAATACGCGTCTCTAAGGGTGGGAAGAGAACCAAACTGTCCTCTTCGACTTCAGGTAATACGGGAATATTCACAATGGCTTCAGTTTCAGGTGTTGAAGTGCAGGCGCTGATGAGTAAAAGTACAATGATGAGGTGGATGATCTTTTTCATAAGAATCCTCCTTTGTTAAGCACAGTATAGAATGTGCTTAATCTTTTTTTAAGCCAGATGCCCGTTTTTTATGAAACAAATGACCAAATTTTTAACGAGGTCTTGAATTGAAGATTCAAAGCGTGTAGATTCACTAGTATGGACGTAAAACAAATACTAAAAGAATATCAAGCTCAGCATACAATCAAATTAGTCGCCAGTGACTTGGACGGGACCTTGTTAGATAAGACAGGCATGCTCAGTGAAGTGAACCGTGAAGCCATCAAACGCTTGAAAGCGAAAGGTATTCAATTTGCCATCGTGACCGGTCGACCATACTTCTCTGTTAGACCTCTGCTTGGCATGTGGGACATTGAAGGTTTGGTAGATGTGATCATTGCCAACAATGGCCTTGAAATCGGCATTCAAGCAACGGGTGAACTCCTCTTGGGTGAAAAACTATCGGTCGAAGCGGTTAAGGCGATTCTTGAGCTGTACAAAGACATGCCGGGTAATTTCTGTTTCTATGGTGAGGATGCCTTGTATGGTGAAGAGATGGATGCGTTCATGAAACGTGTCAGTGTCAAGAATCATCTGCCTGCCTATGTCGTGGACATGAAGAGCACCATCCAAAAAGACCTTGAGAAACTTCTCTTGGCCTGTGATCCCAATGATTTGGAAATGATCAATAATTTCTATCTTAAGCATCAAAGTGATAAATATCGTGGCTTTAAATCACAAGATTATCTCTTTGAATTCATGCATCCCAGCATAAGCAAATTGGGAGGGATTGAAAAACTCGTTCAACATTTAGGTTTCAAGGTTGAAGAGGTCATTGCCTTTGGGGATAATCTCAATGATTTGGAAATGATTCAGGGCAGTGGCTTTGGTGTTGCGATGATCAATGGCGATCCTGTTGTCAAAGCCCATGCGAAAATCGTTGCGCCGCATCATGATGAAGATGGCTTTGCATTTATCGTCAATCAAATGTTCGAACACTAAACTTTTAGGATTCGGACATTTTTTTCTGCGATGGCTTCACATTCATCTTTGTCGGCCAAGTCATCGGTAATCAAGATATCCACTCTGGATAGCGTGTTGGAGACAAAGGAATGATTATGTCCGATCTTGGTGGAATCGGCTAGCACAAAGCGGGTCCCTGTGCATTGTTTGAGCATCAATTCATTGATGGCGACTTCCGCTAAGACCGCGGTGGTGATGCCTACTTTAGAGGAGATGCCACTACAACCAATAAATGTCTTATTCGCACTGACACGGGAAAGGTTATTGATGGCAAACTCCCCAACCATGGATTCCTTAGGTTCACGGAGTTCACCGCCCGTAAGAATCACGTTGATATTAAAGTCTTTTTGAATGAAGACAGCATTGGCGTTGTTGGTGATCACATTGATCTTCTTATTTTTGATGTAGCTTAAAATGAGAAGGGCAGTCGTAGATGTGTTGATGAAGATGGTATCCCCATCCTCAATAAATTCCGCAGCTCGCTTCGCAATCGCGTTTTTTCGAATTTCAATTTCGCTCAATTCTGAATGGGCTTCTTGAAAAGTTTGGGCGATCTTAGCACCACCATAAAAACGTGTGATCCGATTCTTTTCTTCCCAGTACTGTAAATCCCTACGAATTGTTATCGGGCTGACATGAAGACGTAAAGCCAAGGCATCCGCTGTGATGTCGGGTTCTTTGGTTAAGATATTCAGGACTAGATTACGACGTTGTTCAACGACTGATTTCTGGACTTTCATAGTGACCCCCTAAGGCAATGATTTGTGACTTCGCTTCTTCCCCATAAGCATTCAATGAAGACATGAGTACAACTTCTTGAAATAAGCCCATCGCTTCTTTCATTTTACCCAATTGAACAAAGACATCCGCTTGCAGTAAGGCATGTTGTGACAACTCACGCGGATTCATCGCGGCCATGTTTGCTTTGTTCAATAAACTGCTGGCTTTCTTGAAATCATTCATACGATATTCATATTCCGCTTCGATGTCTTCCCACGAGAAGAGAGGACTGAAGATAGCTTTACCTTTATGTTTGATATCTTTCAGAGTGATCAAACTGGTAAAAGCCTTTTTCATTTGGGTTTTATTCTTATTAAATACTGTGATTTTGAAGTTGGCATACGCTTTGACGAGCAACAGATCCTTAACTTGATCGCTTGGAATGTTATCTAGAAGGTGACTTAAATTTTCGGTATCGTGTTGATCTAATAGGGCTAAAATACGAAAGATCAAACAAGCCGAGTCGAAGCTTTTAAAGAGATCGTATCGTTCTACTTTAGTGATCTGGTTCAAACCGGACTTTGGATCGCATTTAACGGTTAATAAATAGATTGCCTTTTTGAAATGGAAGTTAAGGAACTCCTTCAATACACTAAAGCTAAGAAAAGCGAGGGCAATCGCAAGCATGAACCAATTGAAAGGATCGTTGAGATTGGTTGAAAAGAGATAGATGGAATAGCCAAGAAAAATGACATAAACCAGGAAATTGAAGAACATATTGATTTGTTCTTTTTTTGTGAAGTACAGTTTGATTTGTTGCATAGGGAAGCTCCTGGAATCATTATAACAATCTGTATAGAATAATCAATAAAATAATCGTATAATTCTATTAAAATTTCACAAGTACCGAATTAAGTGTATAAATAATCATAAAATGCGAATATAATTCATATAATACGCTTGTTTTAATGATTAATCTCCATTATCCTTTGTGTAGTAGTAAGTGGTTACATTTCTAAAGGAGGAAAAACGGATGTCCAAGATTGATGAGATGAATAGAGAAAAATGGATTCTAAGTTCGTTCCCAGAATGGGGAACGTGGTTGAATGAAGAAATCGATGAGGAAGTCGTTGAAAAAGGCAAACTGGCCATGTGGTGGTTGGGCTGTGTGGGTATTTGGTTCAAGACTGAAAACAACACCAACATCGTCATTGATGCCTGGTTTGGAAATGGTAAACGAACCAAAAAAGTCCAAGAAATGGCACCTTTCCACCAAATGCGTAATATGACCGGAGGTAAGCTGTTACAGCCGAATCTCCGTGGTAGCCAAATTGTGTTTGATCCTTATGCCGTGAGTACAGTCGATGCGGTCTTGTCCACGCACTATCATGCGGATCACATCGACTTGAACATGGCGGCTGGCGTTCTTCAAAACGTCAAAGCCAAAGTCCCATTCATCGGTCCTAAGAAATCCGTTGAGATCTGGCGTAAATGGGGTGTTCCTGAAGACCAACTTGTTACCGTCAAACCGGGTGATGTGATCAAGATTAAAGATACTGAGATTTGTGTTGTGGATTCCTTCGACCGTACCTGCTTGGTAACGGCAGATGAAGATATTCGGGGTGTGTGTCCTACGGATATGGATGACAAAGCGGTCAATTTCATCGTAAAGACACCAGGTGGCAATGTGTATCACTCTGGGGATTCCCATTACTCGATCTACTTTGCGAAACACGGCAAAGATCATCAGATCGATGTAGCCTTTGGATCTTATGGTGAAAACCCAGTGGGCAACCAAGATAAGATGACCTCCATTGATATCCTACGTATGGCAGAAGCACTGAATACCAAGGTTGTCATTCCCATTCACTACGATGTTTGGACGAACTTCAAAGCCGATCCAGCAGAAATATTGATGCTTTATGATTTCAAGAAATATGTCTTAGACTATAAATTCAAACCCTTTGTTTGGGATGTCGGTGGCAAGTTCATTTATCCAGATGATGCCAACAAACGTCAATTCCACTTCCGTAGAGGCTTCGAAGATGCGTTTGAAGATGAACAGAACATTCCGTTCAGGTCGATGCTCTAATGTTGCGTGAATTCGTAGCCAATAAGCACACGGCTTATCACCAACGTTTTGACTCTTGGGAAGAGGCGATCCAAGCCGGTTGTGAACCCTTGCTAAGAGACAATACGATTACCCAAGACTATGTATATTCGGTGATTCAATGTGTCAAGGATTACGGTCCTTACATTGTCATAGCGCCGATGATTGCCATGCCGCACGCCTCCACAGGGGCTGTTGGTGTCAATAACAATCGTATCGGCTTTATGAAAGTCGAAGAACCGGTTCATTTTACCCCAGGGGATCCTGAAAAAGATGCGACGCTCTTCTTCACATTAGCGGCAGTTGATGCCGATAAACATCTTGAAAACATGATGAAATTGAGTGAGATGTTGATGAATGATGATGTGGTAGCTGCTTTATTAGAAGCCGAGAATGATGATGATCTCTTGGCGATCGCAGATAAGTATTTATAAGAACGAATGTTCTACATAAATAAAAAAACAAGGAAAGGAGATTAGTATGGATATCATTTTAAAAGGTTGGACCTACTTTGCGTCCAACATCCTGACAGTTCCTGCTTATTTCATCGGTTTGATCACATTGGTCGGTTACGTCCTATTACGCAAACCTTGGTATGAATCATTTGCAGGCTTCATTAAGGCAACTGTCGGCTATTTGATTTTGGGGGTTGGCTCGGGGGGCTTAGTCAACAACTTCCGTCCGATCTTGGTTGGTTTGAAGGATCGTTTCCAATTATCAGCCATGGTCATTGACCCTTATTTTGGTCAAAATGCGGTTACCGCAGGTTTGACGGAAATGGGTCGTAGTTTCTCATCCGTTATGTTATTACTTCTCATCGCATTCATCTTCAATATCGTTCTCGTTGCTTTCCGCAAATTCACGAAGATTCGTTCGATCTTTACGACCGGTCACGTGCAGATGCAACAAGCTGCGATCGCTTTCTGGATCGTCTTGTTCGCGTTCCCAGATTTGCAGGACATGCAATACTTGGCAATCATGGGGGTATTGCTGGGTGCGTATTGGGCAGTTGGTTCCAATCTTACCGTTGAATACACACAAGAGTTGACGGAAGGCGCAGGTTTCTGTGTTGCCCACCAACAAATGTTTGGGATCGCGATTTTCTCAGAATTGTCTAAGAAATTCTTTAAATCCGATGCTAAAAAATTAGAAGATTTGAAGTTGCCTGGTTTCTTGTCGATTTTTAATGAAAACATGGTCGCGACAGCGGTCTTGATGACCTTGTTCTTTGGAGCCATTCTCTTGGTCTTAGGTCAACCTTACTTGGTCGAAGCTAAGTTCTTAGCTGAAGGCAAATCGTTCTTCTTCTACATCCTTACCACTTCACTAAACTTTGCAGTCTATCTCGCAATCTTACAATTGGGTGTTCGTACATTCGTTACTGAACTTACCAATTCATTCCAAGGGATCTCGACACGTTTATTGCCAGGGGCTGTTCCTGGAATCGATGTTGCGGCTGTCTATGGTTTCGGTGCTGCGAATGCGGTCCCAATCGGTTTCTTGTTTGGAGCCTTGGGCCAATTCTTAGCTATCCTTTCCTTGATTTTGTTTAAGAGTCCGGTCTTGGTCATCGCTGGTTTCGTTCCTGTCTTCTTCGACAATGCGACAATCGCCGTTTATGCGAACAGTAAAGGCGGTGTCAAAGCTGCTATGATCATGCCTTTCATCGCTGGTTTGATTCAAGTATACGGATCTGCATTGGTTGCTCAATTCATTGGCTTGGCCGTCTATGGCGGTTACCTCGGTATGTTTGACTGGGCTACCGTATGGCCAATCATCGCAGTCTTGTTGAAATATGCAGGATACTTCGGTGTCGCAATCGTGTTTGTTGCTTTGATGGCGATTCCACAAATCCAATATGCTCGTCATAAAGACACGTATTTCTTGATTACAGATGATTATGCGGCTTATCTTGAAAAGATAGCTGCGAAGTAACACACTAAAGACGACAAGGAGGTCTATTCAATGAAAGTATTAGTATCATGCGCAAATGGAGCGGGGACCAGTTTAATGATGAAGATGCGGGTGGAAAAAGCACTCAAGGATTTGAATGTCAATGCCACGAAGATCCATCACTGTTCAATCTCAGAAGGTAAGAGTTCTGCGAGTACCTATGATGTCGTCTT
>DHGC01000031.1:0-129 GCA_002402585.1 Erysipelotrichaceae bacterium UBA4808 | reverse complement strand
ATCCGACGCAGAAGCGCGCGAAAAACTGCTTGCATCCGGCGTTTTGGACAAGTTTAAGTAGAGTTAACCAAAACATATACCGGGTCAATCGCCCGGTATATGCTTTATTAGGGAGAAATGACATGAACA
>DHGC01000012.1:13894-32794 GCA_002402585.1 Erysipelotrichaceae bacterium UBA4808 | reverse complement strand
TGCGCACGTTGCATATTCTTACGATAGTGATCATAGAACGGACTTTCGTGTTGATTCACCAGAATACCCTTGGCATTCAATGCCGCATGGCAATCCTGATAAAAGCTTCGTGTAAATAAACCTTCACCGGGACCAAATGGGTCTGTTGAATCCACGATGATCAAATCATACGCATTTTTCTTGTTTGCGACGAATTCTAGACCATCTTCAAAATAAAGATGAACACGTGGATCACGTAATTTGCTCGCCGTAATTGGGAAATACTCTTCACAAACTTGAACGACCATCGCATCGATTTCGACCATGTCAATATGCTCAATTTGAGGGTAGCGACATAATTCACGCACCGTACCGCCATCACCAGCACCAATAACAAGTACTTTCTTGATATCTGGATTCACATGCATCGGCACATGTACAATCATGTCGTGATAGATGAATTCATCTTTCTCTGTGATCATTACATATCCGTCCAGCGTAAAGAAACGTCCAAGTTCCTTGGATTCAAAGACATCGATTTGTTGAAAAGGACTCCTTTTACTCAATATTTGCTTTTCAATTTGAATTGAAAACTTGATTGTATCCGCATGAAATTCACTGTACCAGAGATCCATTATGCCTCATCCTCCTTTGCATAGATATTGCGTCCATTGAAGATTTCTGTCATCTCATGATGGACGAGTTCTACCATTTGCGCTTGATCCTCATCACTAATCGAATTGATTTCACTAGTGAACAAATAATTTTCAAGAATGATCTCTTTAAGCATCATCTTTGTATGGAAGATATTGGATTCATAGACATTCACATCGATTTTATGGTAACGATCCAAGGTTGGCTTCGCAATGAAGTTTTGGATCGAGTTGATGTCATGATCAATAAAGAATTTCTTACCTTCTAGACCACGCGTGAACCCTCGCACACGATAGTCGATCGTAATAATATCGGAATCAAAACTTGCGATAAGATAATCCAAAGCCTTCAATGGTGAAATACGTCCACAAGTTGATACATCAATGTCGACTCTGAAAGTTGAGATTTCATGATTTGGATGATATTCAGGATAGGTATGCACCGTCACATGGCTCTTGTCTAAATGACCTAAAACGGTTCTTGGTGTCACAACACCATTCTCAAACTTTGCCACATTACACGATGCATCCAAATATTTCTCTTCAATCGGCTCTTCGCTAATCAAGATGGTCACACTGGCACCTTGTGGATCATAGTCTTGTTTTGCGATATTCAAGACATGCGCTCCAATCAAACCGGTGACGTCCGTAAGAATCTTGGTCAAGCGTGTTGAGTTATATTGTTCATCAATATAGGCCAAATATTCTTTGCGTTCTTCTTCTGTTTTAGCATAACAGATGTCATAAATATTGAAACTACATGTTTTTGTAAGGTTGTTAAACCCATACAAAGCAATTTTTTTCATTTCATTTTACCCTTTCTGAAATACGTTACAATTATACAGGATGCATGGATTTATGCAATGTTTTTAGGCTTGTGTTAAGCTAGAGATATGAAAATCTTCATCAATCAAAACACTCAAGAACACTTTAGAAGCAACAGTTCCAAAGCCCTACTTGAGAAACTCACAAAGATCTATGATTGGGGTTCCATCAACTATTCACCTAATGGCAAACCACTCTGTGCAAATGGTTATCTTTCTGTCTCGCATAGTTTAGAATACTTGGTGATTGCATATAGTGCTCAACCAATAGGCATCGATCTTGAGCAAATAAGACCATTGAAAGATGAGCTGATAAAAAAGTTTGATCTCGATCCGATCAACCCCATTTTATCATGGTGTCAAAAGGAAGCATTGATCAAACTTTACGATGATAAACATTATCTTTTTAAGAACATCACCTACGAACACTGGCAAACAATCGAAATTGCCAAAGGGTATTGTTGCGTTATTGTGAGTAATCAACCCCTGCCCACTTATGAAATCATCGAGATGAAAATCAACTAAACCGATGCGATGATTTTACTCAATACATCTGAACACTCCAAATAAGACATTTCACTTAGAGCTGCATAAGCAATCGGTTCATGATAGGTCAAGGTGATCTTATGCTGTTTGAAACCAAGTTTATCCAAGGTATATGCATTTTTAAGACTCAAAGGCACGATGCCTCGCTTTGCGAAATAAGCTGGACTCAGTGCTTTTTCTTTGAATGGTAATAAAGCTTCACCACGCGAGCGTGTACCTTCAGGAAAAATCAAAAGTGATCTACCTTCTTTTAAAGTACGTGTTGCTTGACGCAACATTGCCACGTTCTGCTCGAAATTGCTTCGATCAAAGGTGATGAATTCGATCAGCTTACCCCAGGTCTTTACCACTGGAATCTTGAGATTCTCTTTTTTTGAGATAAAGCTGTGTGTAAATGGGCTCGCAGCCATGATCAAAATTGGATCGAAGGTTCCTTGATGGTTGGAGACCAGATAATACGCTTCATTGACATTAATCTTGGGTGAAATGATGACTTCAAGTTCAATTCCCATGGCCTTAAGCAAGTTTCGACACGCCTTTTGTAAACTGCGGAAGCGGGTATCAAAATCCGCATGACGCACCTTAAACGATTGAAGATAAAGAATAGGAAAAGACATCAGAAGCAACACCCACTGAAACGGATTCATTAAGCGCCTACCTTAAACATCAATTCACCTGTACACACTACTTTTCCCTCGACACTCGCTTCCGCATGCGCAAAACCAATGGTTCCACGTTGTTTCGTAAGTGTGACCTTCAAAATCAAGACATCGCCAGGTCGGACGATTTGTTTGAAACGGACTTGATCGATGCCTGCAAAATAGGCAATTTGGCCTTTGAACGCTTCTTGCGACAAGAGTAAAACTGCTCCAGTTTGAGCCAGTGCTTCAACGATTAAAACGCCAGGCATGACCGCAATACTGGGAAAATGACCTTGAAAGAAGGGTTCGTTGATGCTTACGGCTTTGCGAGCCACAATTGTGCCATCGTCTTCAATCGCATCCACCTGATCGATTAATAAGAAGGGATAACGATGTGGAATGATTGCTTTGATTTGCTCGATGTTATAAAGCATGATCATATTTCCTTATGATAATGGAGGCATTATGCCCACCAAAACCCAATGAATTGGACATGACCACATCTACCTTAGAAGTTCTTGATTTTCCAACGACACAATCCAAATCACATTCCGCATCCTGAGCACTTGTATTCAGTGTTTGTGGGATAAAATCTTCCTGGATGGCTTTGACAGCGATAATGGCTTCAACGGCTCCACTCGCCCCTAAAAGATGACCTGTAAAGGATTTTGTGGAAGACATCGCCAGTTTCGTGGCATGGTCTTTAAAAGCAAGTTTGACCGCTTTGGTTTCCGTCTTGTCATTCAAAGGCGTACTGGTTCCATGTGCATTGATATAATCAACCGCTTCAGGTGTTAAATGCGCATCTTCCAAGGCATTGATCATGGCTTGGGCACCACCTGAACCATCTTCAATGGGTGCTGTGATATGGTGTGCATCACAGCTACTTCCATAACCGACCATTTCTGCAAATATGTTCGCATTGCGCTTCAGGGCATGTTCTAGTTCCTCAAGAACCAAGACACCTGCTCCCTCACCCATAACGAAACCGCTGCGTTTTTCATCAAAAGGAATACTTGCGTTATTTTTATCGTCACCCATATGCAAGGCACGCATGACCATGAAGCCTGCGATGCCTAAAGGTGTGATTGCTGCTTCACTTCCCCCCGCCAACATCACATCTTGGTAACCATCCCGAATCTTATGAAAAGCTTCACCGATCGCATTGGTTCCTGCTGCACACGCCGTCACAACCGATGAACACAAGCCTTTGGCTTGCACATCAATCGCAACTTGGCCTGCCGCAAGATTGATTAAAGTCATTGGAATGAAATACGGTGAAATTCGACTTGGACCACGATCATTAAGATTCTGTTTCGCATTTTCAAGTGAAGCCAAGCCACCGATTCCAGAACCAATGATAACACCGAAGCGATTACGATTAAATTCATGATCCATTAATCCCGCATCAGCCATGGCTTGTTTTGCCGCAATCCGTGCAAACATGGTGAAACGATCATTGAACTGAACTTCACGTTTAGTAAAGTATGCATCCACATCCAAATCCTTGACTTCAGCTGCCAACTTTACTTTATATTCACTTGGATCAAATGCTTGGATGATATCGATCCCACACACATTGTTGTGAATCGAAGTCCACATGCTTTGGACATCATTACCAATGGGATTGACGGTTCCCATACCCGTTATTACGACACGTCTTTTCATCACATCACCATTCCGCCATCGACTTGGATGACTTGTCCATTGATATAATTCGCTTGTTCACTCGCTAAGAAAATTGCACAATGTGCCACATCTTCCACCTTACCAAAGCGTCCCACTGGAATCTGTTTTAGAATCGTTGAGCGTACGTCTTCACTTAAAACTTCAGTCATTGGTGTTTCAATGAAGCCTGGGGCAATCGCATTGACGGTAATATTGCGACTTGCGACTTCTTTTGCAAGAGACTTGGTCAAGCCAATGATCCCCGCTTTGCTTGCGGCATAATTTGCCTGGCCAAGATTACCAATCAATCCAATGACAGAACTCATATTGATGATACGTCCTTGACGTGCTTTGAACATGTAGCGAAGGACCGCTTTCGAACAATTAAATGCACCTTTTAGATTGATCCGGATGACATCATCAAAATCAGCTTCTGACATTCTTAGAACCAAACCATCGCGCGTGATGCCTGAATTATTGATGAGGACATCGATACGCCCAAAGGTTTCCATAACCTGCTTGATGTTTGTTTCTACATCCATACTGTTAGACACATCAAAGCCTAAAACCAAAGTTTGAACACCTAATGTTCTACATTGTTCAGCCAAAACCAAGGCGCTCGCTTCGTTCTTACTGTAATTAATCACCACATCATAACCTTGTTTTGCAAAATCAAGAACGACCTGTTGGCCGATGCCACCGGTTGCGCCGGTAACGATACATACGGGATTACCCATGGAGAACTCCTTTCAAAACTTCGATGTCCTTTGTATCACGAACTGTGAATACCTTCGCATCTGGAATGATTTGCTTAACCAGCTTATCCAAAGTGTTCTTGGGACTGATTTCCACAAATACATCAGTCCCCAGTGCATGCATCCGTTCGATTGTTTTAACCCATTGCACAGAACTGTGAATCTGTTGTGTCAAGGCATTTACGATATCCTTTTCCACATCACCACTCACATTGAATAGAACTGGAATCTGTGGTTCGTTAATCGTTGCCATTTGCAAGACAGTCTTTAGCTGTTGCCCAGCTTCTTTCAAAAGCGACGAATGGAATGCACCTGAGACATTGAGTGGCAATACCCGCATCGAAGCTTCTTTCAAACGACTAATTGCTAAATCAAGGACAGCTTTCTGACCACTGATGACGGTTTGATTAGGACTGTTGTAATTCGCAATCTCAAGTACTTCGTCAAGTTCCTTTTGACTCTCACTTACAATCCTTTGAATTGTTTGTAAATCTGAGCTTAAAACCGCAACCATGCCACTAGTATTCGCTGGCAAGGCTTCTTGCATCAAACGACCCCGTTTAACCACCACATCAATCGCTTGTTCCACTTCAATTGCCTTCGCATAACACAAAGCACTGTACTCGCCTAAACTTAATCCTGCACACACATCCGCAAGGATGCCCTCACTCCGCAGCGCTTCAGCGATGGCGAGTGAAGTAAGCAATAAAGAAGGCTGAGTATACTGTGTCTGATTCAAACGTTCCTGTGGTCCGTTGAAACAGACATCTTTGACGTCAAAACCACAATTCACTTGATCAAATAGTTCCTTTGATGCTGGATAATGTTCATACACATCCTGTCCCATTCCAACAACTTGAGATCCTTGACCACCAAAGATGAAGCCAATTTTCATAGGAATACCGCTTGAGGAAAGAGCTCCTCAATCAATTCTTTTACTGAAACGATTTTATCAATGCGATACCCATTTGTTCCGGTGAAAATCAAGCCATCTTGAACATTGCCCTTGACCGCATGAATCAAAGCCTCAGTGATGCAATACGGTGTGGTAGCTGGGTTACAAGGTTTTAAACAGTTCACACAACGTTTCACTTTAACTTTCTCATTACGCATCAAAGTATCGACCAAAGGATTATCAATGGCACGTCCAGGGTAACCGGATGGACTGATGACGAAACGAATATCTTCCTGCTTAGCAGTGACGAAAGCTTGTTTAAATTGGATATCCGCATCACATTCATGCGTTGCGATGAAACGTGTTGCCATTTGCACACCCTGTGCACCTAAAGTTAAGTAGTTTTGAATGTCTTCAACGGTATAGACACCGCCTGCCACAAAAACAGGAATATCCCATGCTTGATCTTTTAAAACAATAAGCACTTCATTCAATATGGTCGCAAGATCTTGCGTCTTTTCTTCTTTTAAATCTGACCAAGAAAAACCGAGATGACCTCCTGCAAGTGGGCCTTCTATGATTAACATGTCAGGCAAACGTTGACTTCTTGAGAGCCAACGTCTGCTCAAAAGAAAGGCTGCTTTCGCACTTGAGATAATCGGGGCCAATGCTACTTTGGATTCACCAACTAAACTCGGTAATTCCAAAGGCAAGCCTGCACCTGAAATGATCACATCGATATCCATTTGACTAATGGCTTTGACATAGCAATCATAATCTTCAGCCGCAACCATGATATTGATGCCCAATAATCCATTCCCTTGACTGATGGTTCGAGCTTTAGCAACTTCTTTTTTAAGCGCCCGAAGATTGGCTTCGATTGTGTTCTGATAAAAATCAGCTTCACGATAGCCCGGCTGAGCGGCCGAAATCACACCCAGACCCCCTTCCAACATTACGTGTCCTGCAAGATTACCAAGAGATACACCAATCCCCATCCCACCTTGAATCAAGGGCACACGTAATTTGTCAAGCTTAAGCATATTCATCCCCATTTACATTGGTCTGGATTTGAGCATACACCTGCTTTGCTTCCATTGTCATATCTGAAAAGATTTGAGCCAAAGATTTTCGTTCCTTGACCATACCCGCAATTTGCCCCATCATAACCGAGCCATTATCCATATCACCATCAAAAACCGCTTTACGAAGAGACCCTAAAGTTAGTTTCTCCAACTCATCACGAACAGCACCAGCTTGTTCTAGTTTAATGTATTTCTGACTCATCGCGTTTTTCTTAATACGTACAGGTGCTGAAACACTTCGACCAGTTACAACCGTATCGGTATCTTTCGCATCCAATATCGCTTGTTTGTAATTCTCATGAATTGGGCATTCATCCGCGACCAATAAACAGGTTCCCACTTGAACACCAATCGCGCCTAAAGCAAGTGCTGCGACATAACCACGGCCATCGGCAATGCCACCAGCGGCGATGATGGGGATTTTTACCGCATCAAAGACTTGTGGAACCAAAGCCATGGTTGTAAGCTCACCCACATGACCCCCTGCTTCTGTGCCTTCCACAATCAACATGTCTGCACCTGCTTGTTCCATGCGGCGAGCCAAACCTACGGTTGGAACGATGGGAACAACCAAGATACCATTGGCTTTAAGTTTTTCAATGTATTTACCTGGATTCCCAGCGCCTGTTGTGACAACAGCGGGCTTGAGTTCACAAATAATGTCCATGATTGCATCACTGTGTGGGTTCATCAACATCACATTGACCGCAAAGGGTTGATTGGTCAATGTACGACATTCTTCAATGGCCGCACGTGCCAGTTCAGGGGTCATTGCGCCTGTTCCGATGACACCCAGTGCACCGGCGTTGGATACGGCTGCTGCAAATTTAGCGGTGGCGATATTGGCCATCGCGCCTTGAATGATGGGATACTTAATTTTTAACAATTGATTTAACATAACTCTCCTTAGCTCTCAAAGTAGCTTCCGCCCCAGGTCAATCCAGCCCCAAAGCCAACACAAATGACACGCATGTCTTCCTTTAGCAATCCCTTTGTCTTCATTTCGCTCAAGGCGATGGGGATGCTTGCAGAAGAGGTGTTGCCATACTGATCTAAATTCAAATAAAACTTCGTCAGATCGATGTTCATCTTATTTGCGACATATTCAATGATGCGACGATTGGCTTGGTGCGGTACGATCCAATCAATCTGATTAATTTCTAATTTTGTTTGCGTTAATACGTTAATGATCACATCCTCAATCGCTCTAACCGCAAATCGAAAGACCGCTTGACCTTGCATCCTAAGATAATGCGATGATACTTGATCATATTTCATATCTGGATTCAAGGCGAGTCCATCACTGGTCAATGTACCATGCACATCCCCTTCACTACGCGTATAGTGAAGCATTTGCTTCGTTGATGACTTACGCATAATGATCGCACCTGCCCCATCCCCAAACAAAACACTCGTTGTTCGATCATTGAAATCCAAGATCTTACTTAAGGTTTCAGCTCCAATGACCAATGCATTCTTGATATAACCCGCTTCAAGCATGGCTTGAGCGTTTTGCATCGCCACAATAAAGCCTGTACACGCCGCATTGATGTCATAACTTAAACAGTTTTGCGCATTCAAACCACACTTCGCTTGGACTAAACTCGCTGTACTGGGCATCATACCATCGGGTGTGATGGTTGCCACAAGAATCAAATCAATCACTTTGGGATCGATTTTGGCATCTTGGATGGCCATCAAAGCTGCTTCACTGGCCAAATCGGATGTATTCTTCGAAACACTGAAATAACGTTGTTTGATACCCGTTCGTTCTTGGATCCATGCATCATTTGTATCCACTGCTTTCGCAAGGTCGGCATTGGTAACGCATTTCTCAGCTTGAGCACTTCCAAAACCGATGATTTCGATGCTCATAGATGTGACCCTAGCTTTCTAAACTTCTGGTAACGGTGTTCCAACATCACGTTCAGTTTCATTTTATGTAAAACATTCAGATCTTGACGAATGGCATCTTTGATTTGAACGATGCTAAATAAAGGGTCAGATTCAAGTCCCAATTCCGCTTCTTCAATGATCCGGTCGATGAATCCTTTCGCCTGTAAATCAAAGGCTGTGCATTCCATAAGCTCAGCAGCTTCTTTAGCACGTGTTTCATCTTTCCATAAGATACTGGCAAAGCCTTCAGGGGAAAGGATCGAATAGACCGCATTCTCAAACATGTAGATCTTATTCGCAACACTCAAAGCCAAGGCACCACCGCTGCCTCCTTCCGATAAAACCAAGGCAATTACGGGTACTTTTATTTGCGAGAATAGCTTCAAACATTGCGCAATCGCCTCAGCTTGTCCACGTTCTTCTGCCTCTTTACCTGGATAAGCCCCAGCAGTGTCAATAATGGTGATGATGGGACGTTTGAACTTTTCAGCTTGTTTTGCCAAGCGCATCGCTTTACGATAGCCCTCAGGATGCAACATCCCAAAGTTGCAGCTTAGATTCTCATCCAAATTACGACCTTTTGACTGTGCTAAGACGGTAACGGCTTGACCTTCAAAACTCGCAAGGCCACCCACCAATGCACGATCGTCTCCGTAGAGTCGATCACCATGTAATTCGACAAAATGATCAAAAAGATGTGGAATCAAATCCAACGCTTTTAAACGATTTTGGGATCGTGCGATTGTAATCCGCTCCCATGCACTTAAGTTTTTCATGCCTTGACCTCTAGGTTGTGGAGTTTTAAGACTTGAATCAAAAATGTACGTAATGCATTCCGATGCACAATTTTATCCACAAAGCCTTTTGCTTTAAGAAATTCAGCACTTTGAAAATCATCCGGCAACTGTTCTTGCAGGGTTTTCTCAATGACACGACGTCCTGCGAAACCAATCAAGGCTTTGGGTTCTGCTATGATGATGTCACCCAACATCGCAAAGCTCGCACTAACGCCTCCGGTTGTTGGATGCGTCAAAATACTGATGTATAAGCCATTGTTTTGATGGAAGCGTTCGAGTGCAGCACTGGTCTTGGCCATTTGTACCAAAGACAAGATGCCTTCTTGCATGCGCGCTCCACCGGATGCGGTAAATATGATTAAAGGATAGTGACGACGATCCGCCAACTCGATGATGCGTGTGATCTTCTCACCCACGATTTGGCCCATACTACCCATCATGAAACGACTGTCCATGATCGCAACGGCCACTTTTTGATTCGCAATAAGAGCCGTACCAACGACGACTGCCTCATTTAGATCACTTTGTTTCTGATATTTCGTCAGTTTATTTAAGTAATCTGGAAATGAGTCCAGATGATTGCTGTTGGCTTTTGCGTAGATTTCAATGAAACTACCGGCATCAAAATGAGCATCGATGCGATCATAAGCACGCATTGGGAAATGATGATTGCACTGTAAACAAACAAAGTTCTGTTGCTTCAATGTTTGACTTTCAATCGCTGTCGAACATTTTGGACACATTTCGATGTTCATCTCACTAGAAGTGACTTTGATATTTTTCTTTTTACCAAAAAGAGTTTGAAACAAATTCAAACGCTCTTTTCGTTTATGAAAGGGTTGATTCACGTTCGTTTAACTCCTTGATCCAGGCATTCGCGAAGTCCGTTGTATAACGACCTGCGACAAATTGCGGATTGAACAATGTGAAATAACAAAATTCGAGATTGTTCTCCACACCTTCAATGATGGTTTCTTCCAAGGCGGATCGCATACGCTTAATCGCGTGTAACCGTGAAGGTCCGAAACTAATGATCTTAGCCATCATGGAATCATAAAAGGGAGACAATTCATAATTGGTATACAAGGCACTGTCCACACGGATGTCTTTACCACCAGGTGCATGATAGAAGCTGATCTTTCCCACTGATGGTTTGAAATCATTGCGATAATCTTCCGCAATGATGCGACATTCTAAGGCATTGCCCAAGATTTTGATATCACTTTGTTGGTAACTAAGTTTCTGCTTATCTGCACTGCGAATCTGTTCTTTGACGATATCGACGCCCGTAATCATTTCGGTCACAGGATGTTCCACTTGAATGCGTGTATTCATTTCCATGAAATAGTAGTTGAAGTTCTCATCCATTAAGAATTCGATGGTACCCACACTGTCATACCCAACAGCTTTTGCTGCTTTTAAGGCATCTTCACATAAGGCTTTGCGTTGTGTTTCATTCAACAGATGACACGGAGCTTCTTCAATCATCTTTTGGTGTCTTCTTTGAAAGGAACAATCCCGTTCAAAAAGATGAATCACATTCCCAAATTGATCCCCCAAGATTTGTACTTCAATATGTTTTGCACTTGTAAACAACTTCTCCATATACAAAGCATCATCATCAAAATAATTTTTTGCTTCTTGTTTTAAAACATCAAAGGCTTGTCGAAAAGCTGCCTCATCATGGATGATGCGGATGCCACGACCCCCACCGCCTGCTGCAGCCTTTAGTATGATTGGATAGCCAATCTCATTTGCTGCATTAATGCCTTCTTCCAATGAAGCAATGGCTTCAAAAGAACCTGGGATCAAAGGAACACCGGCTTCATGCATCGCAATGCGTGCATTGATCTTATTGCCCATCAAATCAATGATTTCTGGTTTAGGTCCGATGAAAATCAAGCCACACGCTTGGGCTAAGCGTGCAAAGGATGCGTTCTCTGCTAAAAAACCAAAACCGGGGTGGATTGCATCCGCTTGTGTCAATAAAGCAGCTGAAATGATGTTATTGACATTGAGATAACTGTCTTTGCTATTAGCTTCCCCAACACAGACCGACTCATCCGCAAGTTGAACATGCAAAGCGCTCTGATCTGCAGTGGAGTAAATTGCAACGGTTTGTATCCCTATATCTTTACAAGCACGAATGATCCGCACAGCGATCTCACCTCGATTCGCGATGAGAATTTTTTTAATCACGGTGCATCTCCGATGCGAACCAAGGCTTGGTTGTACTCAACCATTTTGCCATTAATTGCTTTGATCTCTTGAACAACACCATTGCGATCTGCTTTGATTTCATTCATGACTTTCATGGCTTCGATCAAACAGATGACTTGACCTTCCTTAACAACTTGTCCAACCTCGACATAAGGCTTCGCATCCGGATTCGCTGAATGATAATACGTACCTACTAAAGGTGCTTTCACCCAATGGGCATTATCTTCTTTAATTGTTGGGATAAGGGCTTGTTGGATGACAGGACTCGAATTAACTTCATGGACTTCCGGATTTCGTTTTAATTTAAGCTTGAACGCTTCACTTTCAAGCTCCATCTCACTGACTGTGCTTTTTTCAAATAGAGCTAAAATGACTTCGAGTTGTTTCGTATCCATAAAAAAGAAGGCGTTTAAGCCTTTTTACGTTCGACGATATCCACAACGTCTTGCACAGTGATGAGTTTCAAAAGTTCTTCATCTTCGATACGAATATCAAAGCTGGTTTCCAGTTCCAGGGCAAGCTCTACAGCAGACAGTGAATCAATATCAAGATCTTCTTTTAATTTAGCTTCTGGTTTAATTAAGTCGGCATCGACGTGGATTGCATTTACTAAGACATTTTTGATTTGTTCTAACATGTTTAATCTCCTTTGTTTCAATTGAAACATAATTGCAATTATACGAGCAATTGCCTATTTGTAAAGGTTTTTGTGTGATATTTGTGTGAAATTGTGTGAGTGATATATAGAATTGTTTGCAATGTTCACATATTTTAACTACAATCTTGTCATGTCCAATATTATCCCTTATGCACAGACTTATTTAAATACGAAGCTTGAATCATGGCATGTCCACACCATCTTTAATGATATCCCCTCCACGAACACATATCTCAAGGAACAAACCCACAAGCTAGATGATCGAACTATTATTCTGGCAAACCAACAACACTCAGGCAGAGGTCGCTATCAACGCCAATTTAAGTCGTTACGAGATAAAGGTATTTATTGTTCGTTTTTAATGAAAAACTACGATACACAGGCATTGACACAATTGAGCTTTGCATGTGCGATCGCATTAGCAATTACCATACACGAGCTGTATCAGCTTAAGGTGCAAATCAAATGGCCAAATGATTTGCTTCTAAATACGAAGAAACTTGCGGGGATCTTGATTGAAACAATGCACCAAGCTGAAACGATGGATGTGGTTATTGGATTCGGGTTAAATGTATACCACCAAGATTTTGATGATTTGAATGCCACATCCTTAGAAGATGTATATTCTTCACGTATCGATCGCAATCATTTCATCGTCCACTTTTTTAAAGTATTTGATACGGTCATAAAAACAGAAGATATCTTAATGCATTATCGTAAATGGATGGTTCCAAGTGGTAAAGTCATCTCAACTTCAATTAACGGCATTAAAACACTGGTAATGATTCTAGATATCCAAAACGATGGTGCACTTCTAGTAAAAAAAGAAGATGGTACAGAGCTCTCCCTTTTTAATGAAGAAATTCAGATTTTATCAAACTTGTGAAATATTTAATTTATTAAGTATATTTTTTAGTCTCAAATTAATCTTTCAACATAATTCAATTGTGTAAACGTTCTCATCATGATTTGATGCTTACGTATCTGTACGTATCATGATATAAAATTATTGTGAAACATTTAACAAGGGGTACGTTATGGGACTATTTGATCATGAGGCAAGACAGTTTAAATTTGATGTATTAAGAGAGGTTTCAATCAAAGCATTTGATGGTTCTTTAACCGATAAATTCGACGATGAGATGGCATATAAGCTGATTCCTGGCATGACAGCAGATTTCCGTTGTTGTGTTTATAAGGAACGTGAAATCATACGTCAACGCGTCCGCGTCGCAATGGGGAAATGTCCTACTGTGAAGAAAGACCAGAAAGTTCGTCCAAAACAGATCGTAAAAGTGCTGGATGCGGCGTGTGATGGTTGCACCATTCGTCGCATTTTGATTACGGATAATTGCCGTAAGTGCATGGCCAAGAGTTGCCGTACAGCTTGCAAATTTGATGCCATCAGCTTTGGAGCCGATCGTGCGGTCATCGACTATAACAAATGCGTTGAATGTGGTGCTTGTGCAAAAGCATGCCCATTCAATGCCATCATCGATACGCCACGTCCTTGTAAAGCATCGTGTGCTGTCGATGCGATCAGCTATGACGAATACAACATCGCCGTCATCGATGAAGAAAAGTGCATTAACTGCGCCGCCTGTCAATCCGCATGTCCATTTGGAGCGATTGAAGATCAATCTTGGATCGTCAATGTCATCAATGACATTCGCGAGGGAAAACCAACCGTTGCGATGATCGCACCTTCCATTCAAGGTCAGTTCGATAGTGCCAATCTCGACCAAATCAAAATGGGCATTAAAAAACTCGGTTTTGCCGAGGTTGTGGAAGTCGCCGTTGGAGCGGATGTGATCGCATGGTATGAAAAAGATGAACTGCGTGAAAAGATGGCAGAGAACGTGGCCATGACGACATCCTGTTGCCCTGCCTTCGTCAACTTAGCTCGCCAACATTTCCCAGAAGTCTACCATAACAATATGTCTACCATGGTATCCCCAATGGTTGCCATGGCTCGCTATATCAAAAAGAAATATCCTGATTATTCCGTTGTCTTCATAGGACCTTGTGTCGCTAAGAAACAAGAAGGCATGGATGGTCAAGAGGTTGACTATGTTCTAACCTATGAAGAGATTGCGGCAATGTTGGTCTCGCAGCACATCTATCTCAGTGAACTGAAAGCGGAACCCAACCTTGAAGCCAGTGTCTTTGCACGCAACTTCGCCTTCGGTGGTGGGGTCTCGAAAGCCTTGGTTCAAGCCATCAAAGAAGATGATAACTTTGCCTTCAGTGCACAATATGCCGATGGCATCCATGAATGCAAGAAAGCCATGATGATCATTAAAGCTGGACGTTTCCCCGCAAACATCTGTGAAGGCATGTCTTGTAAAGGTGGTTGTGCAAATGGTCCTGCCGTTATCACCAACACACCGAAAGTCAAACAAAAAGTGGATAAAGAGAATACACCGCATCTAAGCCGTACAATCAAGCAAACACTTGAATTCTACGATTTCAGCGACATCAATGTCCATCGTCATCACGAAAATACTTAAAGTAGAAAAACGATAAGCCATGGCTTACCGTTTTTTTTAGAAATCGAAATTATCTGGATCCGCACCCGTACGAATATTTTGATTCAAGGCATCAATACGTGCGATGTCATTTGGATCGAGTTTGAAATCAAAGACTTCAAAGTTCTCTTTAATGCGTTTAGGCGTAACTGATTTAGGCAAAACAACAACACCTTTATCGACGTTCCAACGCAATACGATTTGAGCAATCGACTTATTGTACTTCGCTGCTAATTCTTTTAAAACTTCGATGTCAAAGACCTGGCCTTGCATCAATGGACTCCAGGCTTCCATCTGGACGCCTTCTTCCTTGAGATATGCCATCAACGGTTCTTGTGTCAAACGTGGAGAGAACTCGATTTGATCGACCATGGGTAGAATACGAGCCGTCTTCTTCAAATCTTCTAGATGATGTTGGTGATAATTGCTGACACCGATGGCTTTAATTTTACCAGCTTCATAGAGCTCTTCCATGGCACGCCAGCTTTCTGCATCCAAGGGTTTCGGCCAATGCAACAAGTATAAATCCAAGTAATCTGTTCCCAAGTTCTCACATGAGACTTGAAATGCTTTCATCGTTGCTTCATATCCCCGATGATCATTCCAACACTTTGTCGTAATAAAGAATTCCGAGCGTGGAATGCCACTCTCACGAAGCGCTTGTCCTACTTCTTTCTCATTCTTATAGACCCAAGCCGTATCAATATGACGATAACCGACTTCAATCGCAGCTTTGACTGCGTTGACACAATCGTCACCTTTAACTTTCCATGTCCCAAAACCTAGAGCGGGTATCCGTATGCCATTATTCAGTTTAAAGTATTCCAAGTTTCCTCCTCGATTAATCCTGCTAATTTGAACGCTTTAGCCAAACCATCTTCATTCACGTGATCACTCACGATCTGTGCAATCGCTTTGAGTTGTGCTGTCGCATTACCCATTGCCACACCGACTTCACAATACTTTAGCATGCTTAAATCATTATTGCCATCACCCATCGCAACTGTGTGTTCATGGTCACAATCATAATAATCCATGATAAGTTGAATTCCTTTGACCTTGTCTGTTCCCTTGATTGAGATTTCACCGCTATTTTTACCAAATATAGGGACGACCAAGTCAAAGAGCTCAAACTTATCTTCAAAGCGCTTAGCAAGTTCTTCAAAGGGATGTTTTGATCCTAAGAAAGAGATTTTATTGATGTCAGAAATAAATAAATCATCCTGAGCAATCAAATGACCCTTAAAATGTGCCAAAGACTCAGACACATGTACGGATATTCCAAATGCTTCTGGTTCATCAATCATGCGTTGAAGATGTCGATCACAGCCTCTGCTCATATACAAACCAGAGTTGGCTTCCGCATAGAAATCAATGTCATATTTGTGGAAATAATCATAGAGTTCCTCCAAATCTTCACGTGAGAAAGCACGATCCAATAAAGTTTGACCCTCTGTAATAACGTAATTCCCTCCACAAGCGATGATGCCATCAAATCCAATCTCTAAAATGAAGGGATAGATTTCAGGCATCGCACGACCTGTGCATAAGAAGATTTTATGACCATTTTTTTGAGCGATCTTAATGGCCTTGATTGCGGATTCAGGGACGATGCCTTTATCTGCAACCAAGGTCCCATCGATATCTAAGAAAACTGTTTTCATTGTTATTGTTTTGCCATTTCTATATCTTTCAAAATACGATTGAAGAGATAACCTTCACGGACCCCATAGAGGGAAACCGCATAATCATCCGCATGAATCAAATTCATGATTTCATCAACGATGATCGCACCTGGAATAACCGTTGTCATTCGATCAGGAATCGCCTTAAGGATCAAGCGCGTCTCAATATCACGTTGATCCATATTGAAATTCGCGAGTTCACTCACCCTTTGCTTACTCAAATGAATGTCATAGATCGATGTATTGATATCATATTTCGCTTGATGCAAACGCATGATCGCACGCGCTGATCCGCCAATGCCGATGACACTTTTTACTTTCAACTGACTTAACCAAACAAGCGATTCCAAATGATTTTGGACATCTAAACGAATCAGGAACTGTTCTGATTCCGTTGGCATCACATTGTGAACATGTTGGATGAATAGATTGAGACTCCCCATTGGCAATGAACCCATGAAGACCGCTTTATTATTTTTGAAATACGTGATTTCCGTAGAAGCACCACCGATATCCACACTCAAACCCTCTAAAGGCAAACTAACATTGCGCCGCATGCCTTCAAAACCAAAGAGACTTTCTTCATCCCCATTAAGTAGATCAATCACATGCTCAACTTCATTCTCAATGTAAGAAACTGCATCATCTGAATTTTTAATGTTTCGCAATGACGCCGTCGCAAAGATGTGTAAATGATCCACATCATACGCTCGTGCGATGACCATCAATTCTTTGACTGATGCGACGATATAATCCAATCCCTCTTTGCTCATCTGTGCATGACGAACAAACTTGATGTTTCGTGTATGATGCTTTACGTTTTCTAACACATCTAAACTTTGACCATTCCATTGATAAACCACCAAACGTATGGTATTTGAACCTAAGTCAATGACCCCTAGACGCATATTGTATCTCCTTGTGCTTAATTATAATGCTTGTATTTAAGTAAAGCGGTAAAGATATTTTAACATTATTTTTTGAAAACACTAAACAATATGCAGAGGATAACGAATTTCGTTATAATTACCTTATGAAACCAAAAATCGCCCTTCTAAGTCGTATCAATGATGACCGCTACACACTGAATCAAGCTTACTATGATGGACTCAGCACTGCTGGTGCGGATTGCATCATCCTTCCTCCCATGTCTTATGTGAATCTTCATCTATTTCTAGAACAGTGTGATGGTTTACTGGTTCCAGGTGGCAATGATGTCAATCCAAAAATTTATGATGAAATGAATAATGGAAGCTTTCCGATAGAAGATGCCATCGAAGCACTTGACCTTGAATCAATTCGTTATATGTTTGAACACAAGAAGCCCATCTTCGGCATTTGTCGCGGCTTACAAATCATCAATGCGGCTTTCGGTGGAACACTATACCAAGACCTACCAACACAAACCGACACAAAACTTGATCATAATTACAGTCTAAACAACAAAGCCCCTTTAAATGGTCATATCATAAAGATCGATACAAAAAGCCACCTTTACACACTGCTTGGTTCAGAGCTTGAAGTAAACAGCTATCACCACCAAGGCATCAAAGACCTTGCCTCAAATCTAAAGGCAAGTGCATATGCTGAGGACGGTCTGGTCGAAGCGCTTGAAACCGATGGCATTCTTGCCGTACAATGGCATCCGGAACGCATGACATCGCTTATGCCATTCCAAGCACTCTTCAATGATTTCGTATCCAAGTGCAGAAAGTAAACGCCATGAACCCTACCACAATTCTTACATCCCAAAAACAATTCGACGCCTTATTCACGAATCAAAATGAAGCGATCGTGCTCTATTTCACGACCACAACGTGTAATGTCTGCAAATCCATCTTCCCTAAACTGGAAACTTTGATGCAAGACTACACAAATCCAACGATCAAAATCGATGCGGAACAATTTCCAGACATCGCAGGTCAACACCTTATTTTCACTGTTCCAACCATTCTCGTCTTCTTTGAAGGTAAAGAAGTGTTGCGTGAAAGCCGTTTCATTGATTTCGCAAAGATCGAACGCATGCTCGATTTACTCAGAAACTAACCGCTTCAAGCGGTTTTTTAGTGC
>DHGC01000012.1:11969-13816 GCA_002402585.1 Erysipelotrichaceae bacterium UBA4808 | reverse complement strand
GTATATTTGCGTGAATAGGAGGAAAAATATGATTGAATTTAAGCATATTTCTAAATCTTATCATGGAAAACCAATCATTAACGACTTAAGTTTTACCATCAATGATGGTGAATTTATCGTTTTAATAGGTCCATCTGGCTGTGGAAAAACAACCACACTCAAGATGATCAATCGATTGATACCCATGGATTCTGGAAAAATTTTTATTAACAACGAAGATATTACAAAAAAAGATCTAACCGATTTAAGAACACAGATTGGGTATGTCATCCAACAGATTGGCTTATTCCCGAATATGACGGTTGCACAAAACATCAGCGTTGTTCCAAAACTCTTAAAATGGGAAAAAGAAGACATGGATAAGCGTGTCCGTGAACTCTTAGAGATGGTTGATCTTCCTTATGAAGAATATGCTCATAAATATCCCAATGAAATGTCTGGTGGCCAGCAACAACGAGTAGGCGTGCTAAGAGCACTCGCCGCACGTCCCCCTGTCCTCTTGATGGATGAACCTTTTGGTGCATTGGATCCCATTACGCGGGATACCTTACAAGAAGAATTGAAAGATCTTCAACAAAAGTTAAACATCACAACCGTCTTTGTCACCCACGATATGGAAGAAGCCATCAAATTGGCCGATCAAATCGTCTTCATGGACAAAGGCGACATCGTACAGATGGACAGCCCTGAAGAAATGTTAAGAAATCCTAAAGCGGATATCATTCGTCAATTCATGGGTAAGCATACCAAACAAAACAACACGATTGAGTTGACCTGTGGTGAAATCATGAAGACCAATGTCTTAAAGGTTGATAGCAAGCGTAAGGTCTTGGAAAGTTTGGAATTGATGCGCAGTAAAGGTACCGACTCCGTTGTCGTTGTCGATAAAAACAATACCTATATGGGTATCGTCAATATCGATGATCTTCAAAAACGAGGTATACCAGGCCAAACCATTGAGAACATCATCCGTAATGATGTCATCACTTTGTCAACAGTTGCCCATGCGAAAGAAGCCATGGATGCGATTCAAAGTCAACGTGCTGATTTCGTCGTCGTATTAAATGGCAAGCAAAAAGTGGTCGGTATTATCACCAAGGGTTCAATCGCTCGATCATTAAGCACCACGTTGTGGGGTGAGAAAAATGTTTGATTGGGGCATGTGGGTTCGTTACGCACCACGCTTGATGAATGCCATCTTAACCCATTTCTACTTCGTAATCGTTTCCGTTACAATTGGATCCGTGATTGCGGTTATTCTTGCGATTGCTCTTTCGCGCTTTAAGAAAGCAGCGAAATACTTGATGCCAATTCTCGGAATCTTTCAAACCATTCCAGGGATTGTGTTTATTGGTGTGCTCTTTATCTACATTGGGATGCGTCCAGAAACGGTCATCATCGCCTTGTCGGTATACGCCATTCTGCCTGTCCTTAAGAATGCTTATACCGGTATCGTTACGGTTGATCCTGCATTGATTGAAGCCGGTCGTGGTATCGGCATGAATCCTTGGATTCTCTTATGGCGTGTTGAATTGCCAATGGCGCTCAACAGCATCATCACAGGTATCCGAATGTCAACCATTTATACCGTAAGCTGGGCAGTGCTTGCCGCAATGATCGGTCAAGGTGGCTTGGGTGAGTTCATCTATATTGGCATTAACAGTAATATGAAACAGTTCATTGTCATGGGATCGATTCCCGCTGCTTTGATGGCCATTGGTTTGGGTTATTTGATTGATAAAGTCCAAGTCAAACTCACGCCACGTGGCTTGAGGAGGAATTAATATGAAACTTGAACATGTGACACAGCACATTTATTTAGTGCTTATGGCAGCTTTATTTACCAT
>DHGC01000012.1:0-11903 GCA_002402585.1 Erysipelotrichaceae bacterium UBA4808 | reverse complement strand
CCAACAACGGTCATCGTTGGTCTAACTTTGTATAACTTATTACCGGTCGTTCGTAATACGATGGTCGGATTGATGGAAGTCGCTCCAGCCATCAAAGAAGCCGCAGAAGGAATGGGCATGCCAAAAATGACCAAGCTCTTCAAAGTAGAACTTCCCCTTGCCTTCCCACTGATCTTTGCTGGGATGCGCATTTCGCTAGTCAATTCGATTGGTTCAGCGGTCATGGGGTTCTTCGTTGGAGGTGGAGGCTTGGGTTACGTCCTTTATCGTGGTATTCGTACCATGAATTTCACCTTCATCTTACAAGGCACCTTGACACTCATGGCCATGGCCATCGTTGTCGATGCCGTCATGAGTTATTACGAGAATAAACTATTACCAAAAAATCAGAGAGGAGTATAGTATGAAAAAAATACTTGCCGCATTGTTATTAAGTTTACTGATCTTTAGTGGGTGTACCGCTAAAGACGAAAACAAAATCGTCATCGCGAATGGTGACTTTGGGGAGATGTACATCTTCTCACACATGGCAGAGATTTTAATCAAAGAATATACCGAATATGAAGTTGAAGTCACCGATTACATGAGCACCTCATTGGGTCATTCTGAAATCAAAGCGGGGCGCATGCATGCGGCTTTGAGTTATGATGGAACCATGATGGCGACCTTCATGAATCGAGATGTCTCTGAAGTACCAGAAGGCATGACACTCTTCGACTATGCCAATCAAAAGGCTCAAGAAGATTACGGTGTTAAACTACTAAATAAATTGGGATTTGAAAACACCTATGCCGTAGCGGTAAGACGTTCGACTGCAGACGAATACAACTTGAAGACCATTAGTGATCTTGCCAAAGTCGCATCCGAATTGCGTTTTGGGACAGAAGATACCTTCTTCAATGAAGATGGTACGGTTCGTTTCATTCCATTCACAAAATTCTATGGCCTAGACTTTAAATCAGCGACTCCAATCTCTAACGATTTGAAATATGTTGGAATGGAAAGTGAGCAATTTGATGTTACACTTGCCTATTCAACAGATGGTATGATCTTAAAGTCAGACTTGGTTCTACTTGAAGATGATATGAAGTTCTTCCCTGAATACAATGGTTCATTCATTGTACTTGCCGATATCGAAGAGCAATTCCCAGGCGTTGAAGCTGCTTTGAATAAAGTCACAGGCCTATTCAATCAAGAAAATACGATTGCACTAAATTATCGTGTCGATGTCTTGGATGAAGACCCCTACCAAGTTGCTTATGATTTCTTAAAGGAACACAACTTAGTTAAGTAATCAAAAACTCAAGTTCAAAACTTGAGCTTTTTTATCGTTCACCGACAGCAGTGAATCGTTTACAAATGAATTGGGGATTCTCAACTTCATCCAATAAAGCAATGACATAATCCAGATAACTGATGTAGCTGTCGCCTGCTTGGTTTAAAATAAGCCATTCACTTCCCAAGCGGTATGCACCTGTACGTCTGCCCTTTGGATCAAATTGTATTGCCGGACTGAAGAATGTCCATAATATCCGACTATCTCGCAATAATTCCAAAGCTTTAGCCATATTCATGGCTGTAGGATAGATTGCTTTAGGGAACTGCTCTGTTTCGTATAATGCATATGCCATCGTGGCATCCGTAAACAAGCTTCCTGCTCCGCCCACAACCAAATATCGTAGCTTTGGTAAGTCCAACAAAACTTCAATCATATGCTTCGTGGCATCTTGATAAAGTATGGGATCTTGCGTCCCTGCTCCCATCGCATTGATGATTACATCAAAATCCATTAAATCCTCACTTTTCAGTAACTGAATATCCTTTTCAAAGACCCTCACGTTCATATCCAGCTTATTTCGATCCCGTACAAACGCTGTCACCTCATGACCTCGATCGATTGCTTCTTGGACAATCAGACGTCCAGCTTTGCCATTGGCTCCTATTACAGCTAGTTTCATTTTTGCACCTCATTTAACTTAGAATAACATAAAAAGCGCGCACCACTAAGATGCACGCTCAAACTAGATGATCAAGGTGTTGTGACTGAACCGGTAGAAACATAGAAGGTAATAACTGCACCTGGATTCACGAATTCATTAGCTGGGCTAATACCCGTTATTGTCCCTTTAGTTTCTGCGGACGTATTATCATCTACGATAACATAAGTGAAATTCGCAGACTTGAGATTCTCATTGTAGATGCTTGGTGGAATCTTTGACTGAGGTTGTCCAATATATTCAGAACTGTTGATGTAAGGTCTGCCCAATGAGTAATACACTGTAACCACAACTTCTTTAGTGTTCGCAGGACTAATCCTGGTTCCTGCCTTCACATCCTGCCAAATCAAACTGCCATAGGTTGCCCCGCCTTCAGGCTGGTACATTTCAACAAAGCGCAAAGTATAGCCTACTGGATTCATAAGGTCAGCGTCAGCTTTAACAATCTTAGAAAAATCCGGTATGACTACATCCTGACCTGCAGATATTGTAATTGTCATTTTAGATTTCTTTGAAATCATTGTATTTGGTGCAATACTTTGATATATGACACCATCTTTAGCCACAGTAGAACTGCTGCTTGTATTGATGGTTAACTCAATATTATTTGTGTTAGCCCAAGTCTGAACATCGTTTACCGACTTATTGCCTGTAACCCAATCTTCGACCTTTACATCTTTTGGTAGAACTTCAGGACCATTGGAGATATAAATCAAACCATAGTCTTTACGTGTATACGTTTCAGGCTTGATGTTCTTATCATTGAAAACAATACGTACATACTCATTCGATGGAATCTCATCATTGTATTCATAAGTGATGCGAAGATTATTGATCTTATTCGTACTCAACCACTCTTGAATTTGAAAGTAAGTGTTTCCAGTAAAATCCGGAACCAAGATCTGCTCATCGGGATCGGCACCTTTACTGATCGCAACCTTCATGTTCGAACCTTTTTGAATCTTCGTATTCGCTAAAGGATCCAATGAAATTATGTAGTCCTTGGATACTTCAAGTGAGAATACCTCACTGATTTCCAAAGTCACATCATTACGATTTGCCCAAGCTTTCAACTCAGAAACAGGTTTACCGACATAATCTGGAATCTTGACTTGATTGATGAAATAAAAGAACGCTGTACCTAACGCAATGAATAGGACAACACCAACAATCGCCCCAATCCACTTTTTACGTTGATTGGCTTTATAACTCGGGTCGATGGACGTTTCTTCTACATGTGAACTTCGACGCGTGCTTACAACAGGTGTTGGTTCTTCAATGTCTTCAGGAACCATCTCCAATTGCTTTGCTAACTTCTTTTCTTTTTTCTTTTCTTCTTTAGACTTTTTTTCTTTATCATCTTTTTTATGCGGTGGCTCTGATTGAACTAAGACTTCTTTTTCTTCAACGGTCTTGTCATATTCAGATTTCGTAAACTTACTTAAGAAATCACTCATTATGACTCAACACTCCCTTCCGTAACTGATAAGAGACATCAGACATATCCGCAATCTCTTTGGAGTGCGTAACCATGATGACACACTTATTATGATGATGCGCTAAGTCCTGGAAGACACCAATGATTTCATTTTCAAGTTCTTGGTCCAAGTTTCCTGTCGGTTCATCCGCAAAGATGATGTCGACATTACTGGCCAGAGAACGCGCGATCGCAACACGTTGTTGCTCACCACCGGAGAGCTTGTTGACGACTCGATTGGCTTTGGACTTGGTTAGACCGATGTAATCTAAAAGGTTGTAGGCAACTTCCTTCGAATTCTTAGGAATTTCATTCTCGGTAATGGCCATTGGAATCATGACGTTTTCAACCGCTGTCATATAAGGAACCAAGTTGTAACTTTGGAAGATGATGCTGATCATGTTGCGACGATACTTCTCGTATCCAATCGCCTTGATGTCACGATCGTTGAAATAAATCGTTCCAGACTTCGGTTCATCCAAAGCAGCCAATAAGGACAGGAAGGTTGTCTTTCCACAACCCGAGGGTCCTAAAATCGTGTAGAACTTACCCTTTTCAAAGGACACATTCAAATCTTTAAGAATGGTACGAATCGTTTCGCCATCCTGGTAATAATAGTTTAAATTTTCGACTCTGATGATTTCCATAACACCCTCCTACATCATGATCTTCTTCGGTTTCAAACGAAGAATATAGATCATTGGCGCGATACTTGACAACAAGACCGTACCCACTCCAACACCATACAGAATCAAGACATAATCCCAAGAGAATTGGATGGTATACGCTTCCATGACATCTTCCTCCGTGATACCACCAGGATTGTAGATCATCGACTCTCGATAAACTGGATAGTCAGGGCCATCGCCTTCGATACCAGCCCTCAAATCCATCATGGATTGTGAAGTAGCCTCTGCAATGCTGTTCCCTGTAAACAAGGATAAGGTAATGCCCAATACCGCGATGGCTACGACCTCAATTAGAATCTGAGCCATGACCTTGGACTTACTCTCACCTAAGGATAGGTAAATACCCAACTCATGCTTACGATCTCTTAAGAAGAGAATGACAACCAAACTAAGAATCAAAATCGTCGCCCCAATTGCAACATACAAGATTGTATTGGACAAGGAACCAATGAATTTGATCGGTCCAGCAACAGAGTCATACGCATCACTTGAGACATTGACTTTATAGTAGTCTGGTAAGTAAGTCATCGCTTCTGTTCTGAAACTTTCAACATCTTCAGGGTTGTTCAAAACAAATACTGGATTGATATAGACTCGATCGAGTTGATCCGGTGTAATGCCTGAATCTGGATAAGCAATCATGTATTGTTCAGTCATCCAACGATTTTCCGCATTGACGACACCATTCGGTACATACATACGGTTGAATGGTGTATAGTCGATCCACCCACCGTTCTCTTCTTGATTGGTGTTTACTTTCGGGCTGAAGATTCCAATGACTTCCAAAGCAATGTCACGAACGATTTTCTCAGGTTCGACATCGCCTTCTTTCCAAATTTGGAATTCATTATTCAACATGATGATATCCCCGACGAACACATTGTTTTGTTCCGCCAGTTTATCCGAAATCAAAACCACATAATTGGCTTTCGCAATGTCTTCTTCACTGAAAACACGACCTTCAACCAAAGTAGCTGTTCCATTCGCAATATCCAATACAGGTGCATAATTGACACCGCGTAGTGGGAAATAGTTATACTCTTGATCCATCATATTTGGATCATACATTTTTAGACTTGTGGAATTGATATACGCTTCCGTATTGTAATCATAGTATTTCACATACGGCAAAGCCCCGATTTGATCGGCCATCGCTGGTGTGACATATTGGACATTCTGCCATTGTTCTTCTGTCCAATCCTGCATCTTTTCCCAATCCATTTCAACCGAAGCATTTGCTCCAAGTTGTTGTTTCATGGTCTTCTCGACATTGCGTGATGCTTGACCGATCGCAATCGAACCTGCCATAACGTTGCTCAAGATAAAGATGATGATTAAAAGAATCAATGACTTTCCTTTGCGGCGTATCAAGCTTAAGAAAGCTCTCTTCATAAAGTTCATATGCTGTCCTCCTCTACTTCAATGTTATTCTATCATAGCTTAGATTAAGAATGGATTAAGGTGACGCATAAAAAACACCTCAATTCGAGGTGTCAGATTCTAAGCAACGTCTTTTTTAAGCACACCGAGCAACAACGCTGTCACTACGGAACCAGCAACAATCGCAATGACGTAACCGACAATATTCTCAACTGCAAATAGAACGAAGATTCCTCCATGTGGAACGGCTAATGTTGCTCCAAATGCCATGGACAAGGCGCCCGCCAAAGCGCCACCAACCATGATTGAAGGCATGACATGCAGTGGATCTGCAGCTGCAAACGGAATTGCACCTTCCGTAATAAAGCTTGCACCCAAGACAAGATTCGCTTTACCTGCTTCTTGTTCAGCCGCGATGAATTTCTTTTTAAATACTAAGGTAGCCAATCCAATGCCCAACGGTGGAACCATACCACCAGCCATAACCGCTGCCATTACAGCAGATCCTTGACCCGCAACTAAAGTTGCTGTACCAAATGCATAAGCGGCCTTATTGATTGGACCACCCATATCAAACGCCATCATCAAACCGAGCAGTAAACCGAGAACAATCGCACTTCCACCACTTAGTCCCATCAAGAAATCAGCGACTGCCTTATTGATTGTTGCCATTGGACTGCCTAGTACATAGAACAATAACAAACCAACAATGAGTGACCCAAATACAGGGATGATCAATACAGGCATGATTCCTTGTAAGGATTTAGGCAACTTGATGTATTTCTTAATCGCATTCACAACATAACCAGCCAAGAAACCAGCTACCATACCACCCAAGAAACCAGCACCAATTTGACCCGCTACCACACCACCAATCATACCCGGTGCTAAACCAGGACGATCCGCAATCGAATATGCAATGTATCCAGCGAGTATTGGAACCATTAAGCCGAAGCCACCTGAACCCCCAATTGCCATTAAGTAAGCAGGAAGCGTACCCGGTGTTTGGAATGCGTCGTATCCAAAGGCAAAGCTAATCGCAATTGCAATTCCACCTGCCACAACAAATGGAATCATGAAGGAAACACCACTCATGAGATGTTTGTAGAAACTATTCTGTCCTTTTTTCTCTGCTGGTTCACTGTCTTGTGATTGCGTTTTTAAGATGGATGCACTTTGAGCTCTCGTCAATAAACCATCCGCATCTTTGATTGCTTCACTGACCGAAACACTTAGTACTTTCTTACCTACAAAACGATCGGTCGGTACAGCCGTATCACAAGCCAATACAATGAAATCTGCACTTTTGATGTCTTCACTGCTCAACTCATTTTCGACACCGACTGAACCTCGTGTCTCAACTTTAACATCATAACCCCTTTTTTGAGCTGCTTCACTCAAGGCTTCAGCTGCCATGTATGTGTGAGCAATCCCGGTCGGACAGGCTGTAACTGCCAAAACTTTCATCTTTCTTTCCTCCTTAGATGTATTTTTATCCTTTCGGATTCAACCCAAGTCAATTTGTGTCAACTCGACACGATCAATCAAAGCCTCAATCTTGAAATCATCAAACGCACGCAACGCAACGCCACTCACCGCAATCGCTCCACAGGCTGTCGCAGTACGCAAGGCGTCTCTGTCTGAATGGCCTTCACTCAAGCCAAACAAGAAACCAGCAAGCATGGCATCCCCTGCACCAACGGTTGTCACAAGTTCGACATCCAATGCCTTTGCATGGTATGCAAGATCTTGTTTAATCAAAACACTTCCCTTCTCACCCATCGAAACCAAGCAATAGTGAATTTTATATCGTTGCATCAAGCTTCGAACTTCACGAACGATATCTTGATTGGTTTCAAGTTTCATTCGCAATAAATCTTCTAACTCATGAATATTGGGTTTGATCAAGTAGGGTTGCAACTCCAAACCCGTTCTTAACACGTCTCGATCTGCGTCCAAGACCCATGGAGTTGGCGCAACAGCCTCTACAAGCGTCTGATAACCATCCATATCAATCCCCTTACAAACACTACCACTAAACACCATAAATGAACTTTGTTTGGCATACGCTTGCAACATGATTTTAAGTTGTTCGATCTGAACTCTTGAAACAGTGAAACCCGTCTCATTGATATCGGTCGTACTTTTCTCGATCGGATCAATAATCTTCGTATTGATGCGCGTTAACGCATCCACCCATACGAAATCCGTACTCAGACCTAATCGTTTGATGTGAGGTTGAACCAATCCATAGTTTGCCTCACCGATAAACCCACAGGCTACTGTCTTATGTTTCAAATGATGTAAGACTTTTGAAACATTGATGCCTTTACCACCGAGATCCTCATTGACACTTAAGACACGATTGACCGTATTCAAACGAAACTGTTCAACTGTGATTGTTTTATCAATTGCTGGATTCAACGTTACTGTTGTGATCATAAAACCTCCTACAACACTTTGATATCGTAATGTTCAATAAAGGAGTTCAACAATTCAGAATCTTGAACATTCGAAATCAAGGTATCCACCATGGAAGAAGAAGCAAACTGATTCATATACACCTTATTGAATTTCGTATGATCCGCAAGGATGATGCGCTGCTTCGCAGCCATCAACATTGCTCTTTTAATGCTCGCTTCATCCATATCCGAGGTTGTGAAACCCTCATTCAAGCCTACGCCATTTGTACCTACAAAGGCTTTATCAACATACATTCTTTGCATCAACTCCACCGCAACACTTCCTACAGAAGCCAAGGTATTACGTCGAACTTTCCCTCCTAAGATGATCAGTTCAACATTTGGATTGTTTGCCAACTCTTTAAATACAATCATTGAGTTCGTTATAATCGTCAAATGCAAATCCGATTGTCCAATCAAACGTGCCAATTCAAACGTTGTCGTACCGGCATCCAATACAATTGAGTCATAGTCATGAATCAAATCAAACGCTTTTCTCGCGATAATTTGTTTTTCATGTAACGCTTTACCTTCACGAAGTGTAAGCATATCTTCTTCAAAAATACGTTCACTTGGATTTACCACAGCTCCACCATGTGTTCGTTCAAGCTTACCATTCGCTTCCAACCATGCTAGATCACGACGAATCGTCGCTTCAGATGCGTCACAAGCAGTACATAGATCTGATACTGTTATGCTTTTATTTGTTTTTAATAAGCCTAAAATATGATTTCGACGTTCCGCAACGAGCATATTAGATAATCTCCCATTTCACGAGAACATCCATAACTTCATCCTCATCTAGTGCAGCACGTAAAGCTTGGCGGAACTCATCTTTCATCAACTTACGCGATAATAGAGCTAATATCTTTAAGTGTTCATTGCTTGAATCTACTTCAGGAACACCAATCATAAAAATCATATCGACATCCGTACCATCCAGCGATGTCCAATCAACGTGATCAACGCGACAAAACAACACAAACGCTTCTTTTACCACATTTGATTTCCCATGTGGAATGGCAATTCCATAGCCAACCCCAGTACTAAACTCAGCTTCACGATGCAATACAGCTTGTACAAAAGGTTCAACTTCCGTTATACGATCAATCTGCAATGCATGTTCAGCCATGCTTCGTATGATTTGTTCTTTTTCCTTGATGGAACATTGTAGTAGGATACTTTCTTTCGTGATTAACATTTTATTTCTCCTTTGAGTGATCGTGATCATTTATGATTGTTTTCGATTGCTTATGACTCTATTTTATAAATTAAAAAGAATATGTCAAGCATATTCTTAATTAATTTGATTGTTTATGACTGTTTGTGACTGTTATTTACGAATATCCATCAAAATTCGACCATCTTTGATTTCAATGATGCGATCTGTCTTCTCTGCCACACTTTGATCATGCGTGATGATGATGAAAGTGGTTTGATATTTCTTATTGATCATCCGCATCAAATCATAGATCTGTTCAGTTGTATCGGAATCCAAGTTACCCGTAGGTTCATCCGCTAGAATGATAGCCGCTTGATTCATAAGTGCACGAGCAATCGCAGTCCGTTGTTGTTGACCACCGGACATTTGGGTTGCTAGATTGTTCTTAACTTTGGTCAAACCAACAAGTTCAATTAGTTCTTCAGCGCGGGTCATGACTTCTTTATCAATCTTCTTGCCTAAAATGCGAACCGGCATCAAGATGTTCTCCAAAGCTGTAAACTCTGGCAATAAATAGTGGAATTGAAAGATGAAACCTAGATTTTCATTACGTAATTGAGACAACGCATTCGCATTCAAAGACTTTGTATTCTTCCCATTGATGATGATATCCCCGTCCGTTGGACGATCCAAGGTACCCAAGATGTTTAATAAGGTACTCTTTCCACTACCAGATTGACCAATGATTGAGTTAAAACTTCCTCGCTCAAAACTCAAGTCAAGTCCAAAGAGTACTTGCGTCTTAATCTTATCCCCATAGAATTTCGTTACATTTTTTAGTTCAAGAATGTTATCCATTTCGAATGACCTCAATTGGGCTCAACTTCTTAGAGCGTTGAGCAGGTATGAATGATGCAAGCAAAGCTGAAATAATTGCAATCGAGCCTGAAAATGCGATGAAAACAGGATCAAAAGCAATTGGAATCAAGGCACTGCCATCCGGATTGCGCGCAAATGTCGTAAAGGATAGTAGTAATGCCACACCAAATAAAACACCTAAGATGGCACCCCAGAAGCCCAAGAGTAAGCCTTGAAACAAGAAGATCCAGCTTGCGGTCTTATCCGTGATGCCCATGGCTTTCAGGATTCCGATCTGCTTCGATTTCTGTAGAACGGTAATCGCAAGGACACTTGCAATCCCCAAGACCACTGAAACTAAGACGAAAACCTGGATCATGATGCTGGAGATGCTTTGTCCGTTCAAACCACTTAATAAGTCTTCATTCTGATCTTTCCAGTTCACGACCTTCAAATTCTGTTGATCCACAATCTCAAATGATTTGATTCCCTCTGCCAAGACATCTGCTTCAAACACATCTTCGACTTGAATCGCAATCGAAGTGATTTCATCATCGATTTCAAATAGACTTTGAGCAGTGGGCAAAGTTGACAAAACCCATGAATTATTGATTGAATCCACTTTGAGATCGACGATCCCGACAAGTTTCACATTGACACTTTGATTCGTAATGGTTCTTAAACTCAGCTCATCATTAAGCTTAACGTTTAGTTTTTCGGCAAGACCAGAACCGATGATGACATCATTCTTCACTGTAGGCATCCTACCTTCAATTAATTTTTCACTTAACTTATACAATTTATCCCCATCGGCACTTAAACCTCTGAGCAATACCGACGCATCATCCTCGTCAGTTAAGGCGAAAGCTGGTCCTTCTGCTTGATAAGCAACTGCAGTAAATGAACCGCCATCAATTTTGAAATCTTCAAAACTCATCTCATCTGCTTGTGTGATCGTGATGTGAGGTGTACTTCCCACCGTCTTATCAATCAAACTATCCTGAAGGCCTGCGATCAACAAACCTATGAAGATTTGGACCGAAACCCCAATCGCAATCCCCACTGCAATCAAGATCGTCTGACCCTTGTTATAACCAAGAAAACGCTTTGCGATTGAATAGGCTAACTTCATACGTTTCCTCCCAAATATCGTTTTAGATCACTTAAATCATGTGTAATCAAAACCTCATGTTTGACCAAGACTTCAGAATTCACATCCAAACCCCGTCCACCTGCAACCAAAGTCACTTCAGGAAAATGTTCTTTCACATCCACAACGGTCTGAAGCGCTTTGGAAAGATTGTAATAATTGGTGACACTGATTGCTACGACATCCAAGTCGAGCACTTTGATCATATCCAAGAATTCCAAGCGTGGTGTATCTCTTCCTACGAAATAGGTTTCATAACCCATGATGCGTAGATAATCACTGACCATGCGTGCTCCAAGCTCATGTTGCTCACCATCAGGGCAAACGATCGCGGCCTTTTTGTTTAGATTGACTTTGCGTTGTTTCAAAACAAAAGGATATGCCATCTCAATAATGGTTCTAACGATGGATGATTGAATATGTTCTTTCCAAATTTTATGTGTCGGATCCGTTTCTTTATCCGTCAACACTAATAATGACTTACGTAATACATTTTCGTACAATGCTTCAATACTGATGGTTTCGTTTGACAATGCATCATATGACAACTGTATGCAACGTTCTTGATCCAAGGCTTGAAATGCATGATTAAATTCTTCGTATAGTGGCATGCGAACCCCCTTTAGTTAAGCATATTAACCATCAAACTTTAGCATTTATCTAAAGATAATTCAAATCGTATGCATTAAAAAACCTTAGCATTGCTAAGGTTAGATTGAATTCAAGAC
>DHGC01000102.1 GCA_002402585.1 Erysipelotrichaceae bacterium UBA4808 | reverse complement strand
TGCAGTCGTAATGACTCAAGACCTTTTCATTGAATTCATGTATGTAGTCAAAAAGTTCTTCACGATTGGAGAATTTGCCCCAATCTGGGGCTACGCCATGGTCATTCAATGGAAGCTCACTGTCCGTAAAACTTAAATCTCGAGCCAGATGTGCAATCGCATCCACACGGAAGCCATCGACACCTTGATCCAACCACCAGCGTGCCACTTTAAACATTTCTTCGCGCAGTTCAGGATTGGCCCAGTTCAAGTCTGGCATTTTGTTGGAAAAGATCTTCATGTAGAACTCATCTGTCTTCGCATCATAGTTCCATGCAGAGCCTTCAAAGAAGCTACCCCAATTGGTCGGTGGAAGCAGCTTGCCATCCACTTTCTTACCCTCTTGCCATATGTAATAATCCCGTTTTGGATTATCCACACTGGAACGCGCTTCCATGAACCATGGGTGTTCGTCACTAGTGTGATTCAACACAAGATCCAGAATGATACGAATCCCTTTGGCATGAGCCTTTTCAATTAATTCCTTCGCATCGTCCAAGGATCCAAACATGGGATCCACAGCATAGAAATCACTGACATCATAACCATTGTCATCCATGGGTGAACGATAAAAAGGTCCGATCCAAATCAGATCGATACCAAGTTCATTCAAATAGTCTAATTTAGTAATGATGCCTCGTAAATCACCGACACCATCTTGATTTGTGTCATAAAAAGTTCTTGGATAGATTTGATATCCAACTGCCTGCATCCACCACTTCTTTTCAATCATTGTTTAAGTCCTCGCAAATCCATTATAACGAAGACTTGTGCAAAGTGCTGAACAGAGTGTTGAAATCGATTACAATTCCATTTGCTTGATCCAACGTAAAGCATCAATATAAAGACCATGGAAGGTCGTTAGATCAATATTACCAATTGGGAAAGCAAATGTTTCCGGATTGATATCCATAAGCTCATAACGTTTCACAAAGTCCAAGACTCGTTTGAGATCATTCACCTCACCCATTAAAGCTGCTTTAACCGAATCGACCAATGGCATCCCGATGAGGACATCTTCCATTGGTTTAGAAAGCAAGACATCAATGGATGAAAACATACCGGTTAAAAGGTAATCCAAGTTTTGATCTTTATAACCACAATGGTTTGCTAAACTTTCCATCAGATGCGCACGAACCAATGCTTGCTTGATAAGCTCATGATTCTCAACCTGTTGTAGGTCCTTTAACAAGAGCACATTGAACCACCGTCTCAACTCAAGGATACCAATACGAATCAAGGCTTGGTGAACTGAGCGGATTGAATAACGAGCTCCAAAGGAGATTGTATTCGAGAGTCGGATAACTTTGTAGGATAGGCCTACATCCAATTCCACAGCGTGTGCAATACGAACATAATCCGGATCCAAGGTTCGTAATTGATGGATGATGTTCAGAATACTTGTATTCAAGACCCCAATATCATTCTGTTTATAGATGACGGGTTTACTAAAGAAGAAGCCTTGGAAGTAATCGTAACCCATCTGCAGAGCCACATTAAACTCCTCACGCGTTTCAAGACGTTCCGCCAAGAACCGTATCTTATGCTTATATTTGTTTATCAAATTTCGTTGTGTATCGAACGATACATTCGGAAATTCGATTTTGATGATATCGACAAGTTCAAGCAAAGGCTCAAAGGATGGATTTAAAACGAAATCATCGAGTGCTAATACATAACCCTTCGCTTTTAAACTTTTACAGGCTTGAATCAAATCTTGATCAACAACGCTGTTCTCAAGGATTTCGATGATCAGTTGTTCCTTTGGTAAGATTTCAGGAACCAAATCACGAACCATCGCATCGGTGAAATTAATGAAGCCGACCTTACCTTCTGTCAGATCATCAATCTGCATCGCAAAAAAGGCATTGTAAATAAGATCCCGTGTTGCTTGGTTTCCATCAACGCCTTCATAAAAGTTATTCATGCTTCTTCGATATAACAATTCGTACCCAAATACTTCATTGTGTCGATCAAAAATGGGTTGTCTACCTACATAAACTTCCATTACACATTCCCCGTAAAAAACCGTAAACTAACGTGCCCGACTCATGCGATCGGCTTGATTGAAAACATCGCGAAGTTGGATGACGAGCGGTAATATGTCTTCTAAAATATGCTTGTCTTTTTTAAGATTTGCTAGGATCAATTGATCTTGGAAAAAAATGTAGTAAGGCGCAATCGACTGACTGACAGGTATTTCCATGTTCAAGGTTTGGTGCAAATAGGCAACGATATCTTGAGCTTTGATTAAAGCTTGGTGCGAATCCGCAATGGATTGTTCATCCATGTGTACGATCGCAAAATTGATTTGTTTGATCAAACCTTCGTAAAGAGCATTGATCATTTCACCCGCTGTCATGGTTTGAATGGCTTGGGCTTGGTAACTTGCATAAGGATTGCTCATATCTATTGTCCTAATTGTTGGCTCAACCAACTGCTCTGTGAATTCATTTGACTGATGGCTTTTTCTAAACTGGTGAACTGTTTCCAGTAACGCTCACGTTGGGTTTCATACAGAGCTTGAAGACGTTTCACAGTCGCATCGATGCTGGTGATGCGATCGTTCAGATTATTCTTGGTAGCAGATACCGTATTGGCTAAACCTGCTAAGGAAACCAAGCGACCTGGGTTAGTGAAGGTGGATCGTACATAGCCATCAAGACGTGTATTGAAACGTTCAATTAAACCATCCTCAGAGGTCATCAAGTGTTGAACCTCATCTGCACGCGTGTTCAAGACACTTTTTAATTTTGTCTCATCGATGGTGAGTTTGCCTCGATCCGCGTAGTTCGAACTGGTGATCCCCAAATCTAATAGGCTCAACTTCGATCCCGTAACGGGCGTCGAGAGTGCTGTTCTCAACTCACTGAGCAAACTGCTTAAAACCGTATCGTTACGAACCAGGCCTTCTTTGGCTTTGATTTCCCATTGTTCGACTTCTTTTTCACTCATTGCCTCTTTTTGCGTATCCGTCAACGGTGGAAAATCACGATACTCTGCCTTGGCTTGAACCAAGGCATTCACTTTATCGATGATCGCATTGTAGGCACCCACAAACTTTTGGAGTGAATCCACAACCGCATCCACATTGTTTTCTGAGTGAATGTTTATGGCTTCAGTGCTGGTGGAAGTCAGTTGAATCGCGTAGCCATTCAGATTGAAGTTGTTGGTGTTTCGTTCATAAACCGTTCCACCGATACTAAAACGAGCATTCTTTCCATCTTCTACAAGACTTGTATTGGTGTTCGCCTTGAATGTGATCGTTTCATTACCAAATAACGCATTCATCGTATTTGTATCCCCATTAATCACGAGGGATACGTTACTGCTAAAGGTGAGTTTACCAGCATCAATGGACAGGGTTAAGCCTTGAAGTGAAAGTTGATCACTTAAATCTTGGAATGTGTTCAGTGCGGATAAATCGATGCTCATTCCATTGATGTTTATAGTTCCTGACAAGCCTGCATCGGAGAGTTTGTGATCCATTTGAATGGCTGTGGACTGTGTGGTGAAACCCATCAAGGCGTTCAACCCTTCCGTACTTGTGAAGGATACTGCACGATCAGTCTCAAATATATATTGAAATCCATCATGCGAGATTTTAATTGAATCAACACCAAATTTATCAGAGAGCTGTTGGTTTAAAGCACTGAGTGCGGAGGTTTGATCATAGCTTCCTTCCGCAAGCGTTATGGTTTCTTCTTTACCATTGATTGTTAGTTTGAAATTACCACCGGTAAAGCCATCTAAGGAACTTCCAACAGAAGTGAGTCGATTCAGATTAAGCGATGTATTCTCTACCGAAGATAAATTATCTCTTCCAAACAGAGAGCCTAATAGATTGCCCGCTTTATCTTCAAAGTTGAGCGCAACACCCGAACCCAAGGTTTTACTTGTCAGATGAAAAGAATCCTCTAAGTTGGAATACCGCAATTGAACTCCAGCTTCACTTTGATTGACACGTGCGATGACTTCACTCATTGTCGCACTTCCGTCAAAGCTGAAGTCGATGTTATTGATTGTAAAGGTGAAGGTATTTCCGATAAGTGCTTGTGAAAGATTCAAATCGGATAGTTTCTTTGATAGATCTAAGGTATTGGATACACTTTGACTCAAACCAAGCATGGCAAGCGCATCCCTTGTCCCATTTATTTTAAGTTCACGTTGATTGAGGGTTGTGATTTTTCCATCACTCGTGACCACAATACCGGAGCCAAATGTTTGGTTTAGATCAATTTCGAGATTGGATAGAACTTCTGCTTCACTTGCACCTCGTAAGGCGATGGATTTGGTGATGCCATCCAGATTGAAGTCCACTTTAAGCGTCTCATTCAATTTAGTGATATCCACATTCACTTGAATATCTTTACTTAATCTTTCACCAGAACGTACGACTTTGCCAGTCGCCAATTGTGAAATCGATTCAATGGTTAAAGGTGGATTGTTTGGGACTAATGACGAAGCTTTTAGTGATGTTCCACTGACATGGACGGTTTGATTGACATAAAGACTCGAAGACCTTAAGTTCGTACTCGGATTCAAGCTGTTTAAGAAATTGCGCTGCATCGTTAGGAGTTCGCTCGTCACATCGCGGTAGATGTTCTGTTTCCAAAGAATCTGTTGGCGAATGGCTTTTTGCTTGTCAATCTTGTTTTGCATCGCAGCCATCATGTTATCAATGACACTCTCACTGTCGATACCCGAAGCTAAACCAAGTGTTCCGGATCTTCCATAACTGTTTGTATTGTTTATGCTGGCCATGGCGCTCCTTTCTTAACCCTTGCGTTCAATATCGATATTTTCACTGGGCATAAAGTATTGCGAAATCTGCTTTAAGCGTTTGCTGGTCTCTAAAGCTTCTTGAGCGGCTAATCGCCACTGCTCCAGCTGTTGAAGAATCAATGCATCGATGACTTGGATACGTTCAATGATGTGGTTAAGGTCATCATCCAAATCAAAGTCAAGTTCATCGATTCTTTGTTTTATTTGTTCGCGTTCATTTAGAATGATAAGTAGATCTTCTGGTTCAGCGTTCAAAGCACTGAGACTCAAGTGTTCATACTGTTCAAACAACACATGTTTCAGTTCATTTGGACGCATTGTGTTTACGTTGTCTTAGTAACGCTTTAAGTGCGATCGGATCAGCTTGGATCTGAGCACTGCGATTTTCATCTTTGACGTTTTCTAATAACTCTTTGCGAAGGATCTTTACATCGTTGGGTGCGATGATTGCGATACGAACATTGTCTTTCCCAATTTCTTGGATGATGATTTCTATGCCATCCCCAATCAGAATGGATTCTTTCTCTTTACGTGATAAAACTAACATACTAGGCCAACATTGCTTTCAAAGGAAGATCTTGGTCTAAAATACATTGCATCCCCAGGTTGTGTTCAGGACTGAATAACAAGGGACTCTTCAGATTCACTGTGGAGTCACTGAATTGTTCGCCTAAGCTCACGATGCATAAAACATCAATGTCCTTGGTATCGTTAACTTTCAACAATTCCTTTTCAGTAGCTTTCAATTGAAAAGAAACTTCAGGAAAAAGCGTTGAAGGATTCGCCACCATGAAACAAACTTCAGGTTGATCGATGCCTTGAAGCCACATCAGATCGGATCCAAGTTCTTCATCGGCCAATAAAGTATAGCGATGGCAATCTTCAAAACCATAGATAGGTTGAATAAATTCAATGATGGTTTCGGCTTGAATCTCAAGCGTTCCGAAGTATTTGGTTTGGATGTTCATAAGACCTCTATTTTTTAAGTTCAGGATTTGAACGGGCAGGAACGTAGATGGGTTCCCCTTGATAATCAAAACGTATTTCAGGATACTGTTGAACCTCAAATTCAAGTTCCGATGGATGATAGCTTAGGATGCGTTCTTTCATGACTTGCTTAGGTTCTAAACGGAGCTGAGAACTTTGCACATCCATGTAAGGTACGACATCGAGCTCATGGGTTTCCATGCGTTCATTCAAGTGGGACTGAATGTTTTGTTCAACTGGTTTGTGCGATGCATTCTGTTGACCGTAAACAGGTATTTCTTGGCTTGGTTTCAGCTTCTGTATCGGTGCGCTTTGACGAATCCGATTCGCTTTCAACTTTGGAACCTGTGTTTCAATGTAGCGACCTTTTTCAATTTTGATCGCAATCTTGATTGGCTTGGTCGTGATTTTTAAAAGATTGTTCATTTTCCCTCCTTAGCGGATGAAATCAAAGATGGACATCGGTAAGACTTTAGAGCCTAACTGCAAACTGACTTGCCAAGTCAGTTCAAGGCTTTTATTTTGAATGAGTTCGGATTCAATATCGACTGCTTCCAGTTTATTCTGCATTTCAGTGAGTTGAAGTTGATCAATCTCCATACGATTTTTGGTGTTATCCAGATAAGCATTCCGTGCCCCAAGATCGGTAAGTGAAACCAGGAGTCGATCGTGTGCCAAGCTAACTTTTTTACTGAGTGAATCAAACCCACTAAGGTCATTATCTTTTAGGCCTTTACTCAATTCTTGAAAGACACGGATAAGGTTGTTGGGTGTTCCGCTATCCACACCGTATCCGAGGATTTCTAATGGTGAGGTATCACTGCGAACGACACTACTGGCTTTAACTTCTGTCCCATTAAATTGAAGTCCTAGACCGATATCGATGTATTGGCCTATTATTTTATCTGTAGCATCAGCTGTGACAAGTGTATCCACATCGAGGTCATGAATCGAAACAACCCCATCCCCAAGTACAATGGGTGTTTTTCCATCGATGCCAGCGAAGACAGGACGATCAACACCTTGGACATTCATCAATTGAACGATGCTCTCACTGAGGTAATCGAGTTCTTTCGCAAGAATCGATCGTTCACTCGGCCCATTGGTATCGCTCTTCGCATTGACCAACAAACTTTGTGCACGGGCTATGATTTCATTCATCTGCATCAAACTGGTTTCTTGACCGTTAAGATCAAGTTGAAGCTTATCAATGTTGCGAAGGTATTGTTCGGAGCGTTGGAGTTTATCCCGTACGGTTAAGGCACGTTGCGCATCACTGACATTGTCACTGACACGATTGAGTCGACGTCCGCTGCTCATGCGTTCATTGGAGGTCGCGAGTTGTTTCATATTGCGATGAAGATTATTCAAGTAAGCACGTTGGATGTTTTTCTGTGTGATGCGCATCTTAACGTCCTACCAATCCCATGCGGTTGATGATGGTATCCAAAACCTCATCCATGGCATTCATGACACGTGCACTGGCTTGGAAGGCTTTCTCATAGATCAAGAGGT
>DHGC01000078.1:13792-14790 GCA_002402585.1 Erysipelotrichaceae bacterium UBA4808 | reverse complement strand
CGCCCATCGTTAGAAGCATGGCATCGTATTGGTTCTTTGTGGCTTCAATCAAATCTGCATGGTTGTTGGATTTAACCCAATTGCTTGCGGCAACTTTCTTGGCGTATGCGGCGATTTGTTCTTGTTCAGATGGGACACCAAAACCATAACTGCTGAAGTGATAGAGCGTTGTATAGACGACGCCTTCTTTTAAGTCAATGTAGTCAGGCGTGAAGTATTCCCAACCATCATCCGTGTGATATCCCATGAAGAGCGATGAGTAAGGGCCAGTGTAATCATCGGGAATCTTGACTTTAATGGTTGCAGGAGTGGACAAACGAACTCCATCCTTGTCTTTTATATTTAAGGCTATCGGTGCACTGAGTAATTGGAAATTACTTGCGATGGCTTGGGTTTCTTCTTCAGAAAGAACTTTCATCGTGAGATCGGTATCTTCATCAAAAGAATCTTTATTTAGATTGAGTTCCCATTGGCTCTCATCCAAGTCACCCAGGGTTGCGGTGTCATCAATACTTATCCTCTTCTCATAGTTGAAGCCATCCTCCACACTTCCACTTGAGCAAGCACTAAGCAACAGTACACCAACTAAAATGATTTTAAGAATGCTTCGTCTATTCATGTTCAATGTCCTTTCCCTCATATCTAGGAGCGATTATGCACTACTATCCATTTAAACTAAATGGCTTTTGTTTGATTCTAGTAATATTATAGCCATATATAATTAAGTGTGCTTAATTGTAAGTTAAAGCGTGCGAGTGGGGGATTTATTTGCGTTGAAAGTAACACCATAAGCTAAAGTATACCTATGCTAGTAGTGGTATCATAAAGTATGTAATAAAGAGATGGGAAATTGTCTGTGCGAGTATGATGTATGAGAATGTATTGGTGCTAAACGTATGCGGTTATTTCACATCCTTCACTAAATCTTTTCTATATTATTTCCATTATAGCGCTAGGAGATTTTACTTAATAGAGCATATTTGTATGAATGCTCAATT
>DHGC01000078.1:5590-13751 GCA_002402585.1 Erysipelotrichaceae bacterium UBA4808 | reverse complement strand
ATTAACCTATTATATAAATTGTAATCATTCCTAAAAAGCTTTGATTTATTAAGCAATTTGTATGATAATGTAGTTAGAAATACCACTATTCTCTGGGTAAACCAATACGAAAGTTTGGGGCACAAAGTTCGACGTCTAAAGTATCAATCGATACCATGACCGGTCAATTGCAAAACGCTGCGATTGTCCGGTTTTTTATTTAAAGACAGTCGACCAACTGAATATAAATGAATAGTAAAAGGGTAAACCAATACGAAAGTTTGGGGCACAAAGTTAGACGTCTAAGGTATCTTCCAAGATATGATGACCGGTCAATTGCACTATCCGCATTAGACCGGTTTTTTTGTTAAAAGGAGGAACCTTATGAAAAACTTTTTAAACAGATTGACAAGATTAATGATCATCATGTTAATGCTTGTAGATCGAACGCCATTTTTAAATGTGTATGCAGAATTAAATGTAGTTTCTGTACCCCCATTTAGTTTTGAAATCGACCTTGACGGAAAGTATAATGCTGGTGAAGGTAAGTATGATTATACTGTCCCGGAAGACCAGGCGATTTATTGGGATTATAACTTTTATATTGGGCAGAACGATCAAGATTTAGTTGATTTTCTTGATCAGTATTATGATACTCGACCAGATGATTTAACAAGCACTGGTCAGATTTTTAACGGTTTTGAGATTGTTCAAATTGTAACTTGGAATGGTGGTGCGAAAGAAGGGCAGATAAAAACTGTTGGGATAGTTGCTACATTTACTCAGTTGCCTATTCCTACAGCAAACCCTGATAACTTTACAATCAATGAAGATAACTCAATAACATTTACTGAAGCACAATTGATGGCTAATGATACAGTAACAGGTCCTTTGACGTTGGATGTCACTAGTTATACAAATCCTGCAAATGGTAGTTTGGTTCATGATGGAGCTTCAAGCTTTACTTATACACCAAATACTGATTTCTTTGGATCTGACAGTTTTACATATACCTTAAACGGTATGACAGCTGTACCAAGTGCAACAACAACAGTCAACTTTACTATAAATGCTGTTAACGATGCGCCTGTTGCAGTTGCGAACAATTACTCAACCGTGGAGGATACGCCATTGGTTGTGGCTGCTCTTGGTGTCCTTGGAAATGATACCGATGTTGAGAACAATCCTTTAACAGCTATTCTTGTTTCGGGAACGAGTAATGGTACTCTTGCGTTAAATGCAAATGGATCATTTACTTATACTCCAAACGCTAATTTCAATGGTAATGATAGCTTTACTTATAAAGCAAATGATGGCTCACTGGATTCGGATACGGTAAGTGTCTCAATTACAGTTGATTCTATAAATGATCTGGGTGTCGCAAACAATGATACCGCAAGTACAGATGAAGACATTCCTGTGGATATCAATGTACTAGCAAACGATACAGATGTTGATAATAATATGTTCGTGTTTAGTGTAACCAATGGAACGAATGGAACGACTTCAATCAATGGAGATGGAAGCGTACGATATGCACCGAATGCGAATTGGTCAGGTACAGATACGTTTACATACCGTCTGGATTCTTCAGTTGGGAATACCGCGACCGTAACGGTTACGGTCAGACCAGTTGATGATGCTCCAGTAGCTGTCAATGATGCAGCAACTACAGCAGAAGATACGTCAGTGATTATTTCTGTATTAGGCAATGATACGGACATTGATGGCGGCCCGAAGAATGTTGAAAGCTTTGTTCAACCGTCTCATGGATCAGTAGTGAATAATGCGGGTGTATTTACATATATACCTACACCGAATTACAATGGTTCAGATAGTTTTACATATACCTTGAATGGTGGATCGACCGCAACAGTGTTCATTACGGTTAGCGCAGTAGATGATGCTCCAGTGGCGGTCAATGATGCATTGACGATTCCTGAAGATCTACCAGTCGACATTAATGTATTAGCAAATGATACCGATGTGGATGGTGGACAGAAATATGTCGATTCATTTGTGAATGGTTCACATGGTTTAGTCAGTCTGAATGGCGATGGAACGTTAAGATATGATCCGATTGACAACTATGTGGGTGAAGATAGCTTCACATACACGTTAAATGGAGGCTCAACAGCAACCGTAACTATTACGATTACTGCGACGAACGATGCGCCAGTTGCGAATGATGATACTGCAACAACCGCAGAAGACACGATGGTTGAAATCAATGTGTTGGCGAATGATACGGATCCGGATACAGGCGATGGCTTGACCATTACAACAGTATCTAATACATTGAATGGCACAGCAGTGATCGTGGCTGGTAAAGTCCAGTTCACACCAGCTGCCAACTTTGTTGGAACAGCAGGTTTTGATTACACAATTACAGATGATGAGCTAACGGACACGGCGCATGTGACAATAACGGTTACCGCAGTCAATGATGCGCCAGTTGCGAATGATGACACGTATTCGACCAATGAAGATGTGACATTAAATGTTGCGGCTCCTGGTGTGATGGCGAATGATACTGATATTGATGGGCCTTCACTATCAGTTTCATATGTTAGTGGTCCAGCTAAAGGTAGTTTGACGCTATACCCAGACGGTTCATTTACTTATGTACCCGAATCAAATGACTTTGGTATTTACACCTTCACATACCTTCTCAGTGATGGCTTGTTAAGTGACACAGCAACCGTTGAGATCAATGTTGTTTCTAGAGAAGATGATCCTATCGCAACTCCAAAGAGTTTTGATGTCAATGAAGGCCAACAATATTCTGGTTCAGTTACTGGGGTTGATGGCGATGGGGATCCGTTGACGTTCCATGTCGACACAGATCCATCACATGGTACGCTTGTTCTGCAGTCTACAGGGTCATTCACATATACACACGATGGTACTGAAACTCCAGACATTGACAAATTCACTTTTAAGGTCAGTGATGATGACGGTGCTACATTTAGTGCTCCTGCCGATGTGAACATAAGAATTTTGGATGTCAATGATGTGCCTGTTGCCTCAAACGATAGTTATACGACAGATGAAGACACTGCGTTGACGATTGCAGCATCGGGTGTGTTGATCAATGACGTTGATGAGGATTCAACTCTAACAACTGTCAAACTGACGAATCCTTCAAAGGGTACAGTCGTCCTTGCGGCAGATGGCAGTTTTGTTTATACACCTAATGCGAATGCAAATGGTTTAGATAGCTTTACATACCAAGCTTTTGATGGAACACTTTACTCGAATATTGCGACTGTAACCATAAATATTACAGCAGTGAATGACAAGCCGATCGCAAACGCTCAAACATTGAGTACAGCTGAAGATACTGCGCTTCCAATCGTCTTAACAGGTAGTGATGTGGAAACAGCACTAGTTGATTTGGTCTTCACAGTCGTGAGTGCACCTTCTCATGGTTCAATCAGTGGAACAGGCTCTAATATCAGTTACACCCCAAACTTGAACTACAACGGTCCAGATAGCTTCACCTTCACAGTCAGTGATGGCAGTTTGACATCAGACCCAGCAACCATCGCAATCACTGTGACAGCAGTCAATGATGCACCAGTGGCAGTACTGGACAGCTATACTACAAATGAAGATACATTGCTTACCGTCCCATCTCCTGGAATCTTGGGCAATGATGATGATGTGGATGATGATCCATTGACAATTGAAGTGGTTGATGATGTGACAGATGGTACTTTGGTAGTTAATGATAATGGATCATTCACCTACACACCTGATGCAAACTTCAATGGTACAGATAGCTTTACTTATTATATTAATGATGGAACGGTTGATTCAAATACAGTAACCGTTACAATCACTGTGAACGCGTTCAATGATCGCCCAGTAGCGAATGATCAAAGTTTAACCACTCCAGAAGATACAACTCTTAACATCACCTTGACGGGAACAGACACAGAGGGTAGTAGCTTGTTGTACGGTGTTTCATTGGCTCCAAGCCATGGAACATTGAGTGGAACAGCTCCAAATTTAGTTTATACTCCAGCAGCGAATTATACAGGTTCCGATAGCTTCGTCTTCGGTATCAGTGATGGCTTCTATCGTGACTATGCAACGATTACGATTAATGTGACACCTGTCAATGATCGACCTGTTGCACAAAATGGTACAGTGACCACACCTGAAGACACAGCCGTCTTAATTAACTTTGTCGCAAGCGATGTGGAAACATCCAGCTTGATTTATGGAATCTCTGAACAGCCTTTAAATGGCGTACTCAGTGGATCAGGTTCATCTCGCACCTACACACCGAATGCAAACTTCGTTGGAACAGATACCTTCGTGTTTGGTGTCAGTGATGGCTTCTTCCGTGCTTATGGTACGATCACAGTCAACGTTACACCAGTGAACGATGCCCCAGTCGCATTAAGTGATCTCTACGCGACAAATGAAGACACCGCATTGGTTGTGCTTGCTCCAGGGATATTAGGAAATGATGCCGATGTAGAAGGCAGTCCATTGACAGCAGTCTTGGTAGATGATCCAGACTTTGCTACATCGTTTACACTCAATTCAGATGGATCCTTCACTTATACACCACTGGCTAATTTCAGTGGATTGGATAGCTTCACTTACATAGCAAATGATGGTGAATTGGATTCGAATGTGGCAACAGTCACAATAAATGTATTGCCAGATGAAGACGCGCCAGTCGCAGTTGATGATCCTGATGTTGAAGATGAAATTGAAGCATTTGAAACGCCAGAAGATACACCGCTCGTGTTAACGTTTGAGCAATTATTGGACAATGATTATGATCCAGATGATGAAGTCTTCTTCCAGCCTCAGATGTTTAGAGTACTCTTAAAGCCAGTTTACAGCTTTGACTTTAATTCAGCTTTAAATCCAAGTGTTGGTAGTTTGACTTTGGATATGACGGGTCGTACCGTCACATTCACACCTCCACTCAACTATGTAGGACCAGCAACGTTCCAATACACCATCATCGATGAAGATGACAATGTATCTGAACCAGCGACAGTATTCATTGAAGTGACACCAGTGAACGATGCTCCAGTAGCTTCACCACTTGCCTTCACGATCGCGAATGCTGGAAGCAGCACAGGTCAACTCGTTGCCAGTGATGTGGATGACACAGACTTGGTATTCAGTTTATTAGCAGCCCCAACCAATGGTACCGCAACCGTAAGTCCTGCAGGTGTTTACACCTACACGCATAACGGAACCGCTACCTTGAGTGATAGCTTTACCTTCAGTGTTACAGATGGTGAACTCAGTGCTACAGCGACCGTCACAGTCACAATCACTGCAGCTCCAACGCCTCCACCTGTCAATCTTCCTCCAATCGCTAACGCATTGGCATTCACCATTGCGAATGGTGCAGTAAGTACAGGAACCTTGAGTGGATCGGATCCTGAAGGTGCTCCAATCAGTTTCGCTATCGCATCGCTTCCTGCAAATGGTAGCTTGACGATCAGCCCAGCTGGTATCTACGTTTATGACCACAACGGCACCGCCACAACCTCTGACAGCTTTACCTTCACCGTCAGTGATGGAAGCTTAACGGCAACGGCAACCGTATCGATTACGATTCTTCCAATCCCAACGCCTCCAACAGCCGGCAACACAGCTCCAGAAGTCATCGATGGCGTCGTCTCGACACCATTCGGTGAAGTCATTGAGGGCAGTGTCGCTCCTCTTGGCAGTGATGCGGATGGGGATGACTTGACCTTTGCATTAGTGGACGGACCAACCAATGGAACCTTAGTCTTTAATCCAGATGGTACATACACCTATACACCAAACGATGGTTTCGATGGTAGTGACAGCTTCACCTTCATCACCAACGATGGTACAGATGATTCTGACACAGCTACATTGACAATCAACGTGATTGAAGAAGAAGTGATTGTGGAAGAGCCTGAAACACCATTAGCCGCTCCGGATAACAATTGGTTGTGGTGGTTATTGGCACTCCTAGCCGGTCTACTCTTGTGGTTATTGGCCTTCTTAAGACCAAATATGAAGTATACCTTGAGTGACAAAGCCAACAATCAGAAAGTTGTACGCAGACGTTTGGCAAAACCAAATGATAAGACGATGATCGTCGAATTGAATGATAAGGATATGGTTGGATTGGCGACGATTGAAGTGGAATTCTTCAAACGTTTGGCTAAACATTGTGGTGATGTGACCGTTAAGTTCATGCTTAAGGGCACACAAGTACACAGTGTCACCATTCCTGCAGACATTGATGACGTATTCACATCGATTATTCATCTATAAATAACTGTTTAAGAAGCCTTCGGGCTTCTTTTTTTTCGCCTGTGCTATAATAAAGTTATAGTTCATGAAACAACATTTACAATCCTATTTCAAGCATAAATCGAGCATTTTGGGACTCGTAGTCCTCCTTTTTTTAGTGGGTTGTTCAAGTGGGAACAGCAAGTCCTATCCAACGCTGGGAACACCAAGCAAACAGTATACGTATGAAGAAATCTTGTGGCCATCGCAGCCTGGGAATCTTGTCTATCAAGCTGCAGGCTTTGTGTTGGACTACTCGAATGCGGAGTTTGGATACTTGAGTTTGAAGGCGCCAGATTTGGAAGTGGGGATGAAGGCACAAGTGATCAAGGGTGAGGATGTCTACACCTATACACTTCAAGCGAATCAGTATGTCATCGTACCTTTGCAAAGTGGAGATGGATCCTATCAAATCAAGCTCTTGAAGCAAAAAGAAGGCAATACGTATGCGGTGAGTGGTTCGCTGAGCATTGATGTCGTTTTGGTGGATGATTTCACGACCTATCTCTATCCCAATCAAATTGTCGATTATAATAAAGAAACAAAAGCGATCATGAAATCTTTTGAACTCACAAGTTCTGCTGAAACAGATTTGGAACGGGTTCATGCGATTTATACCTACATCACCGACAACATCGATTATGATTACGATAAAGCAAAAGAAGCACAGACGCGCTTCATCTTACCCATCATTGATGAGACGTATTTAGAAGAGAAAGGCATTTGTTTTGATTATGCTTCACTTATGACGGCGATGCTTCGGGTTCAACACATTCCGACACGGGTCGTAACAGGCATGGTTGAGGAAGGGTATCATGCTTGGGTTGAGGTGTATGTAGAGGATATTGGCTGGATCAATCCAAACATCTATTTCGAAGAAGATTGGGAACGAATCGATCCAACCTTTGATGCGATTGGTTCTAAAACTACAGGATATGACATTGAAGATGTCTATTAGGGGAATGATATGACACAAGATCGTTTGCGTAATGTGGAATTGGCGAGTTTCTGCACTCAAAGTGCCTTGCTTTATGGTTCGGGATCGAACATTGAGACAGGTTTGAATTTGGTGGTACAGAGTTTTCCAGCGCTTAAGAACAGTGACGTGTTGGTGGACTTTAAAGAACACCATCGTTTATCGCGGGCTTTAGGCAATACCCATCTTTTTGATGAGCTGATGGTTCAAAGCTTGGCATTGGCGGAAGAGTTGGGCCGTGAGGAAACGATACTTGAAAAATTAGCTTTATTCTACGAACGCAAACAAAGTCAACGTGATGCTTTATGGGATTTGCTTTATCTACCTTTTATCCTATTTACCGTATTAACCTTATTGGTCAATGTGATGGTTTGGGTGGTTTTACCAATCTTTCAGTCCATTTTCATGCAAGTCGGAGGAACCTATCCCTTCTGGTTGGGCTTGATGCTTAATGGGGTGAAGGGATTTGCAGTAGCGAGTCTTGTGATTTTGGCTCTCGGAATGATTTTCGCATTGTGGATCAGTTTCCGTTATCTTCAAGATAAACGACGTAATGATTTATTGGATACACTTTTGGCTTGGATGCCGAAGACAAGTTATGCATTGGATTTAGCGTTTTTTAGCTTTGAGGCAGAGATTTGTTTTGAAGTGGGCTATCAGAGTCAATCTGCAATTGGCATGATTCTCAACACTTTAGCTCAACGTCGACTTTATAAGATGCTTAAGAAAGTAGAACTTGAGGAAAGTGATGGTTTGATCGATTTAATCCTTAAGAGTGATATCTACGATGCCTTGGAAACCAACACTTTGAAGATTGCGTATGCGACGGGTCGCTTAGATCGAACCATGGCCGGTGTGGCGCAACGGGTTCAAAGACAAGCATCGAGTCAAATGGAA
>DHGC01000078.1:0-5574 GCA_002402585.1 Erysipelotrichaceae bacterium UBA4808 | reverse complement strand
CTGCAAGCGATGCAGGTTTTGGGGTTCTAAATGCGTAAGTTCATAAATGTGCTCATCGTGATCGTTGTCTTAGCTTTGGGTGTGTTTTTTGCTCAACGCTTTCAAATGAATCAACGGGATCGACAATTGGAAGTACTTGAACAAGCCATTCAACGAAGCTTAAATCTATGTTATGCACAAGAAGGTTTTTATCCAGCTTCAATCGATTATTTAGTTGAACATTATGGTTTGGTTTTGAATGAGCAGATGGTCTATGTTTCTTATAAAGCGTTTGCGTCAAATATCCGTCCGGATATTACACTTTTCGATCGAGGAGAATAGATGCGTCAAATCAGTCCCATCATCCATTGGATCATCTTAAGCATCTTTGCGGTGGCAATGGTTTTTATGTTGTATTTGGCTACAATCATCTTTGATCAGATGCACGATGAAGCGAATGAAATGTTCAATGAACGGACTTTGCATTTGTATTTCAATCAACGTTTAAAACAAGCGGATGCCTTAGGGGCATGGGTTGTGGATGAAAATCGTTTACAAATCAATCATCCTGGGTACTATACCTTACTTTATCTTGAGGACGGTTATTTGGTAGAACAGGTTTCCGAGACCAATCAAATATTGGAAAAGAGTGGACAACGGATTGCGGAAATTGCACAACTAACATTTAGAAGTGAAGGTCAGCAGATTATTGTTGATGTGATTCACAAGGATTTAAATGCGAGTTCGTATCATTTCACTTTGATCAGTGAGGTGGGCTCATGAAAAAACAGAGTCAACGTTTATTGATCATGGAGATTGCCTTGAGTTTGGGTTTATTGATCATTGCCTTGAGCTTGAGCTTTGGCTTCTTTTACAACGCCCTTAAACAACATCGTGAAAATATCGCGATGCATAAGATGACTGAAACGATGCTTACCATCAGTGAAGATTTAAGAAATGGACAGAATGTGAGTGTCGGGACGAGCTTTGATGCATCGGGAGAAGTTGTAAACAAAGGCTTGTATCAATTGACTTCCATTCCCATTGAAGGGGGTCTAGAACTTCGTTTAATGCACGAGGAAACCGTTCTTTTGGCTTGGCCAATTTGGACAGGGGGTCAACCATGAAAAAACGTTTCTTCCTCTTTGGTGTTCCAACACTCTTTACGGTCTTTGTGATCTTGATGGTTCTAAGTTTTGCGAGTTTGGCTTACCTCAATGTCAGTCAAGAGACGAAAGCAATGGTTCGTGGAAATGTGGTGCTCACAGAGAGTTACACACTTTTGTATGAGGGCCAAATGAAACTTATGGAGCTTCAAAAAGACTTAGATTCTGGCATGCGCATTGCCGATTGGGTAAAACGTCATAATTTGGACTATAATCGACTGGAGCAGCGTGTTAAACTAGAAATGAACACAATAAGTTTAGGCTTAAAAATGACCATTGAACTCAAACAAGGACCTGAAGGTATTAAACTTAAGGTCTTGGAAAATCGTTTGGTGAATGGAATCGATCAGGAATATTCCCAGAATGGGAATCCCGTATTTGGAGGTTAGTATGAACATACAAGACATCATACAAAAAGCATGTGACGCTAAAGCATCCGACGTATTTATCGTAGCTGGGACACCGGTGGCCTATAAGGTCAAGAATGTGGTGGAACGCATCGATGAATACAGTCTGACTTCACAAGATTGTACAATGTACATTACAGAATTGTATCGTTTGGCGCATAACCGTTCGATGGTTCGTTTAGAAGAGCGTGGCGATGATGATTTTTCATTTTCTTTAGCCCACCAAGCGCGTTTACGTGTCAATGTCTATCAACAGCGTAACTCATTTGCGGCGGTCATTCGTTTGGTTCAATTTGAAATTCCGACAGCAGAGAGCTTGAAGATTCCCCAGGAAATCACACGTTTTGCACAATTGACGAAAGGCTTGGTCATCTTCAGTGGCCCAGCGGGTGCAGGGAAATCTTCGACACTTGCGGTTCTCTTGGATATCATCAATCGTGAACGTTCAGGCCATATCGTAACCATTGAAGATCCAATTGAATTTCTACACAAACATAAGAAGAGCCTGGTTTCCCAACGTGAAGTTGGCAGTGACTGTGATACCAGCACAACGGCCTTGAAAGCAGCCTTGCGTCAAGCACCGAATGTCTTATTCATCAGTGAAATGCGTGATTTAGAGACGATTTCTTTGGCCATCACCGCTGCGGAAACGGGTCATCTGGTCTTCACCACTTTGCATACCTTAGGGGCTGCAAATACAATTGATCGTATGGTCGATGTGTTCCCAGCTGCTCAGCAACAACAAATCCGTGTCCAACTCTCGATGGTTCTTGAAGCGGTCATTTCCCAACAACTCATCTCCTTGAAGAATGGTGAATTGATTCCCGTTTTTGAAGTCATGACCAATTCTCAGGCTGTACGCAATCAGATTCGCGAAGGCAAGACGCATCAGTTGAAGAATTCCATTGCGGCTTCTTTGAGTGAAGGCATGGTCAGTATGGACCAAACCTTATTAGAATACGTAAAAAAAGACCTCATCACTGAGGATGAAGCCTTATTGCATAGTTTTGAGCCTGAGGTCTTGATGAAGAAGTTTCAATCCAATAAAGCATAAACCAGGGCGCCACCGCGTTTGGTCGATTTGAGCCAGAGCGCGATGTCGATGGCGAAAAGTTTGTTGTCATCGATGATGTGGACGTAGACTTCGGGATGATCATCCAAGCTGTCGAGGCCACTGATGATGACCCAATGCCATTCATCCAGTTTCTTTTCATCTCCATTATCAAGATTCAGGAAGGCGATGGGGACTTGATGGAGGAGTGCTGTTTCAATGAAAGCCATCACCTCATTCAATGTGGGCCGTTGGCTTTTTTCTTTGGGGATTTCAATGTGTTCAATCGTACCCTTGAGCTGATGCGCATCAAAATACTTCTGTAAACCCTCTGTAAACATCGAACGTTTGTAGACGCCTTTAAGGGATGGGGTGACGTATTTCCACATCGTTTCCATCAATGTTAAAGCTTCTTCACGATTGAAGTTATCATTTTGAGAGGTCATCGTATAGATCAAGGTGCTCGCAGCGGTAGGCCCACAACCTGAAAGACGTTGCCACTTGGATCTGTACCATTCTTGGTGTAGTCCATAGGCAAGCTTATCTTCGGGATCGTGTTTGAGTTTATCGATGTTTAAGCTGAGTTTTTTCATTAAAATCATCTTAGCATAATTGGTCTCATTTAAGTATTCTAATGCCATCTATGCTAAAATACAGGCATAAGAGGACACCCATGAACATTATTACCGATACAGGTTCTTTATTGAGCCGAGAAAAGGCCAAGGAACTTGGCTTAGAATTACTGCCTTTACAAGTAGCGGTCAAAGGAAAGAGTTACCGTGACTATTTCGAAATAAGTGCAAAAGATTTTATCGATAAGATTAAAGATGCGATACCTGCATCGTCACAACCTGCCATTGGGGATGTGATGGAAGTGTATGATTGTACGAAAGATGCATTACACATCACAATGGCAAAGGGTTTAAGTGCGACCTATGATTCTTCGGTAGGCGTACTACAATCTTTGGATCGCCCCGATATTACAATTTTTAACTCCATGACTTTAGCCGGTACACAACAGTATCTTGTCAAGTTGGCAGCACGGATTGCGAAACATTCGACGAAAGAAGAAGTCCTTGCGCGTATGGAAGCGTGTTTGAAAGAGTGTCAAAGTTTCTTGATGCCTGTGGATTTTGATTTCTTAAAGCGTGGTGGTCGGATCACATCCTTAGCGGCGACCTTAGGGGGTTTCTTGAAGTTGAAACCAATCGTCATGCAGGTTCAAGGTAGTGAGCGTTTGGAAAAGTTTGGTCAAGGCCGAACATGGAACCAAGCTGTGGATTCCATCATTGAACGGATGATTCAGAATGGTGTAAGCATACGTCATAAAATTTATATCTCCCATGCCTTGAATTTGGAAGTTGCACAATTGGCGATGGAAAGAATCAAGAGTCGCATTCATGAGATTGAAATTGAATTATTGGAATTATCACCGGTCATGATCACCCAAGGGGGTCCTGGTTGTGTGGCGATTCAGTATATCTTGAAGGATGAGAATTAAGGTAAGTTCGCTTACCTTTATTTATGTAAGTAGGTTTATAATCAAGTTAACAGTGAGGTGAAATGTGTATAAAAAGAATAAACGAATTGGACCGATTCTAATCACAATTGGTGTTGTGTTGTTTGGTTTGATGATGATTGGATTCATGACCTGGGCATCGAATGAAGAATCGATTCCTTTACCACTTTATTTGTATTTTGTATTACCGATGATTGCGGTGATCATTGGAATCATTTTGGCATTGCGTGAACGATTGAATGAGATCGAAAAAGGAGAAGACAATGTTGCTGCTAAATATTGATTATGTTCCAGGTAAAGAATTTGAAGCTTTAGGAATGGTTCGTGGTACGATTGTACTTTCGAAGAGTATTGGAAAAGATTTCATGGCAGGCATGAAAACGCTAGTGGGTGGTGAAATCACGGGTTATACGGAGATGTTGAATGAAGCACGTGCTATGGCCACAAAACGGATGGTCGATAACGCGGAAGAATTACATGCGGATGCAATCGTGAATATCCGCTATGGAAGTTCATCGGTCATGCAGTCAGCAGCTGAAGTCATCGCATACGGGACAGCGGTAAAATTCAAGTAAAAAAGAACCGAAGCTCTTTTTTAATGTTTCTGTGTCAATAGTGTTGGGATGTCTTTGGTTCGATAAGTTTCCAAGAAGATGTACAATGCCGTCGCTAAGCTGCCTGTAACGATCAATAGAATCGCCCAGATGATTCTTGGTAATGGTTTGGTTTCTTTGTAGAAGATCCAAATATAAACCAAGAAGAATGCGACATACAGATCCACAAGACTCATTTGTCCCCAGACCATGCTCATCAAGATGGATCCCTCTGCGGCAAAATCACCAGTTAAGGAAGCAAATGTTATCATTCCAAACATAATCAATAAGGATAAGCCAGATAGGATGCGTACATTTTTCATTGTTTGACCTTACATTTTCCGTGTTCTATTTCATGATACGTCCAAATTAAACCAATCACGATCAATGCTAATGAAATAAATTTATAAGGTAGTCCAGCCAAAGGTAATGCAATGACAGAGAATGCAATGCCGATGGAACTGAAGAAGGCGATGACACAGGGTGTGCAACCATATGTGAGTACGCCAAAGAGGACGGATACGAAGGAAAGATTCGAACTCATGCTTTCTTTGCCTTTGAGTTGAGCCATGATTGTGCTTAAACTTAGAAGTAAGGCACTTAGGCTTGCCATCAAGATATTTAGAAAGATGTTTACGACTACCAGATAGGTTCCAAATTGTTCAGCCATCATTGCATAGCTGAGGTTATTGGAATCAATCAATGTATAGATGACCATGAAAATAGTAAAGAAGATCAGGGTCTGTAAGATTGTCTTTTTATGGGTGATGCGTTCTAATGCGATTTGAAACATGTGGATACCTCTTGGATTTAATTTACCACATTATTGAGGTTTTTTCTTTTTAGATGCCCAAATATT
>DHGC01000061.1 GCA_002402585.1 Erysipelotrichaceae bacterium UBA4808 | reverse complement strand
TCAAACTCAGACTTTAACATATCCACTGTCTCATCCATCGATGCATAACGCTTATCCAGGGATTGATAAGCATCAATGATGCTTACATACCCATTCTTCTCATTGATCAAGGCTTGTGCCTTTTTACGATCATCCCAGAAATGCTCATCCATCATCAAATGATCAATTTCATCAATGCGACTTTGTTTACCAGCTAAGTCAAAGAGAGTCGCCAAGTTGCTTCAACTTGGCTTTGATCTCAGTGACCGATTGTTTCATTTCATAAACTTCCATTATTTTTTCCTCACTTCCACACGCATTCTCAAACAGAACCCAACAACTTCCTGCGAGATGCGAATCAACATATCTTCAAACAATTCATAACCTTCCGCAACATAGGCCTGCAATGGCTTATTTTGTGCGTATGAACGCAAATGGATACCTTCCCTTAGCTTCGACATCGTATCGATGTGCTCCTGCCAAGAACGATCCACAATCGAAAGCACAATATTCTTTTCCAAACCCAAACTGTGTTGTTTGAACGGCTCAATCTTTGCTTCATAACTACTCCAAGCCAAGTCTTTTGCCAAGTCAATGACTTCCGCAACCGACTTACCTTTTAAACTTGCTTCATCCAAGCTGATATCTGTAAACTGCATGGCTGTCAAAGCATTCAAGAAACCTTCGACGTTTACTTCTTCTTGGTGATTCTTCATTTCCACATGCGTACGAACCAAATTCTCAATGACACGTCCAAACATTTCCTTAATCAATTCATGCACATCTTGGTGTTCCAAAATGTAATCACGTTGATTATAGATGGTTTCGCGTTGTTGGCGCAGGACATCATCGTATTCCAATAGCGTCTTCCGTACATCAAAGTTGACACCCTCAACACGCTTTTGCGCACTGGTGATGGATTTTGTGACAATCTTAGACTCAACTGCTTGGTCACCCAACTGATTGAACAAAGTCGAATAACGCTCACTACCAAAACGAACCATCAATTCATCTTGAACGGAGACATAGAAACGTGAATAACCTGGATCGCCTTGACGACCTGAACGACCACGTAACTGATTATCGATACGACGGGACTCGTGGCGCTCACTGCCTAAAACAGCCAAGCCGCCCAATTCACGAACACCCTCACCTAATTTAATATCGGTACCACGACCCGCCATGTTGGTTGCGATGGTAATCGAACCTTTTTGACCTGCTTTAGCAATGATTTCCGCTTCACGCGCATGATTCTTGGCATTCAAGACCTCATGACGAATTTTGTTTTGTGTAAGCATCTTTGAAATGAATTCACTGGTCTCAACCGCAATGGTCCCAACCAATACCGGTTGACCTGTGGCATGACGTTCTTTGATTTCTTCCATCAAGGCTTGGAACTTTGCTTTTTGTGTTCCATAAATCGCATCCGGATAGTCCTCACGCACGATCGGACGATTCGTAGGGATCTCTACGACGCGCATGTTATAGATGGTCATGAATTCTTCTTCTTCAGTTTTAGCCGTGCCGGTCATACCACAGAGTTTTGAATACAATCTAAAGAAATTCTGATAGGTAATGGTCGCCATCGTCGAAGTTTCTTGCTTGATGGGCACATTCTCTTTAGCTTCAAGCGCTTGGTGTAAACCATCCGAATATTGTCGACCCTTCATCAAACGTCCTGTAAACTGATCAACGATGATGATTTCATTATCTTGAACCACATACTCCACATCATTGGCCATCGTATAGTTGGCTTTCAATGCTTGGTGCAAGTGATGAACCAAATGTGTATGCGTGATGTCATAAAGATTATTGACTCTAAACTGACGTTCAGCTTGATGCACGCCCTCTTCAGTCAATTGAACTGTTTTAGATTTTACATCCACGATATACCCTTCTTCTTCAACCAGCGACTTCACGAAACGATCCGCCTGAATATACAATTGAGCCGTTTGTTTCTGTCCACCTGAAATGATCAATGGTGTACGGGATTCATCGATCAAGATGGAATCCACTTCATCCACCAAAGCCATGTTTAAAGGACGTAGAACACGCTCTTCGATTTTTGTGACCATGTTGTCGCGTAAATAGTCAAAGCCTGTTTCCGCATTGGTCGTATACGTGATATCGCAACGATAAGCCGCTCTTTTCTGAGCAGGTGTCAAAGCACGAATGTTTAAGCCAACGCTTAAGCCCAAGAATTCATGGATGGCACCCATCCACTTCGCATCACGTCCCGCTAAATATTCATTGACCGTAACGATATGCACACCTTGTCCACCCAAAGCATTTAAATAAACGGGTAGAACCGATGTCAAGGTCTTCCCTTCACCTGTTTTCATCTCAGCGATATCCCCTTGATGTAAAACGATCCCACCCATGATTTGAACCAAATATGGGAACTCACCAATGACACGCTTCGCAGCTTCACGGGCAACCGCAAAAGCTTCTGGTAATAAGTCATCTAAAGATTCGCCAATGCGAATCCTTTCTTTAAATTCTTCTGTTTTTTGTTTAAGTTGTGTATCATCCAATGAAGCCATATTGTCTTTCAAGGCATCTACCTTTAAAGCCAACTGGCGAATCTCTTCTAATCTTTTCTTATCTCCATTGAATAGTTTTTCTAGAAAATTCATCTAAAAACCTCCATATCCATCGATATTGTATCATATTTGGCAAAATGTAATTAGGCAATCAAAAAGGTTGGCAAGCCAACCTTTTTGTGTGTTAAATTTTTGTGATGTTACGTGCTTGTAAACCGCGATCGGTTTCAACCATTTCGAACTCGACGTCTGCGCCTTCTTCGATGGTTTTGAATCCGTCCATCTTCAACTCTGAATAGTGGAAGAACACATCTTTGTCATCTGCTAACTTGATGAATCCAAATCCCTTTTCTTTGTTAAACTTCTTAACTTTTCCTTGCATTAATAAAATCCTATGCCTTTCCCGTAATGATACTATGCACTACTGGACTTATAATACCACAACATTTTAAAATTGCAAGCAAAATACTGTTGACTATTTTTTCTTGATTGTCAAAGAGCCTTTGTGATCCCAAGAAGTATGCAAAGCCAAGACCACAATCATTACTGAATTCTCATCACTCTTAAGTAGGTCGTAACACGCTTTCAAGCTCGAACCCGTCGTACACACATCATCCACCAAGAGGATCTTACGATGCTTGCGTATATTGGGATCCTTTAGTTTGATCGCATTCGCAATCAAACGACGATCCAATGCAGACTTTAAACTCTGCTTAACATCTTCTTTTACAAAGTCATCCTGAACAGCCCAAGGTTCATACATTCCCTTGACCGCATGGAAGCCACGCTCCTGTGTCTTCAAATTCGAAGACGGAACACAGACCTTGTAACTTTTACGATACTTCCAAGTTAAGCTTGCACGCAAGTCATTATGAAAAACTTTTACCAAACTTTCATCATAGAGCTCTTTAATACGATGCATTAATTCACTCATGCCCTCGTTATACCAATACAGTGCGTATACCTCCATATCATCGACCTTGATTGTTTTCTTACAAGGACGCAACTTACTTCGGCACAATGGGCATAGGATATCCCTTGTCATAAACAGCTCGTAGACATCTAAGCCCTCTATGATTGATTTGAAACACACGATGCATTGGCCTGCTGGATGTCCCTGAGACACGCCTCGATGTTCCGTGAATTTTGCGAACATAGAAACAACACCTCTCCTTCCGGATCCGAAAAGCTTCGCCCGACACGTCCTGCGATTTGAATCAGACTGGCATGCGTGAACACACGATGATCCGCATGCATCACACAGACATCAATGCCACTAAAGGTCACCCCTCTTTCTAGCACTGTCGTACAAATCAAGAACTTGATCTCACCTAACTTAAATGCTCGGATCCGTTCGTCCAAGCGCTCATAACCTGCATAAACAAAATCAAGTTTTAGCAAATTCATTAATTGATTCCCCAGATAAATGCTTGGCACGAAGATAAGGACTTGTTTCTTACGTTTGGCCAACCACCGCTGTAAGATAATCAACTGAACATAATGAAGACCTGTTCTTACCTTCGGAACACTTAATGGATAGCCATGGGGTCGTACGAAGAGCTTCACTTCATGCATGTGTCCTTCTTTAACACTGTTTCTCATCTTTAAGCTAGGCGTCGCTGTAAGATACACAACGCTACCTTTACACGCCATCTTCGCAAAGCCCTGCAATGTCTTATCCTCACTAAACGGAAATGCATCGGGTTCATCCAAAATCAACACATCGAAAAACTGATGGTAGCGATACAATTGGTGCGTCGTGCAGATGATTAAATGACCATTGATTTCAGAGGTATGACCTTCGCACACTGCCCTCACAACTAACTCTGGGAATATGATTTTCAAACGTTCAAACAATTGCAGAACCACTTGTCGTCTTGCAACAGCAATTCCCACAGTGAGTTTGCGATCGATTACAGAGCTTATCGTTTCAATCACAAGCTCTGTTTTGCCTGCCCCACAAATCGCATAAACCAAGACGTCCCCATTTCGACTCGCCTGTTCGATTTCTCGAGAACACTTCAACTGTGGTTCCGTCAAATCATAACTAAGGACGGGCTCAACCAAATCTTCCGCAAAAACCGCTTGACCCTCATCGCCTTGGTACGTCAAACACTTGCGACATAAACTTCGCCTTTGATTCACAATGAAATAACGTTGATCTTTTTCTCCACAGCGTGGGCATTGGTCCATACTACTTTGTATGCGTTCGAAATAGTTATTCCTAAATCAATCTACTATATTGCATTACTATATAGATAGTGATATAGTATAGCTGAAGGAGAACACTATGAATCCACAATTTAAAAAAGGGGTCCTTGAACTCTGTGTTCTATCGCTCCTAAAACAAGGGGATAAATATGGTTATGAGCTGACTGAAGCCATCTCACAACAGATGTCCATTGCGGCAGGAACGCTCTATCTCGTCCTCAAGCGTTTAAATGACGAAGGCTATTTCACAAGCTATCTTGTTGAATCAGAATCCGGTCCTGCTCGTAAGTATTACAGACTCACTGAAATAGGCTCAAATCACCATGAAGCATTAAAGAAAGATTGGTATGCATTCATTGAACAAGTTGATCACTTGATTAAGGAGAACCCGAATGACTAAAGAAAAATACATGAATACACTACGCGAACGTCTATACCAACTTAACATCGAAGGCAGAGATGAAATCCTTAATGATTTCGAAACGCATTTTACCTTAGGCAGACAAAATGGCCATAGCGATGAAGAACTCATGGCATCTCTTGGATCCATTGAAGAAATCTTGGAAGCGTATGAAGGTATAGCTAAATCAAACGATGAAACGATTCGCATAGATGGCCATGATCAGAAGAAAGAATACACGAATAAAATCACGACACTCGATATCAGTGCGCGTCATGCGGATACGAAGATCGTCACATCCAAAGATGGAGGCTTTCATGTAGACCTCTATAAGGAAGGCAAACTTCTTGAGCGACTAAGTCATACCCTGATCGCTTATCAAGAAGTAGATGTCTTCTTCGTCAAGGTCCTACCCCTTTTCCCACACAAATCCAGTGGTCAATACGACCTTTACATCCAAGTTCCAAACGACTTGCCAATTCTGTTGTTAAATACCAGCAGTGGCAACGGTACACTCGAACACATCATCGTGAATGAAATAAGAATCAACTCAGCCAGTGGTGATTTTAAACTTATGGATATAAAAGCTGAACGCATTGATATCGAAGTCGCCTCATCTGACTTTCAAATCAGGGATGTGTTCACAGACATGCACATTCGATCCGCATCCGGTGATTTCAATATTGAAAATTCCAGCGGAAAAGCGTTCCACTATCAAAGCGCCAGTGGTGATTTAAAGCTCGTCGGTGATTATGAAGTGATTCATATCGCAAATGTAAGTGGGGATATCAACACAGAGCTCAAGACCATCCAGCAAATGCATGTGTCCAACACAAGTGGTGATCTCAAAATGAAGATTGAAAATACTAGTAATTTTCAAATCACCGCCAGTTCAGTGAATGGAGATTGCGAAGTCTTCAGTGCAGGTGAAGCCCTTATGCTTAAACATTTAGGAACCGTACAAGTGGGTGAACCCAAGACCCAAATCAAACTCGGTACGATTTCTGGTGATATCCGCTTAGACTTGGGATGATCCAAGTCTTTTTTAATAAAAAATCCTTAGTCTTTCGGCCAAGGATGAATTCCTTCTGGAGTAACCAGGAAACTTTCTTGTGCAAGCTTTGCCAGCGGTGTATCCGACAGTGAATCCGAATAGAATGAATTAACCTGTGTATTTGGATACAATTCCCTAAAACGTTTTACTTTCTCTACACCATAACAATTTGCTTGAGAAACCCCTGTGATGGGATCGACACGCGACGCAATCAAGTTGACACCCAACTTATTACAGATCGGCTTCAACATAAACTCTGGAGATGCCGAGATGATCACATCACTTGGATGTTTCTGCAAATGATAATAATCCATCAACTTATGCTCATGAACCATCCAGAATTCTTCTACACGTTTATCCATATTTTTAATATGTCTGAAATAACGATAGAAGATCGTCTTCATCTTCGTCTTTGGAATCAGATGCAAGCGATACGCGATAAATGCAAATCCTTGCGAAAAGATATGGATAAGAATGATGGGATCTTTTTTAAGATTAAACTTATAAAAATCCATCGAACTATCATCTCGATAAATCGTCTTATCAAAATCATATACATTCATTAAGCGTGACCCCCTTGACGTAGATATGGAAAATGCAAGACAAAGGCACTCCCTTCATCTTCTTGACTCATGACTTCAATGCGACCACTGTGCATGTTCACAACCGTTTGAACCAAAGCTAAACCTAAGCCCAAACCATCTTTCGCATGGTTCTCACTTCGATAAAAAGGTTCAAAGATATGCGCGAGGTCTTTTTGTGCAATCCCTCGTCCACTATCTTTTATGGATATGGTAAAGACATCTTCTTCAAAGTCCGTCACAATCTCAACCACACCATCCCGCTTATTGTATTTAATCGCATTCTCAACCAAATTATACAATGCACGATACATCAATACTTGATTCCCGTAACTTATTGGACCTGAATGTGTGTGATAGTTCAACTTCACACCCTTATCTTCAGCCAACAGACTCAAATCATCGACCACATCCATAATCAACTCTTCGACATTCAACACATCATTCAAGCTATCTTGACCCTCTTGTGATGTGTCCAACAAGGTTTCAACCAAGGCATTCATCTTCTTGACTGTCTTTGAAACCACATTTAACGTGTTCTGATAATCCTCAATCGTCTTATCGGTTTGCTCATTAAGCACATCAATATGCGTCTTGATGATGGATAACGGTGTTTTCAATTCGTGCGCCATACTCGCATTAAAACGTTTTTGATAACTTAAAGCTGAATCCAATTTCGATGTGATTGCATTGTGTGAAGCACGGATATCTTCTAACTCCAAATAATCCTGCTTATGCGTAATATTCTCTAATGGATGCATTCGCATTGTCTTACCCAATTGCACAATTGGTAGCACAAGATGACGATAGCCATAATGCAACAAGTAACCTGATGCCAGCACGAGAAACACCCAAAATCCAATCGTTCGACTTGAAGGCATGACGTCTGTCGCCAATACATTTGGCTCTACCATACGTGCATCTTCCGCAATCGCCATCTCCGCTTTTCCGAACATGATCTCCTGTTCAACATCTTCATTGGGTCGGTTCATCCAGACGAAAACACCACCAAACGTGGAAAGCACCAACATCCAAATCGCGAGATATTGAAATACCTTTGCTTGTAGACTCTTACGTTTCATCTTAGGGGTTCAGTCGGTATCCGACACCTTTCACCGTTAGGATCACATCATCCCGTTCGGTAATCGCATGAATTTTCTTACGCAATGCATAGATATGTACACGCATAACATCCGTAAACGGATCCGCTTCTTCGTTCCAGCATTTTTCCAACAACTCTTCCGCACTGACGATATGATCTTGGTTTTGTAAAAGATAAGAGAAGATTGCATATTCTTTAACCGTCAATCCAATGACCTTATCTTTATACTTCACTTGATGCAAAGCCAAATCCAGACTAAAATCACCACTGGTTAATATCGTGGGTTTAACCGAAAAATCACGTCTCAATAAAGCTCTTAAACGTGCTTTCAATTCTTGGAAATCAAAAGGTTTGATCAAGTAATCATTCGCCCCTTTATCCAAACCTGCTATCCGTTGATCGACCGTATGATTCGCACTCACAATCATGATCTTTGTCTGATCATCTTCTTCACGAATACTTTCCAACAATTCCAAACCACTCATCTTGGGTAGATTCAAATCTAAAACAATACAGTCGTATTTATTATAAGACAGTAGGTCCATCGCATCTTCAGCACTCGATGCCGCATCGATACCATAGCCCTCAGCCTTCAAACCTTTTTGGTACGCATTCAACAAATCTTGTTCATCTTCAACTAACAGAAGTTTCATACACGTTTCCTCTTCATACTCATTATAAACAAGATGAAGATAATTCCAAATTCGATGATTAATAAATGAATCCGATAATTCCGTAGCATCTCAAACACTTCGTTATTTGGTAACATATCTCATCCCTCCTACAGCTGTATCCTAGCAGAAAGATGATTAAGTTGAGATTAAGACGATTTGGACACGTGTAAAATATTGATACGTATCAAACAAGTGGCGATTTAAATAATTTCCCATGATGGATTTCAACAGATTCATCCATCTGTTTCTTGGTTTGTAAGATCTGAATTAAAGTCCAATCCACTTTATCCACAACCGCATCTTGGATAAGCTTTCCTTGATCGAACGCCAAAATGCGTTGTAAGTAGGGTAAGGTCGATGCATCCCAGTGATTCACAATTACGGTCAATTCATCATTCTGAACCAAGTGCGAGAGATGCGTCATGAGTCGCAACCAGTGTTCGTCATCCAACTTGAACCAGACATGATCAATCATCACCAACTTCGGCTTTCGCATCAATACTTTTACAATGCTGATCATCATCCGCTCAGTACTGTTCAAAAGATTAACACGCTTGTCAAATAGATGCGTCAGATTTAAAGCGTGCATATGATACGAAGCCAATTCCACAAGGTGAACCTTACGGCCAAAGATCATCGAATGGATGGGATGCCGGTCCAGGACATGATCTAGGACCGTTGTCTCGATCGTGGCTGTATAGAAGGGTTGAGCTAAGGCAAAAGATCGCTTGAATCGACCCCGTTCTTCAGCTTTGATGCGATTGACTTGCGATCCATCCAATAGAACCAAGCCAAAATCAAAATTTAGTTGTTGACCCATGATACGCATTAAAAAAGTCTCTGTCTTTTGGTTTGACGCAACGATACCAACGAACGAAGAACTGTGGATATCCACATCCACAGCCTCTAAAACCATTGAAGATTCATCCCATTTACAAAGCTGCCGTATGCGCACGATTGGCTTTTCGCGTATCATCATCGCTCCCTGTTTGATGCTAGTTTAACAAAGATCATATGAAGTTTTGTTTAGAATGGGTTAGTGTTTTGTAAAAGTAGTAAAACAAAGGCCGGTTTGCACCGGCTTACTTAGACGCATCAATCATCAACTGCGCTAATTTATTCGAGAACCCAATCGGGTCTTCCAAACTGAAACCTTCAATCAACAAAGCCTGATCATACAATAAGGATGCATAGTCTTTAACCTTATCTGCGTCTACTTTACTTAAGGCATCCATCAACGGATGATCACTATTCAACTCAAGGATACGTTTAGCCTTAACATTCTGATCCGCATTTGGCATTTGTGCCAAGACTTTTTCCATCTCCAGTGAGATGCCTTCATCCGCAACCAAACAGACCGGATGGGTCTTTAAGCGTGTGCTCAAACGGACATCCACAACTTGGTCCTTCAATGCTTCTTTCAGTAATCCAAGCAGATCTTTCTTCTCCTCAGACTTATGTTTCAACGCTTCTTTCTCTTCATCACTACTGAGATTCAAGTCCCCTTGGTTGATGGCTTTGAATGGTTTCTCCTTATACTGACTCAAGATGGAGAAGACAAACTCATCCACATCATCCACTAGATACAGAATCTCATAACCCTTTTCCTTAACCCATTCACTCTGCGGTAAACGGTCACACTTCTCAACACTCTCACCCGAGACATAATAGATTTCTTTTTGGTCCTCGGGCATGCGTGCGACATATTCTTCCAATGAAACCAACTTCTTATCGCGACTTGATGTGAATAACAATAAGTCTTCTAACAACTCACGTTGTGCTCCAAAGTTCGCATAAGTTCCATATTTCAACTGTAAGCCAAAATTCTTATAGAACTTCTCATAATTCTCACGATCCGTCTTAAGCATGCCTAAGAGTTCCGATTTGATCTTCTTCTCCAAACGGGATGCGATGGCTTTCAATTGACGATCGTGTTGAAGCATTTCTCTGGAAATATTAAGCGAAAGATCCGGTGAATCCACCAAGCCTTTCACGAAACGGAAGGCTTCAGGAATCAATTCTTTGGCATTGTCTAGGATGAACACACCACGACTGTAGAGTTGAAGTCCTGCTTGGTATTCAGCTGAATAGAAATTATAAGGAACGCGACTTGGAATAAACAACAAGGCATCAAATGAAATCGATCCTTCTAGATTGGTGTGAATCACCTTCTGAGGATTCTGATAATCATTAAACTTCCCTTGATAGAACTCATTGTAGTCTTCATCTTTCAAATCCGACTTTGAACGTTTCCAAATTGGAACCATCGAATTCAATGTCTTCAATTCCATGGTGGAGCTTGTGACCTCACCCTTATCATCGTATTCCTTGACTTCCTCTTCCATTTGAATCGGATAACGAATGTAATCGGAATACTTCTTAACCAAACGCTTCAGCGTATAGCTCTCTAAGTATTCACCATACTTCTCTTCCTCTTCATCCTTCTTGATGTGTAGAACAATCTTGGATCCAATGGGAAGTTTCTCATCCAATTCATCCACACGATAGCCATCTTCACCCGTGGATTCAAAGTGAACACTTGCGCCACCTTTAATGCTTTGGGTATAAACTTCTACTTTATCTGCGACCATAAAGGCGGAATAGAACCCCACCCCAAACTGTCCAATGATATCGACTTCTTCTTGTTTATCCGCAATGTTTTGTTTGAAGTTGTACGAACCACTCTTCGCAATGACACCCAGGTTATCTTCAACCTCTTCTTTTGTCATCCCGATGCCATTGTCCGTAATCGTCAATGTCCGCTCTTTCTCATCCACTTCAATTTTAATCGTCAAGTTCATACGATCCAATTGAATCGAATCATCACTGAGCGACATGAAATATGCCTTATCCAAGGCATCTGATGCGTTGGAGATCAATTCTCTTAAAAAGATTTCCTTATGAGTATAGATGGAATGAATGACCAAATCCAACAAACGTTTTGTCTCTGCTTTGTACTGTTTCTTTGCCATACGTCTCCTTTAGCACTTTAATGATGTGAGTGCTAATATATTGTATCCTAGACCTTCTAAGAATTCAAGAGCTCAACACACAATTTGTCTTCTGATTCGATCTACAAACAGTATTACTTGACAGTATTCATTTTCGTACTACATTAAAGAGGTAAGCAGCACAGGAGATTGTATCTCCGAGATAGCACTCATCGTATTGAATACCTTAAAATGTCACTCTAAAACCAATGAAAATTTTTCATTTTTCGCGTGATTCATTAGGTTATTCATTCACATCTGTGTTATAATGCACCGGTATGTCTGCATACAGTTAGGAAAAATATGAAATTTAGTGAATTAAACTTATCGTTTGAACTTAATCGAGCCATCGAAGAACTCGGCTATACAGAGGCTACACCAGTTCAAGCACAATGCATCCCGCCAGTCTTAGAGGGCAGAGATGTCATCGGTCAAAGTCAGACCGGAACAGGCAAAACAGCAGCCTTTGGATTACCTCTCTTAGAGAAGTTGGTCGTATTAGACAAGCGTACACCGCAGATTTTGATCATGACTCCAACCCGTGAACTTGCTTTACAGGTTAGTCAAGAATTGCGTAAGTTTGCCAAATATAAAGAAGGCGTGAAAATCGTCACGGTTTATGGGGGCGATCCTATTACCGGGCAGATTCGTGACTTGAAGGGTGGCGCTGACATCATCGTTGGTACACCAGGCCGAATTCAAGATCACATCGATCGTCGTACCTTGAAGTTCCATCAACTCAAAGCCTTAGTTTTAGATGAGGCAGATGAGATGTTGAAGATGGGCTTCAAAGAAGCCATCGAACAGATCCTTCAAGATCTACCTGAAGAGCGTCAAACACTCCTCTTCTCGGCTACGATGCCTAAGGCAATCTTAGACATCACCAACAACTACCAAAACAATCCAGTACACATCAAAACCAAGCAAAAAGAAATGACCGTCAATTCTGTTGAACAAGTCGTTTATGAAGTCAATCAAGGCGAAAAGGTCAAGGTTTTGGTTCAATTGATGGAGTACTACCGCCCAGAAAGCAGTATGATTTTCTGTAACACCAAGAAGATGGTCGATGATCTTAGTGGTTTGATCGCTTCCAAGGGTTACAGCACCGCATCCATTCATGGCGACATGAAACAAGAAATGCGCTCATTGGTCATGGCCAAGTTCAAAGACAAAAAAGTCCAACACTTGATCTGTACCGACGTCGCAGCCCGTGGTATCGATATCGATGGTTTAGACATGGTCTTCAACTTCGATGTCCCTCAGGAAACTGAATACTATGTTCACCGTATTGGTCGTACAGGCCGTGCGGGTAAATCCGGTATCTCCGTAACCTTGGTCACACCACGTCAACGCTATGTCATCAACGAGTTGGAACGCTTAACCAAAGCGACCATCGATCGTAAAGAAATGCCAAGTTTGAATGATATTCAGGCGGTGCGTTTCGATCACATGACAACAGACATCATGAAGACACTTAAAGCCGATATCCCAGTAGAAATCAAGACTTTGGTTGAAAAGCTTGTGGATCAAGGTTTGAACCCTATCCAACTTTCTGAAGCTTTGCTTTACAAAGTCATTGGGGCAGACATCTTCGTCGAAGCTCAAAAGCCAATCGAAAAACAACGTCGTGCTCAACGCATCAATTCATCTACGATTGAATTGGACGTCGGTCTGAAACACGGAATCGCAGCGGCACATCTTGTGTCCGCAATCGCGGAAGCCTCTGGTATCAGTGGTAAGGATATCGGTAAAATCCGCATCCAAGATCGTTACAGCCATGTGGAAGTGCCACAAGAATTCGTCAAAGAAATCTTGGATGCATTGAACCAAGGAACGATCAAGAGCTACAAAGTCAAAGCATTTGAAATCTCCGCTCGTAACACAGCGAAGCCTAAACACAAAGACTACCCTAAGACTTTCCGTCCAAAACGCTAAAGTTTAAACAAAAAAAGTAGATCCTCTATTTAAAAAGAATCTACTTTTTCTTTTTGATCAATGAATCGTTTAATCGATAAAAAGGTGAGGATGGCGAAGAAGCCCGCCACAGACCACCATGGAATACGCACCACGACTTCACGAAGCGGTTTTTCAAGCACGAGAATCGAAATTCCAATGATGAAGACAAGCACGGAAGAGAAGAAACGTGCACTTTCAGAACGAAATGCATTTCGATGACCTGCAAATCGAGTTATGGCTGAATAGAGATAAAAGAACCCAACATACACAACAAACCAAAGCTTAATGGACAAACCTTCCAAGGCAAAGGTCTCTTCTTGTCTGAAGCGTATGATTTCTACAATCATGCTTGCGATACCAAGCAACCAAGCAAAACTCAATCCCTCATCCAAACCAAGTATACGAGATAAGCTTAATTGATCCTTGTTCAACTTATGCAGGTATGTATCGCATGTTTCTTTGAGGTCGATCACCTCATCCAACTTATCCCAAACTTCCAAACGTTCAGACTTTTCAATCATTTCCAATTGAAAGGCCATCCGTTCTTGTTTGGTTAGCGAATAGACATCCAAGTAAGCCATCATCTTATGAATGGTTTTTTTGTCTTCATCTTTTAGTGCTTTAAGTCGTTTGTTAAGTTCTTTCTGTTTCATAATCCCCCTTATGAAAAAGCACCGAAGTGCTTATTTACGTGAACGCTCTGCTTGTCGTGTCAAACTATCATCCGCAAAGATCAGATAAAACATCATGACGGAGATCAGAATCAACAATGGAAATTGCATCCATACCAATAAAGCATCAAAGGTATTCGAATCTACTTCAGGATTAACCTGTGAAGCAAGCTCAACAAGCGTTTGGTATTGCGCATAATTGGTTACAGCGATAAACATCAAGACGAGAAACAAAACTAAAGCCATGGTCAAGACTACTTTTCTTAAATTCATAGGACTCCTTATCAATCCAGCATTTTATGCTTAATGGTATCCAAAGTCTCCATCGAGATGTCTTTGGATAAGAAATAATCCTGTATATTCGGATACTTTGTATCGAGATACTGAAGGAATGTTACCATGGTCTCTGGCTTCGACGCAAACAATTCCGCATAGACCTCAGACACATTACGGTCCGCATCCACATATTTAGGAACCAGATAAGTAAAGGATACTTCGTAGTTCGTAACGATATCCACATTCGCAACCCCAACCAACTTAAACAACAAGGCCGTTATGACGCCTGTACGATCTTTACCCGCTGAACAATGATACAACACAGCACCCTTATAGCTTGCGAGTGTCTCGAACACTTGCTTGATGAAGCTTGCATTCTCAGCAATCTGAATATACAAATCACTTAATTTGATTTGATTTAAATCTTCTAGTGTAAATTGCGCATGATCTAATACGGCGATGTTGTGGTAATGAACATCATCACGATTGACAAAGGGATCTGGTTCCAAATCGATTTCATTCTGATGTCGAAGGTCAATGACAGCTTCCAGTCCTAATCTCTTTAAAAAATCGATTTCAGACTCCAAAAGACCGGTCAGATTATCTGCACGAATAAAGACATTGTTTTTAACAAGCTGTTGTTCCTCAGTGAAATAGCCACCGATATCTCGACAATTAAAGACATGCTTAAAGTTATAACGACGCATAAACCCTCATTTTCTAGAGTTTTGGCTTGCGTATCGCCTGAGAGGCCACACAACCTAAACCCGCATTGACACCACCACTACAAATCAAGTCCGTCACATACAATTTCGTATTCGGGAAACGCTTATTGAACATCGATGCCAATAGTTCCGCGTTTTCTTTACTCCAAGCATGACCGATGCACATTTCATAGTTCTCATCGACGCCAAATTTTTCCATTTCCTCGACGATGCGTACAAATGCTTTGTGAATTGTACGTTCTTTAAATAGAATATCAATCTTTCCAGCTGTTTCCTTACGAATGACAAGCACAGGTTTGATATTCAAAAAACCACCAATGGTTGCGGCAAGCGCTGTGGTACGTCCATTGCGTGCAAAAAGCTTCAAATCTTCCGCATAGATAAGGCTGATGCTTTGATCGGCCATCTCGCGAACAATCTTTAAAACTTCATCCAAATCTTTGCCCTGATCCAGCAATTGACGTGCTGTCATCGAACAGACCAATTGATTATTGGCCATCGAATAACAGTCAACTTCGCTAAAAGGAATATCCAGACTTTTCGCCACAGTCGTCATGAGCTCCAAGGTACCCGATAAGCCTCTGCCTAAAGGTATCCCAAGGATATGATCGTATTCTTCTTTGAGTTGAGTGAAGAGTTCTTCAATCCGTCCCAATGAAGGCTGTGCGGACATCATGTGTTTACCCATGAACATCATTTGATAGCACTGATCGTTGGTAATCGTCTCACCTTCTAAATAATTATTCACACCGTCGGTTATCTGCAAAGGAAGCATGTACAAACCTTCCATTTCGATATTGAGTTGTCTCATTCCACACGAGCTATCTGTCACAACCGCAACTTTCATAAAAAACCTCTCTTGTGTTTATGTTATCACTGAGAGGTTGAATAAACAATTGCTAATCCTTTAAAACTGCTTGAAGCTGCATTATCAAAGTTATTTC